>JBKEAR010000031.1:0-18929 GCA_047972425.1 Alphaproteobacteria bacterium | reverse complement strand
GTTGTAACTTTTTAAGCTCGGCTATGCGTTCATTTACCGCATGCAAATGGCGCTCGGCAATATCATGGGCTTGCTGATTATGATCGGGCTGTTTTTTTAGGGCGATGAGATTCTTAATATCTTCGATTGAAAATCCCATGGAGCGCCCATGGCGAATGAACTGCAACTCCTTAAGCTGTGCCTCGCTATATACCCGCCGGTTAGAGTTTGTACGCTCGGGTTTAGAGATCAACCCAATCTCCTCATAATGCCGTATAAGTTGCACCGAGCATTCCGAATATTTTGCGATTTCGCCGATTAAATAAGTTTTCATCAATTTCCTCTTGATTCTACAATGATTGTAGACACTATATTCTCAATATAAGCATTAAAGAACAGGAAATCAATATGGCTTATTATCGCTTTCCGATTAAAGGATTAGATTGCGCCAGTTGCGCATTAAAAGTAGAAACCGCACTTAAATCCATAAGTGATGTGACTGAGGTTGTTGTGAATCTTTCGGCCGAAAAAGTCTATGTAACCACCAATAAAGATATTCCCTTTGCGCAATTTAAGGAAAAAATCACCCCCCTTGGTTATCATATTTTTGATGAAGAAGAAGTGGTGAGCGAAACCTCTGTTTGGGATAGCCCTTATTTTAAATCTATGTTGATATCTGGCTTGCTCATCTTGTTGGCAACTATCGCCTCTTTTATCTTCCCCGATTATGGTAAATGGGCATTTTTAGCCGCGGCTTTAGTGGCATTATTCCCTGTATTAAAGCAAGCCATACAATCGGCACAAAATAAAAACTTTTTGGGTATGAACATTTTGGTGAGTCTTGCGGTGATTGGTGCGGTGGCCTTAGGCGAATATATGGAAGCCGCGCTTGTGGTCTTTTTATATAATGTGGGCGAGGTGCTAGAGCATGTTGCGGCATCTAAGGCGCGTAAAGGGATTAGCCGCCTCGCCCAATTGGCACCCGATATTAGCTATAAAGTGACCAAAGATGGCGTGCAAGCTGTGGCATCGGATAATATAGAGATTGATGATGTTATCGAGCTTCGCCCCGGCAAACGCCTAGCCGTGGACGGCGAAGCCACAACTATTGGCGAAGTAGATGAAAGTGCCATAACAGGCGAAAGTCTACCCCAACAAAAAAATATAGGTGATGATATTGCTGCCGGGTCCATCGGTATTGGTAGCCCCATGCAAGTAAAAGCCACAAGCACCACCAGCCAAAGCAGTTTAAGCCGTATTCAAAACCTTGTGGAAGAAGCCAATAGTCATAAATCCCCCATTGCACGGCGCATGGATAAATTTGCCAACCGCTATACCCCTATTGTTGTTATCATTGCCTTTTTAACCGCCATTGTCCCACCCTTAGCTTTTGGTTTGGGCTGGCAAGAATGGATATATGCCGGTATTGGCTTGCTGCTTATCGCCTGCCCTTGTGCTTTGGTCATCTCTACCCCCACCGTGATTGCCTCTACCCTTTCAGTTGCAGCAAAAGAAGGTATATTAGTGAAATCCGGTGCTACGATTGAAGGCTTGGCCGATATTAAAAATATGGCCTTTGATAAAACAGGCACACTCACCAAAGGACAGCTCAGCATTACCGATATCTATAGTTTTGGTGATGACAGCAAAGATGGCATCTTAGATATCGCCATACAGGTAGAGCAATCCAATAATCACCCATTGGCTGAGGCTATACGGAATTATGCTGGCGAAAATATTGCCTTTAAACCAGTTGAAAATGTAGTAGCCATTAGCGGTAAAGGTGTAACAGCCTATTATAATGGCGATAATGTTGCGGTATATTCGGCCAAAGCCGCTCAAGAAATTGATAGTGATTTTAGCGATGATCCCAATATTATTGGTAGTAAAGTGGTGGTGGTGAAAAATAATAAAGCCATTGGTATGATTGTACTGCAAGATGAGCTTCGTGCTGAAAGCGGTCATGCTTTAAAATCGTTAAAAGAACTGGGCATTGCCCCCATTATGCTCACTGGCGATAATAAAGCCACCGCACAAAAAATAGCGGCAGAGCTTGATATTACCGTAGTTTACGAATTATTACCGGCCGAAAAACTTACCAAAATCGCTGCTCTAAAAACCCAAGCCCCAACGGCTATGGTGGGCGATGGTATTAACGATACCCCTGCACTTTCCGAGGCCGATATTGGCATAGCTATGGGTGCGGGTACCGATGTGGCTTTAGAGGTTGCCGATGCTGCGCTTTCTTCTAATAACATCAATAATTTACCGTTTTTAATTCATTTAGCCAAAATTGCCAAAAGTAAAATTACACAAAATATTATTTTTGCCGTTGGTATTAAGGTAATTGTTGGTATTATCTCTTACATCATCGCTCTCGGATTATTAAATAACTACCCGCTCATCACAAATAATTATTTGTTATTAGCTATATTCTCCGATACCGGCGCAACCGTTATTGTTACCTTAAATGCTATGCGGATTTTGCGAATTAAAAATAAATATAACTAACTAAGAAAAAGCCCTTTAACAATTAAAGGGCTTTTTTTTTAGGTTGTCGGGATTGTTTGCTGCAAACAATCATATTGTTTATTCATTTGTTGCACCCAAGCAAAAATTTGGGGGAATGATTTTTCTACATCAATATCCAAGGTCGCTTTTCTGAATTGCAACCAATCGATTGCACAAACCAAAGTGATTGTACCAATATGTAAATCATTGGTCATAAAACCTTTGTTGGATTGAATATAATCAAGGGTTCTGATATTTCTTTGGGTGAGTTGTGCGTGGCGTTTGAGCCAATAATTTTTATCTTCCCTAAAAAATTTCTCCGCCACTATGGGTACGGCATTATCCACAATGCCATCGCCTAAAGCTTGCAGTCGGAGCACAGCCCAACGTTGGCTATTTTTTGGAAATAATGGGGTATTTTCCCCATAATGATCCAAATATTCGGCAATCACACGGCTATCATAAAGCCATTCGCCGTCATTGGTTTCTAAAGCGGGGATACGCCCTAAAACATTGGCCTCATTATGGGGAGAGTTTGGGTCGAATGCTGATGCTTCTTTAAGTTCCACATCACCCACCAAACCATGATGCGCAATGACGGTACGCACTTTACGCACATAGGGGCTGGCTTTCGAATAATAAAGTTTCATGACGTACCTCTCTTTTAGCGATATTTACTCACCATGGCTTCTGAAAAACTATCGCCCAAATATACTTGGCGCACCCGCTCATTTTGGGTGATTTCTCTGGCTGTACCTTCCATAATCACTTGGCCGGCATGGATGATATATCCACGGTCTATTACCTCTAATGTTTCATGCACATTATGGTCGGTAATTAAAACCCCAATGCCACGGTCTTTAAGGTGATGTACCAAATTACGTAAATCTTGCACCGCAATTGGGTCCACCCCAGCAAAGGGTTCGTCTAATAATATAAAATGCGGCTCACTTGCGAGTGCACGGGCAATCTCTACCCTGCGCCGTTCGCCCCCAGATAACGAAAGCGCCGATGATTTGCGCAATTTTGTAATACCAAACTCGTCTAACAATTCATCGAGCTTCCGTTTACGAACTTTTACATCGCTAAAATGTAATTCCAACGAGGCCATAATATTTTGCTCTACATTCAGCCCTCTAAAAATACTGGCTTCTTGCGGTAAATAGCCAATACCCAAACGTGCCCGCTGATACATGGGTATATTGGTTACATCGGTACCATCTAAAAAAATATTACCTAAAGTGGGCTTTAATAGCCCTACAATCATATAAAAGCTGGTGGTTTTGCCCGCACCATTAGGCCCTAAAATACCCACAACTTCACCCCGTTTTAATGTTACCGATACATCTTGTACCACTTGGCGGCGGCCAAAATTACGGGATAAATTTGCGGCAACAAGGCCTTCGTTATTATTTTCCATATTATTGTTTACTTTCAAACCGGCCAGAGATTCCATCATCTTCAGAACATGCACCACCGATAAGACGGGCTGAACCCGATGCGGTATTGACCTCTGCACGGCAACCGTTTAAAACATTATTAAGCTGTTTTAAAGTCACATCGCCCGTTAAAGTAGCTTGTTCGGTATCGGCAAACCAAATAGCCCGATCGCCCGTAACCGTACCATCTTTATTTTTAAGTGTAATATCGGTATAAGCCCGAATTTGGTCGACATCTGATGCCAAACTGCTTACATCACTCGCCGCTTTGGCTGTGGGGTCGGTGTTATTTGCGCTATCAGGCTTTAAAAATACTTCTACCACTTCGGCCTCAATGCTTTGATCGCCTTGTGTCCCTTTAACTTGCCCACGGGCTATAATACGGCGCTCGGTATCGTAATATTCTATTTGCTTATGGGCAACTACTGTACCTTGCTCCCCTTTAACAACCACCGGATTCCCTTTTATAACCACAATCTCTTGGCGCACATCGTAAGTGCCATTTTCGCCGGTAATTTGGCCTTGATCTGCCGTAATTTTAAAATTACCCTCGGCATCTAAACGCCAAAAAACTGTATTGCCCTCGGCATCTTCTTCGTAAAAGGCATAAAGCTTATCGGCATATAAAGTTGTAGCTTCACGCACCACTTTGGCATTGCCTGTGGCCACAATCACTTTATTGGTTCGGTCAATCTCAATACCGTTATCCGATGTAATATCAATGGGTATGCCCCCTTCGGGCGAAAATAAATTCATTGCGCCATAAGATGGTAAATGGGCAAAAATGAGTAGAAAAAACGGATATAAATAATTTTTTTTCATTATAATCCTTTATTCATCACCACTATGATGAGTGCCTTGAATGTTTGTTGGTTTTTTATCTGCTAATAAAGTAACATGACTATGTCCTAAAAGCCAAATAGTATTTCCGCCATCTTCTATGCGTATTTTATCGGCCTCAAATTTACCAAACTCGGCTTCACCACGGGCATTGCCGGGGGTACGAACCTCTTGCCCTTTTACATCAATTTGTACCCGATCACTTTCGACATAATAACCATCGGAATGAAGCAAAGATGCGTGGCCGGTAAGTTCTAAAACCTCTTGTTCACTAAACCAACTGCCTGTATTGGCTTGGCTATCAAATTGTGCGCCATCATCAATATTCACCACGCCTTGAGGCGAAATAAAATCGATACGCTCGCTCTCTATAGAAGCATTATTGGCAACATAAGCACTAATATCATATTGCCAGTTACCTGTACGCCCCTGATAACGCGGTTGGCTAAGCACGGCAACATTGCTATCCATTGCCACCTGATTATCTTGAGTAATGGCATCAATCGAAAGCTGATTTTTTTGCATGGTCTTTGGAATCCAAAAAAGCAAAACCAATAAAAAGAATGTAGCAATAGGCACTGAAATACGGGCTAAATGCACTATTTTACTATGCTGCTTTACATGGTTAATGCGTTTTGCTGTTTCGGTTGCGCTCATTATATTTGCTCTTATTTCACACCCGCACGTAATAAATCGTGAATATGAATAACACCTTTTAACTGATTATCTTCGGCCACAAGTAATGCAGTAATATGCTTTTTGTTCATAATGGCTATTGCCTCGGTAATCAGCATAGAAGGCGATACGGTTATGGGGTGCGATGACATTAAATCGGCCGCTGTTTGCGCTTGTAAATCATCGCCCATATGGCGGCGCAAGTCGCCATCGGTAATCACGCCCAAAATATTATTTTCTTCATCCACAACAGCCACGCAGCCCAAACTACCCGATGTAATCGTAAGGAGCACCGTTTTTAAACTATCTTCTTTGCGCACAAAGGGGCTCGTGGTATGCATAATTTCGGCAACACGCATCAGCCGGCTGCCAAGCGCACCACCGGGATGATAAACACCAAAATCATCGGCTGTAAAACCCTGTTTTTCTAATAAAGAGACCGCCAATGCATCGCCCAATGTAAGCTGAATGGTGGTTGATGTTGTGGGGGCAAGCCCCATGGGACAGGCTTCCTCAAATACAGGTAAAGCCAAACAAATGCTGGCATTGCGCCCAAGCTCCGATGATTCATCTTTGGTTATGGCGATAATCGGGATAGAAAAACGCTTGCAATAGGATATTAAATTAAAAAGCTCAGCCGTTTTGCCGGAGTTAGATAATGCCAAAACAATATCTTTGGGCGTAATCATACCCAAATCGCCATGGCTAGCCTCGGACGGATGCACAAAAAAGCTCGGTGTGCCTGTAGAGGCTAAAGTAGCAGCAATTTTATTACCGATATGCCCGGATTTACCCATGCCCGAAACAACCACACGACCATCGGAGCCTGCAATAAGATCAACGGCTTGGGTAAAACTTTCGCCCAAGCTATTTTTTAGGTTGGTTAAACCCGTAATTTCGGTTTCAATAACTTTTTTTGCTGTTTTAATAATTTCTGTTGTCATAAATTCTATATTCCATGTTTTTATGGCTTAAATATGTTTTTTAATAAGGTTTTAGCGCCTCATTTAATTCCTCGGGCGACCATAACCATGCAGCACCGCGCACGCCCGAGCTATCGCCATACATGGCTTTACGAATAGGTGTTTGAAACTCCTTACCAAATACATAAGGCCGAGCATAATCGGCAATGGTTTCATCGATAAACGGTGCATTGCTCATACCGCCCCCTAATACAAAAACATCGGGGTCTAAAATATTGGTAATCATGGCAATTGCCCGCCCAAGTCGCGATTTATAATCGGCAATTGCCTTTTGCGCTATGGCATCACCTTGTTCGGCTAAAGCGGTAATCTCGCGCCCTTGTATTTTATTACCCGATAAATTGGCATAATCGAGCTCAAACCCTGTGCCAGAGACCCATAACTCGTAACAACCTTTATGGCCACAATAACATTGGGGGGCGTTATCAAACTCATATTGATTTTGCCATGCTAAAGGAATATGCCCATATTCGCCACCATTGCCCATATGACCATTTATCACTTGGCCATTAACCACAATACCACTGCCCGAGCCTGTACCCAAAATAAAAGCAAATACCACATTGGCATCTTTGCCCGCACCATCGGCAGCCTCTGATACCGCCAAACAATTGGCATCGTTAGTCGCCCGTACTTTGCGCCCAATGGCTTTAGATAAATCGACATCAAAAGCTTTGCCGTTTAACCAAGTGGAATTGGCATTTTTTACAAGCCCCGAAAGAGGCGATACAATACCCGGCATGCCCATACCCACCGAGCATTTTTGCCCCACTTGTTCCTCGGCATAAAAAACCAAATCTCTAATGGTTTGAATACTGCCCTCGTAACTATCCCTTGCCGAGGGTACACGATGGCGAAAGACCTCTTGACTATGGTCTAAAACGATAACTTCGGTTTTTGTTCCACCCAAATCGATACCTATTTGCATTTAGCCTCCTTAAATTATTTTTATATCTTCTTTACAGAATTTGTACCTTCACCAATAGATTTTTGCATAAACACAATATCGTGCCACTCACCAAATTTATAACCCGCATCGAGCATGGTGCCAATAATCCGAAAGCCTGCCTTTTGGTGCAGGCGGATAGAGGCAATACCATTAGATGCAATAGTTGAAACCAACATACGAATATCTGTTGTTTTTTCGCAAGCTTTAATCAGTGCATTTAAAAGTAAAGAACCATAACCTTGGTGCCCCATATCGGGGGCTAAATAAATAGATACTTCAACAGTCCATTTCCACCCTATACGGCCTCTAAATGGGGCAACATAAGCATAACCAACAACCTTACCATCTTCTTCTATCACTAAATAAGGGTAACCCAATTGGCGCACGGCTTGTGCACGCGCTTGCATTTCGGCCAAAGTTGGGGCTTCCCACTCAAATGTAACCTCTTTATTTTCCGCATAATAAGCATAAATATCGGTAACGGCTTTTATATCATTATCGGTAATTGGGCGAATGATGGGTTGTTTGCTCATTGGCAAAGGCCTTTATCTGTCATATTTTTGAATGGAATTTATTATATACATATTTTTTTTAACTTCTAGCGTTAATTCGCCTAACCCATTAAACCCATAAGAAAACAAATTATATATATTATAAAATACGATAAAATTTGTATTGATATTTAAAGAAATGTTGAATTGTCAATCACCCTATGATAGCTTTATTATCAAATATTTATATCTTTTTCTTCAATTGGATATAAAAACGAAACAGTAATCATAACAAGGAGGCCCTATGGTAGACCAAAATAAGGTAAATCAGAATTATGATGAATTTAACGAAGAGGAACAAAAATTCCTCTCCCGTGACCTAAGAAAAGAATCCTATTACATCCACGGGCATTACCCCACCGAAGATCTTGATACCGAGATTTTTAGACCCGTTTTTAAACGCAAACGGACATGGTTGGTTTTTGCCGCTTTTGTTTTAATGGTTTCGGTTCTTAGCTTTTTTAAACCCGATGTCAGTGCCCATGCTGATTTAGACCCTCAAAAAGTCACTGTTGGTATTGCTATTTTTGTATGCATCGCTTTTTTATGGCTTACCGAGGCTATGCCTTTAGCCGCAACCGCATTGCTGGTACCCGTACTTGCATCATTTTTTGGGGTATCAGATGTTACAAAAAGTTTAGCATCTTTTGCTAACCCGCTTATTTTTGTATTCTTTGGCGGGTTTGCCCTTGCATCGGCCTTAGCTTATCAGGGTATCGATAAACTAATAGCCAATCGAATTGTGGTGGCATCGAAAGGCAAAATGTTTATTGCGGCTATTGCTTTATTTGGTGCAACCGCATTTTTATCGATGTGGATGAGCAATACGGCGACAACAGCCATGATGATACCTCTTATTTTAGGCATTGTGCACCAAATTAAAAGTGATGATGAAAATAAACGTAAACGCACAATTGCCTTCTTTTTACTGGGTGTGGCTTATGCGGCGAGTATCGGCGGTATGGGCTCTATTGTGGGTTCGCCCCCTAATGGTATTGCAGCCAAACAATTAGGCATTAGCTTTGGCCAATGGCTTACATTTGGTGTGCCAGCCGTGGTTATTTTATTACCATTAATGGTGGCGATTTTATATTTTGCCTTACGCCCCGAGCTCAGCCAATCGGTAAAATTAGAAAAAATGGAGTTTCAATGGACTTATCCACGCATGTTAACTGTGGGCATTTTTGCACTCACCGCCCTTGCTTGGATATTCTCTAGCAAATTAAAACCATTAACCCATGTTACAGGCTCTATGGATACAATCATTGCGCTTTCGGCTGTATTTGCTTTGTTATATTTACGTACCGTACGGTGGCGCGATATTGATAAAGGAACGGACTGGGGTGTGTTATTGCTCTTTGGTGGTGGTATTGCTTTAAGCTCTGTGCTTAGCGCAACGGGTGCCAGCAATTATTTAGCCAATATCTTTACCCAACTTGTTGCTGGCTGGCCATTTATTTTGGTTATTGGAGCGGTTACATTATTTGTTATCTTTTTAACCGAGCTATCATCTAATACGGCAACAGCTGCATTATTTGTACCCATCTTCTATTCGGTAGGGCAAGAAATGGGCGTTGAGCCATCCATGCTTGTGCTTTCTATTGCCTTAGCGGCATCTTGTGCATTTATGTTGCCTGTGGCCACACCACCCAATGCCATTGTATTTGGTACCGGTATGGTTGCCCAAAAAACAATGATGCGTGTGGGTATTATCCTCAACCTCGTATTTGTGGTGGTATTAACCCTGCTTTCTAACCTGCTTTTCACCTAAATTAAGGTGAAATATTCTATAAAAAAAGCTTCGCTATTTTGGCGAAGCTTTTTGTTTAACTATGGGCAAATATATCAATATCCGGCCAGCCCGATAAATCTAGCTCTATCCTTGTGGCTATAAAGTCAAAACAGGCCTGTGCTAAATGGGTACGGTTTTCGCGCTTTAACATATCACCGAGCTTTTCTTTTAAGCCATGTAAATATAAAACATCACCGGCGGCATATTCGGCTTGGTCGGCACTTAAAGCTGTTGCTCCCCAATAAGAACTTTGTTGTTGTTTGGATATTTGCACCCCTAAAAGCTCACGGCATAAGTCTTTTAACCCATGGCGGTCGGTATAGGTACGCACAAGCCGACTGGCAATTTTGGTGCAATAAATCGGTGTTGCCCAAACACCCAAATATTTATAAATACTGGCAACATCAAAGCGGGCATAATGATAAATTTTTAAACGCTTAGGGTCGGATAATAGTTTTTTTAGATTAGGGCAATTATATTGCCCCGGCTCAAAACGAACCAAATGGGCATTACCATCGCCCACCGAAAGCTGTACCACACAAAGGCGATCGCGATTTAAATCGAGCCCCATTGTTTCGGTATCCACCGCTATCGCACCATCGGGCAAATTTAAATCATCGGGTAAATCACCATCATAAATAAAGATTTGGGGTTCTGTTGTCATTATATCTTCCTTATTTAACATTGCTCACGGCAAATTGTAACTCATCGACTTTAAGATTATAACCAAAAACCGATACTATGCCCGCTAATTTTATAATCTCTTTGCTTTCTATCACTGGCGTAGCAGAATAATCATAAGATGTAAGCTGCAATAGATAATATTGATTACCCATTTTAATATAGCCTTTTGCTCTTAAAATCTGCCCGAATGGCGCATGGGATAATATATAAGTTAAATAATCTAACGAGCCTTTATCGGCCATTGTTGGAATTTTAAGCTCGCATTCCGATAATGTGGGTTCATGGTGATGATGCCCATGATGATGATTTTGCTCGGCATCATGCTGGGTTTGGGCTTCTAAATACTCCCAAATATCCTTTTGCGAATTATTTAAAATAATCGCATCTTTATTATATATAATTGCTTTGGATTGTGCCTCGGCAACCGATAATGCATCAAGCTCATCTAAATGGCTTAAAACAATGGCATCGGCCGATTGCAGCTGGCTTTTTGCCTCTATACTTAATGTTCGTTTTGTTAAAATATCCCTTGCATCTAACACACAAGCAATAAATAAATGGCGGGTTTGGCTACAGATATCATAAATATCGCTACCATTAAATAATCCCGATGCTTCAATGATAATATTTTCAATAGATTGATTTTTAAAAAATTGAAAGGCATTTTTTAAACCATCTTTGGCGCTACAGCATATGCAGCCGTTTGATACCGGATAAGCCGGAATGCCCGAAGAAATATTTCTGAGCAAAGTGATATCGATATTTTGTGCGCCAAAATCGTTTACAATCACCCCCCAACGCTCCTTTGGCGATTGATCGAGCAGCCGATTGATAAAATATGTTTTACCACTACCCAAAAATCCGGTAATGAGTATAATTTTCTGGAACATTTTATACGCTTTTATATCCGTTTAAGCTTTTATTTTAAGAAAGGCCTTTTTTACCCATAGCCAAAAATTTATCGCGGCGCTGATTTTTTAGGTCTTTTCCGTTTATTTTTTCGAGCTCGGCAAGCTGTGTTTCAATCAATTTACCCATAGCCGCAATGGCCACTTTTTTATCCCGATGAGCCGCCCCTAAAGGCTCGGCAATAATTTCATCAATCACTTCTAAACTTTTAAGATCATCGGCAGTTAAGCGTAATGTATCGGCAGCATCTTTGGCTTTCGCACCATCGCGCCATAAAATTGATGCACAGCCTTCGGGTGAGATAACCGAATATATAGAATATTCCAACATATTCACTTTATTGGCTGTGGCTAAGGCGATAGCCCCACCCGATCCACCTTCGCCTACAATGGTGGCAATAAGCGGAGTTTCGACCGATAAACATGTATCAATAGACTTCGCAATGGCTTCCGATTGCCCGCGTTCTTCGGCATCAATCCCCGGCCACGCACCGGCGGTATCCACAAATGTTAAAATCGGTAATTTAAAATGAGCCGCCATTTTCATTAACCGTTGGGCTTTTCTATAACCTTCAGGCTTGGCCATGCCAAAATTATGTTTAATGCGGCTTTCGGTATCATTACCCTTTTCATGGGCAATAACCATCACCGGCCGATTATTAAAACGCCCAATCCCTCCCACAATCGCGGCATCTTCGGCAAATAGCCGATCGCCCGAAAGCTGGGTATAATCTTTAATAAGTTGTGCAATAATTTCCGAGGCATGGGGCCGTGCCGGATGACGAGCCACTTGTGTTTTTTGCCATGGTGTTAATTTTGCATATAGCTTTGTTAGCTCTGCCTGATACTTTTCTTCTTGGGTTTTGATTTTATCGTTCAAATCCCCATCTTTATTAAGTTTATTATATTCAGCAATCTTATCGTCAATAGGTTTTAAGGTTGATTTCTCAAACTCTAAATATTCTTGCATCAAACCGCCTCTTTAAATTTTACTGTAATTGCATCAATTTATACCATTTTAAAAATTATGCAAGAAAACTATCATACATTAATGATTGCAATGCGCCAATTGTTTGATAATATAGCTTTTCATAATATAATAATTATCAGTTTTTTTGGAGATATATAATGTTTGATATCCGTTGGATTCGCGACAATGCCAATGCTTTCGATAAAGGCTTAGCCATGCGTGGGCTTGCCCCGCTATCGGAAGAATTATTGGCACTTGACGATAAACGCCGCGAAGCCATGCGAGCATCGGAAAGTTTAACGGCAGAGCGCAATGCATTATCGAAACAAATTGGCATTATTAAACGCGAAGGTGGCAATGCCGATGATATTTTAGCCAAAGTAAGCCAAAGTAAAGAGCAACAAGCCGCCCTTGATAGCGAAACCGAAAGCTTAAACCAACAGCTGAATGATATGCTGATTGTTCTGCCGAATATTCCCCTTGATGATGTGCCTTATGGCGAAAGTGAAGATGATAATATTGAGGTAAAAAAACATGGCATACCGACCCCATTTGATTTTACCCCCAAAGAACATTGGGAATTGGGCGAAAATTTAAAACAGATGGATTTTGAAACTGCTGCTAAATTATCGGGCTCGCGTTTTGTGGTTTTAAAAAATGAGCTTGCGCGCCTAGAGCGTGCCATTGGTGCATTTATGTTAGATATTCAAACCACCGAAAATAAATTTATGGAATATACAACACCTGTTTTAGTGCGCGAAAATGCTTTATTTGGTACAGGGCAGTTCCCGAAATTTATGGATGATGTTTATGCCACAAAGTCCGATGATTTTTATTTAATCCCGACAGCCGAGGTGACATTAACCAACACCGTTGCCGGCGATATTTTGCAAGGGGAATTTTTACCCCAACGCATGACGGCCCTTACAAATTGCTTTCGTGCCGAGGCTGGCTCGGCTGGGCGCGATACAAGGGGCATGATACGCCAGCATCAGTTTAACAAAGTAGAGATGGTATCGGTTTGTAAACCCGAACAAGGGGAGCAAGAGCTTGATTATTTAGTGAAATCTGCCGAGATAATTTTACAAAAACTTAACCTACCCTATCGTATACTCTTATTATGCTCTCAAGATATGGGGGCTGGCGCCAGAAAAACTTTTGATCTCGAGGTTTGGCTACCCGGACAAGATAAATATCGTGAGATTTCAAGTATTTCTTTATGCGGAGATTATCAGGCGCGGCGCATGAATACCCGGTTTAAAGAAGAGGGCAAAAAAGGGACACAATTTGCATATACATTAAACGGGTCTGGTTTAGCAGTGGGTAGAACGTTGATTGCGGTAATGGAAAATTATCAAAATGCAGATGGCTCCATTAATATTCCGGTGGCTTTACAACCTTATATGGGTGGCCAAAAAGTGATTAAAGCGAATTAAAGAGAGATTTGTGGGAAAAAGATGAGCGTTTATACAAAATATTTATCGGCAATGGGTGCAGTGGTTCTTTTATCTGGCTGCGGTGGTTTAGAATGGGATGGCAGCAGCATATTTGGTAATCCGCTTGGTACATCGGCAACAAATACAGCCACAACAACGGCATCGAACAATTATGCTATTGTGGGTTATAACGAGACTTTGCGCCAAGTCGCTAGCCGTTATGGTGTTAATGCCGAGGCCTTAGCCAAAGCCAATAATGTATCGGTTGATGCCCCATTAACTCAAGGCCAATATTTACGCTTACCTACAGGTGCCGATGCTGCAACAGCCGTTGCCACCCAAGTAGAAGAAACAACAGATGATTTACCAACGGTACGCGAGCAAGTGCAAAATCAAACAACTGAAGCTGTTGAAAATACAACCACAACCGCAAGTAATACAATACAAGAGGCCACACCAACCGTTACCAAAAAAGGTTATATATGGCCCACACAAGGTAAAGCATCATCTAGCTCTAACGCATTAACCATTGCTGCCCCACGCTCGGCACCGGTGGTAGCTGCGCAATCGGGTACGGTTATCCATTCGGGTAATGTTTCGGGTTATGGTAATACGGTTATCGTTCGCCATGATGATGGTTTGGTTTCGGTTTACGGCTATAACGATAGCTTGCTTGTTAAAAAAGGCGACAAAGTGAATCGGGGGCAAGTTATATCGCGGGTGGGCTCAAGTGGCTCGGCCACATCGCCATCGTTACGTTTTGAGCTTCGTGATGGCAAAACCCCTGTTAATCCTTACGATTATTTAGGTAAATGATAAAGCAACTGATTACAGGCTTATATTTTTTGGCACCTTTTGCGGTCGCCGAGCCCAATATGATGCATTATTTTACTGCTGATAATATTGAGTTTCGTTATTATCAGCCCGATTTAGCCAATGAAAATGTCAAAATTTTTTGGTTAAATGCCGAAGGTGAACCTTATTTATCCCTTGATAATTTAATGCAAGAACAACAAAATAATGGCACGCCCCTTTTATTTGCCATGAATGGCGGTATCTATTCCGATGATGCCCGCCCCGGTGGTTTATATATAGAAAATTATCAGAAGATAAAAGATATTAACCTTAATTCGGGTAAAGATAATTTTCATACCAAACCCAATGGGGTATTTTATATGCAAGGGGATATTCCTCATATTGTCATAAGCGAAAATTTTACCGATGCTCCTGATATTTCCATGGCGGTACAATCGGGGCCATTACTTATCCATAAGGGTAAAATTTTTAGTCATTTCACCAATGCTTCGCCATCGGAATATGTGCGTAATGGCGCATGTGTAACGGCCGATAACCAACTTTATTTTATCCAATCACTTACGCCCAGCAATATGTATCGCTTTGCCTTAGTCGCTCAAAATAAATTTGCCTGCCAAGAATTTTTATACCTCGATGGTTTTATATCCCACATGCAAGCCCAATATGGCGAAAACAAAGGCACACAAATTCGCCCATTTATCTCTATAATTGCAACCCGGCCGAAAAACCCTAAATAAATCTTTGATATTTTATATCCATGGGACTATATTATGGAAATGTTTAACTTTGATAAAATGGAGAGCTGAATGTTCGGCACAAGTTTATTAGCCGCCGCACCCGCTGCAGGTGGTGGATTGGTACAAATGCTTTTAATGATTGTACCAATGTTTCTTATTTTTTACTTTTTACTTATTCGCCCCCAACAAAAACAACAAAAAGCTTTTCGCGAGATGATTAGCAATGTTGGCCGTGGTGATGAAGTTATTACATCTGGCGGTATTAAGGGTAAAGTAACCAGAGCCATTGACGATAACGAAGTAGAGCTTGAAATTGCCCCAGATATTCGGGTGCGTTTAAGCCGCTCGGGCATTGCAGCTGTTACCAACTCTAAACATGCGCCTGCACCTAAAGAAACCCCCAAAGGGAAAAAAGCTACCAAAAAAGAAGATAAAAAAGTAGAAAATAAAGAAGAAGCAAAAGAAGAAACACCATCTTCTTAATCTATCCATCTTCTATATTTTATAAATACCCCTTTTGATTCTCATCTTAAGGGGTAGTGATATTTAATTTTGTAATATATAAGGCCTTTAATCCATGAAATATGTTAATAAGCTCCGCGCGACTTTTATATGCATTGTGTGTTTATTCGGATTTTTATTTGCTGCACCCAATTTATTTAGTAATCAGCAGGTAGAAAACTTCCCGAGCTATTTGCCCCAACAAAAAATTAATCAGGGTCTCGATTTACAAGGGGGGTCTTATTTATTATTACAGGTTGAGCTTAAAACTTTAAGTGAAGATTTACTTAAAAATGCGCGTGGCGAGTTACGTTCGGCCTTACGCCAAGATGGTATTTTGCATCGCTCGGCCATTGCAGGGAATATTTTACAAATTACCCTAAATAATCCAGACGATGCCAATGAAGCCTTAAAAGTAATCAGCCGGCAATTACCCAATTGGGATGCCACAGCCAATGGCGGTATTATTAATGTATCGGTAGCCGAAAGCGAAGTTGCACGCCGTGCATCGGAGGCTGTGGGACAATCCATCGAGGTTATCCGCCGCCGTGTTGACCCCCAAGGTGTGTTAGAGCCGATTATTCAGCGCCAAGGTGACGACCGTATTATTTTACAGGTTCCGGGTGTGGGCGATCCGGAAAAACTCAAAGAAGCTTTAGGTAAAACAGCCCGGCTCGAATTTTATATGGGGCACCCAACCCAACCTTATTCGCAAGCTGCTATTACACCCCAAGCAGGTTATTTAACCTTTCCCGGTGAAGATGCCAATGGCGATGGCCAACCCGATGGCTATTACCAAGTAGAAGATCATTTGGTAATGAGTGGGCTTAACCTAAAATCGGCTTCTCCTGTGGTGGATCAAAATAGTCTTTCGGGCTCCTATGCTATTAGTTTTGTGCTTGATCTCCAAGGGGGTACAGCCTTTAGTAACGCAACGGTTTCAGCCAATAAAGGGCGGTTAATTGTTATTGTGCTTGATGGCGAGGTAATCTCTGCCCCCGCGGTTAATGCCCATATCACCGGTGGTAGCGGTTTAATTACCGGTACATTTACATCGGAAGAAGCAGCCGATTTATCTAATCTACTCAATGCCGGTGCATTACCTGTTCCGCTTAAAGTAATAGAAGAACAAACCATTGGCCCAGCCCTTGGTCAAGATGCCATTGATGCCGGTATTACTGCATCGCTTATCGGTTTAGGCTTAGTGGTTTCCTTTATGCTTGTGGTTTATTTACGTTTTGGCCTATTTGCCGATATTGCTTTGGCTTTTAATATCGTGCTCATTGTGGCTATGCTCTCCATATTACAAGCAACCCTTACCTTGCCGGGTATTGCGGGTATTGTTTTAACCATTGGTATGGCGGTAGATGCGAATGTGATTATTTTTGAGCGTATTCGAGAGGAATCGCAACGGCCGAATATACGCCCAATTCAGGCTGTAGACGCAGGTTTTGGCAATGCCATGAGCACAATTTTAGATGCCAATGTAACCACATTAATTGCATCGGCTATTTTATATCAGTTTGGTACCGGCCCTATTAAAGGATTTGCTGTTACTTTGGCTTTGGGTGTCATGGCATCAATGTTTACTGCCATTTTTGTTACCCGCCTCTTTATTAATATTTGGCTCAGCATTAAAGACCCGCAAAAAATGCAAGTGGGTATTGCTTTGCTCAATAAAGTGCCAACCCTTAACTTTATGGCCATGCGCAAAATTGCGCCATCAATTTCGGCTATTCTTGTGATTGTAGCCCTTATTTTATTACCCTTTAAAGGCTTAAATTTCGGGTTGGATTTTAAAGGTGGCTCGCAATTAATTGTTCAAGCGCCTGTTTCTATGCAGGTCGATGAAATTCGTAGCCAAGTAAATGAGACTGGCATATCCTCTATTGGCGTAACATCTTATGGTGGCGATGGCCAATATTTAATTTCTATCCCTGCCCAAACCGGAGAAGACGGCGTGCAAGATGCCGCTGTTAAAGCCGTAAGAGCCACCCTCTCAAGCGATATTACGGTAGAGGGTACCAGTACTATTGGCGGTGCGGTTTCTAAAGAGCTTAAAGAAGCCGGTATATTGGCCGTTGGTTTAGCTATGCTTGCGATGCTGGCTTATATTTCTGTTCGGTTTGAGTGGCAATTTGGTGTAGCAGCGGTGGTTGCTTTGGTGCATGATATTATTTTAACATTGGGTTTGTTTAGCATTTTACAGCTCGATTTCAATTTAACAACGGTAGCGGCCATATTAACCATTGCGGGTTATTCGATTAACGATACGGTGGTGGTGTTTGACCGCGTACGCGAAAATATGCGCATATATAAACAACAACCCATGATTGATTTGCTTAATTTAACCCTTAACCAGACCTTAGGGCGTACCATAATGACATCCTTTACAACCTTATTGGCCTTAATTGCGCTATTTATCTTTGGTACGGGTGTATTACAAAACTTTGCCTTTGCGATGATTTGGGGTATTACGGTGGGTACATGGTCGTCTCTATTTGTGGCTGTGCCCATATTATTAGCCCTTCGTGTAACACAAAAGGCCGAGACCAATAAAGAAAAAGTATCACCTTACGGGAATATATAATGGAGACATCCGATTTTATTCAGGCCGTACCCGATGACCCTCGGCAAATTACCGCCTATGACGATAATGGTTTTCGCCTGAAAGAAAAACGCTATGAAGGGGCTATATTAATTTTTGGCGATACAATTATGCCTTGGCAAAATATTCAGTCGGTTAAAGATATTACGCCCGAAAGTTTTGATGTTTTTTTAAAAGCCGAAGAAAAACCCGAGCTCATTTTAGTGGGTACTGGTGCCAATTTTATTGTGCCACCCTTTAAAGTCCGCAAAGTTTTGCGCGATCATCATATCGCCTTAGAATGGATGAACACCAAAGCCGCATTATCGACTTGGCCAATATTATTGGGCGATGGCCGCTATGTGGCTGGCTGTCTATTACCGATTTCTTTTATGTGATTTATCTACACAATGCAAAAGCCCCTTAATAAATAAGGGGCTTCTAAATTCTTAGTTTAATAAAACTATGCAACTTTTTTTAATTGTATCTTTTTCTTTTTAAGCTTAGTGAACATAGATGTTTTATCCATTCCCTCAACACCTAACTCCTCTACAGCTTTCCTAGCCGCTTC
>JBKEAR010000034.1:0-67698 GCA_047972425.1 Alphaproteobacteria bacterium | reverse complement strand
TACATGGTGTGTATTTATTATATGTTATACAGCAAATTTTCGTAAATCGTCACATAATGAACTATCGCCCACTATGCAAAACTACACAAAATCGCCGCCTACATATCCCTTCCTATTTACGATGTATATTTACGCCCTAAGACATAAAAAACTGCTGAGCTATTCTTCAGCAGCGAGAACGAAAACTATATCTTTTGCCCCCATCAGTCAACATCTTTTTTTACTTAATTGCATTTTTTTTGTAACTTGCTAATATATAACGGTATTTTTATACTCATTATCCCCACCCTACCCGCTTCCTATATATCGTCGATGGACTGACACCCAAATAACCGGCAGCTCGTGGTATATTCCCACCACAAATTTCGATAGCATTTTCAATAATCGCTCGTTCAAGATCAGATAATGGACTTAAATTTTCTATTTTCTTAGGTAAAAAAATAAGTTCTTTGCGTATATCATCTTGCTCTGTACTTGGCTCTGTTTGACCATCAGATGAAGGCTTTATAAAAATATCTTGGATTATTTCGTCATTTTGCATTTCTGCTGGGAGCATATCTGCTGTAACAATCTCTGCATTATTAAGGACCACAAGATTATGGAGCATATTTTGGAGTTCGCGAACATTACCGGGCCAACGCCATGATTTTAGTATTATTTTGCTTTCATCGGAAAAAGACTGAAAATCCTTTTTCTCTTCTTTTGCATATTTTTGCAAAAAAGCTTGGCCGATTTCGATGATATCATTACCTCTATCCCTTAATGGAGGAAGCTCTAAGGGAATCACATGGAGACGATAATATAAATCTTCACGGAATCGCCCTTCTTCCACATCTTTTAAAGGGTCTCGATTGGTTGCGCATACAATTCGGACATCAACTTTAATATCTTTTGTACCACCAACAGGGCGAAATGTTCCTGATTGCACGAATCTTAATAACTTAGATTGAAGCTCTAAATCAAGCTCACCAATTTCATCTAAGAATAATGTACCACCATCTGCTTGTTTTGCAGCACCTTCGCGATCAGCAATTGCACCAGTAAAAGCCCCTTTAACATGTCCAAAAATTTCGGATTCCATTAAATCCTTTGGAATTGCTGCACAATTAATTGCAATAAACTTTCCTTGAGTTGAACGTGGGGAAAGCTGATGAATGGCCTCGGCAGCAAGCTCTTTACCCGTACCGCTTTCGCCTTTAATAAAGATAGTTGCTTTGCTTGGTGCTGCAGATTCGATAATTTTATAAACAGCTTGCATCGGTAAAGAGCGACCGATAAAACCACAAAACCGTGCTCTTGTTGTGCTTTTGCTTTCAAGCTGCTCAACCTTTTTACTCAAACGACTCTGCTTAATAACATTGCCAAGGGTCACTTGAAGCCGATGTGCGGTAAAGGGCTTGACAATAAAATCATATGCTCCTAAGCGTGTAGCCTCTAAAGCGGCACTATTGGAGCCATGAGCCGTCATAACAATCACACGGGACGCCAAGTTTCGCTCTGAAAGCTGTTTAAGGATCTCCATGCCTTCCATGTCGGGGAGTTTGAGATCGAGCAATAGAGCATCGGGTGTTGAATGACTAAGCCAATTTAATGCCTCTGCACCTGTTTTAGCAACATGTAAATCGATATTTTCTCGGCGCAAATATTCTTGATAAAGAACAATGAGCGTCGGTGTATCTTCGACCATTAAAACCAATGGATGATCAGACATATTAAACCCTTAATAGTTTATATTAATAAAACAACGTATATAAAAAATATATATCATTGAGGTTAATTATTTCAATTTTTTTATATCTCAATAAAGTTTATGCGATGGTAACTTTGGTTGATAATAACATCACAATATATTATTCAGCAACAATTTAACATTTCTATGAATTTTACACATTAAGTTAATTTTATCATATTGCGAACACTTTTTTTTGTATGCTAAAGAAATATTATGGAAAGTTAGAGAAAATAATTAATGTATAAATTAAAAAAATATGATACCCACCAGCTGAGCCAAAAAAGAGATGATTGGCAAAACCGCCGCACTATATTACAAAATCAATTATCTCAGCATTCCTCAAGGCGCCGAAAGGTTGTTCAGGCAGCGGCAAAAACATTCCCTATTTCATTATTTGATGCATGGGGAAGAAAAAATATGCATAATATAAAACATAATGAAGTTACCTTCTATTTTGATAATCTCCCTAAAAAATTCCATAATTTTTCTATTCTTCATATTTCTGACCCTCATTTTAATGCCGATACACAATTAACAGATTCTATATGCAATATTGTTGCAAATACAAATTGTGATTTAACTGTTTTAACGGGTGATTATCAGTTTGACTATGGTAATCATTCGCTCGAATCCATTAATGGCGTTATTGAAGTTGCCAATGCAACATCATCGCAACTGCCTTTATTAGCTATTTTAGGGAATCATGACCAAACTGATATTGTTTCTCATTGCGAAAGTGAACGAATAAACTTTTTGACAAACCAGCTTGTATCCATACAGCGTGAAGATGAAGAAATATACATTTATGGTATTGATGAAACGCTCCTGCCAGATAATTTTAAAAAAAATCAAGAGCAATTTGGAATATGCCTTGGTCATAGTGTGGAATATGCCGAGCCCATAGCCAAACAAGGTTGGGATTTAATGTTGGGGGGGCACAGCCATGGTGGACAAATTTGCCTGCCTTTTAATATACCTATATTTTTATCTATTAAATTTAATCGGCATATAGCAATTGGACAATGGAATGACTTTGGCATGCAAGGATATACATCGAAAGGTTGTGGAACATCGGGTTTACCATGGCGCTTTAATTGCAATGCAGAAATAACTACTATATATTTAAAGAATAGTTATAAAGCGGAGTAATCTAAATAAATGCGCTTTGGTGTGATATTTAAACTTGTATTAGGTTTTACAATATTATTGATATTTTTGATGAGTATGCTCATTGTGAGCAACACTTATATTGTGCAAAAATCGGTTATTAATGAGTTTCGTAATGTTGCCAACAGCATCTCTCGCAATATGTCTATACAAGCTGCAACATTATACAAAGCAAACCGATTAGGCCAAGTAGAGGAAACATTTAATGCCTATGGTGAATATTATCCGAATATTTGGTTTCGGGTTCACTATACTGAATACCCCCAAAAGAGTTTTACTTACGGAAATAGAGAAGCCGCCCCACCCTTTGGTTATAATAATAATCTAAATAACCAATTAGGAACTTGGTATGATGTCAGTTATCCGATTATTGTTGATGATAAACTCATTGGTGATATTTATGTATCCCTTGATACATCGCGTATAAAAACTATTTTACAATCCTCTATTTGGCAAAATATTTATTTAGGATCTCTTGAGGTTTTGTTAGGCTCAGTTTTTGCTTTGCTTATTGGTCTTTGGCTGGTTAGTCGTTTAAGTGATTTTGAAAAAGCATCGCATCGTATTCGCCAAGGGGATTATGGTATTCACTTAAAAATTCCCGGAAATGACGAAATTTCGCGTACGGCGCAAGCTTTTAACCAAATGAGCCAAGAATTACAAAAAAATGTTTCGGCTTTAGAAGCCGCAAGAAACCAATTTAAAACTATTTTTGAAACAGCCCATGACGGTATTCTTATACTAGATGAAAATGGTGTAATAACAAATTGCAACCGGGCAAGTCTCGATATTTTTGGTTTTACCGATAGCCAAGGTTTTATCGGAAAAAACTTTTTACAAATTGCCCAAGTAGAAACTTATAGTCTTTATACCTTTAATGAATTTTTAGAATATGATAAAAATTCATCGGCCGAAAAATTAGTTTTAGCCAAAAAAAAAGATAACACACAAATCTATATAAAATTATCATCTTCTTATATTTTATTTGAAGATAATAATTATATTTCGGTTGTGATTCGTGATGTTACACAATCATATATTCATGAAAAACAAATTATAGAATCCGAGGCACGATTACGCGCAATTGTTAATACATCGCTTGATGGTATGATTATGCTGAATGCCGATGGAAAAGTGAAGGAGTTTAGCCCCGCTGCCGAGCGTATTTTAGGATTTAATCGTGCTTATGCATTAAATAAATATCTTGCATCGCTTATAATACCAAAAGAAGAACGCTCATCTTTTGATCATTTATTAAATTTTTACCGTAACGATAATAAATTATCCATCGTTGGTAGTCGTAATAAAATAAGCGCATTACGTTATGATGGTTCGGAGTTTCCTGCCGAAATTACAATCACCTCACTAACCCAAGCGGGCGAAGTTTTATTTGTTATTTTTATTCGAGATATTACGGCACAAAAGAAATCTGAAAGTTTATTACTTGATGCTCGCAACCAAGCGGAGCGCGCAAATAGTGCAAAAACGCGTTTCCTAGCGATGATGAGTCATGAAATCCGTACGCCCATTGCAGGGGTTATTGGTATTTTGGATTTATTGGATGAAACCGAGTTAAACAATGAACAAAAAGAACTTGTAACACAAGCCCAGAACAGCTCTGAGGATTTGTTAACTATATTAAACGATATTTTAGATTGGTCGAGTGTGGAAGAAAGTAAGCTAAAGCTTATTCCACATGATTTTTCTATACCCGATATGCTCCGCTCAACAATGCAATTAATGTCGCCACTCGCTGCATCTAAAACTCTGAATTTTCAACTGATTACCGAAGGGCAAATACCTGAGCATGCTTATGGAGATTCAGGGCGTATTCGCCAAGTTATTATTAATTTACTTTCAAATGCTATTAAATTTACAACCCATGGCGATGTTATTTTAAAAATAACAACATCTGACATTACAGATAAAGAATTTATTTTCAAAATTTCGGTTAAAGATCAAGGCCCCGGTATCTCCGATGAAGATAAAGGGCTATTATTTAAAGAATTTTCTCAACTCGATTTTGCTTATAAAAACCAAAAAGGTGGTACGGGTTTGGGGCTTGCAATTAGCCACCGGCTTGTTAAACTAATGGATGGCGAAATACAATTAAACTCAGAGATCAATGTTGGTTCAGAATTTATCGTTCGCATTCCCTTACAAATTGCTGAAATTCCTGAACATCATATTATTGCAACCGAGCCACAGGCAGAAGCTGCAGAGGATTTATTGGTTTTATTAGCCGAAGATACCCAAACAAACCAGTTTATTGTGCGTAAGCAGCTCGAAGAATCCGGTTATTCCGTTGTATCTGCATGGAATGGTAAAGAAGCCGTAGAGTTATGTGAAAAACAGCATTTTCATATTATCCTTATGGATATTGCAATGCCGATTAGAGATGGTATAGAAGCAACAATGCAAATACGTACAAATATAAAAGGTGCCAATGCTGAAACCCCTATTATTGGCCTTTCGGCACATGCTTATAATAAAGATAAAAATAGAGCTTTAAAAGCGGGTATGAATAATTTTTTAACAAAGCCGGTACGCAAACAAACTTTGCTCGAAACACTTTCTCAATATTGGCCAATTCCCAATAAGCAGAAACATTCATCGGCAACAACCAAAACAAATAAGATTGCTCCCATTCAAAACAAAATGATTAATAAAACGGATTCTATTGAA
Source organism: Alphaproteobacteria bacterium (assembly GCA_047972425.1). Classification (GTDB taxonomy): domain Bacteria; phylum Pseudomonadota; class Alphaproteobacteria; order JBKEAR01; family JBKEAR01; genus JBKEAR01. The sequence continues at coordinate 62,114 of JBKEAR010000034.1, read as the reverse complement.
ATAAATTACGATATTTATAACCAACTTTTAGCCGATTTAGATCAGGATTTATTTATTCAGATACTCAATAGTTTTCCGAATGATAATAGTATTTTTATTGAAAATTTAAACGAAATGAAAGATGAAATTACCAATAGTGAACTGGCTATTCGTTCGGCTCATAGTTTAAAAGGAAGTAGTGCCTCACTGGGTTTTAGTGGGCTAAGCAAAGCTGCCCAAAATACAGAAATGGCAGCGCGCAATAATGACCAGCAACTATTTACTCAAAGTCTTGATCCATTATTTGATGAATGGAAAAAAACGCTCGTTTATATTAGTAAGCTCAATATAAAAAATTAGCAAAATTAAAAAACTAAAATATCGCTTGGTTCAATAGATAAATTCACCCTATCGCCAATATGTTGCGGGCATGAACAGCTACAATGAACAATAAATCGTTGCCCTGTTTTTTCATGTTCAAAAACCATACGCTCCCCCCCATATTCTACCATAAAGCGCTGCGCAAATATAAAATCGTTACCCTCAGAAATACGAATATTTTCCGGATAAAATTGTAGTGTAACTTCGGATGATTTTGGGTTAACCGCTAAGCCTTCTTTTAGCAAAGGAATATATACTTTTCCATCACTCGGCTTAACCGTAAAAGAATTTACTGCACCAAAAAAACGCGCAACCATTGGTGTTGCGGGCATTTTTCGAACTTTTGCAGGGCTACCTGTTTGGCAAATTTTTCCCTGATCCAAAATTAAAAGCTGGTCACCCATGTAACTCGCCTCTTCTGGGTCGTGGGTAACCACCATAGTCGTTACCCCCACATTACGAATAAATGCAATTACCTCATCCCTTGTTTGTCGGCGCAAATGTGGGTCTAACCCACTAAAAGGTTCATCGAGCAATAATAATTTGGGTTCTGGCGCAATAGCTCTTAATAGGGCAACCCTTTGTTGTTCGCCCCCCGAAATTTCATAAGGGTGTTTATTGAGTAACTTTGCAATGCCAAGGCGTCCTGCGGCATCTATCACCCAATCTTTACGTATTTGGTTATTCTTTTTTAATCCAAATAATAAATTTTGTAAGATTGTTAAATGAGGAAATAGCGCATAATCCTGAAACATCATGCCAATCTCACGTTTTTCGGGCGGAATATAAATATTATCTGCCCCCGATGCCACAATGCGGTTATTAATGGTTATACACCCCTGTTGTAAACGTTCAAAACCGCCAAGCAACCGCAATAAAGTCGTTTTGCCACTACCCGAAGCCCCCAATATACATGTAATAGATCCATGAACAGCCGTAAATGTAATATCATCTAATACAGGGCCATTTTCATAACAATGGGTCAGATTTTCTACAATAAGCTTAGACATTATTCACCTTATTCTATTTTGGTTGTACACGGCTGAGCCGCTTCCATAAAATTAATACAGGTATCACCCCAACTAAAATTAAAATCATCGAGCCCGGTGCAGCATCTTCTAACTGCTCCATCGATCCATATTGCCACACATATAATGAGAGTAGTTCCATATTAAATGGCCTTACAAGTAGGGCAATCGCAAGCTCTTTTAAGCTATCAATAAAAACCATTATACCTGCTGTAAGCATAAAGCTTCGTAATAATGGTGTATAAATTTTGGTTAATACACCCCATTGGCTTAAACCTAATGATCGGCCAGAATCCACCATCGATGACCGGATACGACTAAAGCCCGCATCCATATTACCAATGGCAATGGAAAGAAAACGCGCGACCCAACCATAAATGAGTAAAGCCGATGACCCCACAATAGTGATTCCCCAAGGTAAGGCTTTATCGATAACCCCTGCCGGTATTAACACACCGGCTGCCAAAACCATACCCGGGATAGCATAACCAAGGCTAGATAATCTGACCCATAGCCGAATAGATTTTGCCCGCGAATTTTTTGCAGCCCAAACCAATAAGCTCGCTAAAATCACGGCAAAACAAGCTGCCAAAGCCGCAAGTATGACCGATGTTAATGATGCCTCTAAAATACGCCCCCAATCATAAAAGCGATCTAAGCGCCGCAAAGTTGCACGTAAAATAACAATAAATGGCAAAATAAAGCCAATAGCAATGGGTATAAAAAACAATAGGCTTATCCCCCACCCCTTAAAGCCGGTAAAATGATAGGCCTCGGTATTGCGATAACTTTCATTTTGGGCAAAATTGCGCATATGGCTGCGTGATAATTGCTCACCAGTTACGAGAAATAGCGCGATTAATAATGCAAGCATGGATAATGCGGCCGCCGCACCGGGCGATGCCCGATTAATCCATGCATCTTCAATCCCTAAAGATAATACAGGTATAGAGAAATATTTAACCGTACCAAAATCATTAAGAACCTCCATCATCACAATCAGCACACTTGCCGCAAGCGCCGGGCGTACAAGGGGTAAAGACACCCGAAAGAAAGCTTGCAATGGTGTTGCATTTAAAGATCGGGCACTCTCGAACAAACTTGCCGATTGCTGTTTAAATGCCGTGCGGCAGAGTAAATAAACATAAGGGAAAGTCGAAAAAGCCAAAATAAATATAGCCCCACCCAAATTATTAAGCGGTATTACCCAATTATTTGGGGTAATCGGCAAACCTATGGCCGCTAATTTTTTCATAAAATTATGCCAAGGCCCGGCATAATCTAAAAAATCTTTCCAACACCAAGCCGCTATCCATGCGGGCATAATAAAGGGGAATAAAGCAGCAAAATCTAAATATTTTTTCAACGGAAAACGGCAATAAGCCACAACCCATGCCATAAATACACCCACAATGGCCGATAACACACCCACACCAAACATTAGGGCTAAAGTGCGCCATGTATAATCCCAAATAATGCCCGACTTCACCCAACCGTTTATAACAGACTGGTCTGCCGTAAACGCTTTAAAAATAAGCGATATTATCGGTAAAGATATAAAAACAGTTAAAGCGATGGCTAGGAGCATCCAACCATCGCATTTAATTATCCGTTGTTTCTGGCTATTGGTATTATACATTAAAAATCAAAGCGTACCTCATCAACAATTTGCGATGCAATGGGTGCATTGTCCGCAATCTCTTGTAATGATGTTTGCTCCTCTTTAAATTCACCCCAAGATGCCACCAGTGGGTCAACCGCAACATTTTCAACCACAGGAAATTCAAAATTGAGCGCTGCATAAGCTTGTTGGGCTTCATCGCTTAGTAAATATTCTAATAATTTCTCTGCATTCTCTTGGTTTTGCCCGTTTTTTAAAATACCCATGCCCGAGATATTGATATGCGCCCCACGGTCTTCCTGATTAGGGAAGATAACATTCACCGCATTATACCAATCTTTTTGTTCAGGCTCTTCATCATTCATTGCCATTTCGCCTAGATAATAGCTATTAATCAGGGCAATATCACAAACACCTTCATACACCGCACGGGCTTGTGCACGGTCATTCCCCGATGGTTTACGCCCACGGTTATCTTTTAAGGCTTGCACCCATGCTTTGGTATCTTCTTCACCATGGGCGGCAATCATCGATGAAATAACACCAATGTTATAAACATGCTTGCCGGAGCGTGTACATACTTTCCCTTTCCATTTTGCATCGGCTAATTCTTCATAGGTTTTGGGCATATCTTCGGCCGATACACGGTCTTTAGAAGCTATAATTACCCGTGCCCGCTTTGTTAAACCAAACCATTGGCCATTAGGCTGGCGTAAATGTTCATCTACCTTTGCAATAATATTTTCATTATCAACATTTACAAACATACCGGCATTAGCAATCTCACTTAAACGCGAAATATCAACCGTTAATACGGCATCGGCGGGGCTTTTATCACCTTCGGCCTCTAAGCGTGCCAAAATACCGTCTTGCACCCATGTTGCATTCACATCAATACCTGTAGCTTCTGTAAAGCTATCTAAAATAGGCTGTAATAATGCAGGCTCACGCAAAGTGTAAATATTCACTTCGCCACCGGCAAAGGATGCTGCACCATAGATGGCAGCCATGGCCGAAATTGATAATAATAATTTACGCATATCTAATATCCTTTATTTTTATAGTGAAAGTAAAAATTTAATCAAAAAATCTCTATCTTCTTTGCTAAGCTGGCGGAAATATTCGCGAGAACGCTCACCTTCACCGCCATGCCATAATATCGCCTCTTCTAATGTTTTTGCCCTGCCATCATGTAAAAATCCGGCTGTCGGGTTAACTGTTTTTGTTTTACCTATTCCCCATAACGGACGGGTTTTCCACTCCTTACCATTCGCTTCAAAATCACGGCGACCATCGGCTAAATCTTCCCCCATATCATGGAGCAACATATCGCTAAACGGATAAATGGTTTGGTTTCTAAACTGCTCAATTTCATGATCATTACCCGTTACATAAGATGGCGTATGGCAAGCCGTACAGTTTGCATCCGTAAATAATTGCGTGCCTTTAATAACATCTTTATCCTGTGCATTTATACGCGCAGGTACAGCCAATGTTTGCGAATAAAAAGTAACCGCATCATCAAATTCTTTGGTACTTTCGGGCTGGTTATTATTTGTTGCATATTCTTTAAAATCAGGGTTAAGCTCTAAATAAGCATTCCATAAATCCGTACCATCTATACTTTCTTTACCAAACATCGAGTTTGTAATACCAATATCCCCCCTAAGTGCACCTAATGATTGTTGGCGTACAGAAGGCGTAGAGGCCTTCCAACCAAAACGCCCAAGAGATACGGGCGGGTTGCTATCACAATTATTTTCAGCCATGCATTTTTCATGTTTTTGGGCATCATACACCCAATTAGCCTTACCTGTGATACCATTGTTTTTGCGGCTATCGTTATTTACTTGGCTTAAAATATCTTCTTCTTTAATAGCCTCTAACAATCCGAGGCCAAATACAGGCATGCCTATGCGCGGCGAAAAACGAACATCGGGTTTGAATAGCCGCGATTGGGCATCTTCTGATATTTCAATTTCATCAAATACTGCTCCATTATCTGGGGCATCGTAAGGGTTATCTACCCATAGAGTTGGTTTAGTTAGGGTTATCTGTGTACCATCGGCATAAGTCATTGTTTTTACGCCATCAATACTTATCCAAACATCGGCTTGGCCTGATTGTAAAGACTGCCAATCGATATTGCCATCAGCATCTTCAAACATAGCTCTGACTGGTTTATTGCGCGAGGCTGAGCGATGAAAGAGTTGGTCGGAAAAATTGGGAACTGCCGTTGGCGCTCCCCAAAGATTGTCTTTGGAGCGTTTTACGGAGCCATTTTCACCCTGATATGTCCCTTCATCTTCAATACTAATCCGTAAAAAGATGCCACTATCCATTAATTTAACCTTTTGACCATCGGATTTTATAGATGGTAAATGGAAACGACCATCCTTTTGGTGGCAAGTTTCGCATGCATTATCGTTAAATACGGGACCTAATCCGGCAAAATTGGTATAATCTGGGTTAGGCGCAGGGACAAATGCTTGCTCAAAAAAAGCATCACCGGAGATATGCTTTTTTAAATCTGCCTCAGACAAACCCAGAATAGGCTCAGAAAACGCATTTGAGGAGCCCGGTGTTTGAATATTCGTTACCGTACCCCCCAAATTTTCTACTTTAGCCCAATCAGGGATATCTATTTGGCTGAAATCTGGATGTATTTCACGCTCCCAAATGAGCTGCTCTATATTTTCATCGGCATGGCAACGCAAGCAAGTAATTTCGGCAAGCGATATATTTGCAAATGTTACAATTACTATAGCCGATAAACTCACTTGGGATAATACACCCATCATTCAACCTCTTGATATTTTTAGTTATTATAAATTTGGTAAAACTTCATCAGCTAAAGATTTAGATAGAGCATCTAAAGCTTCCTCGGCCTGAGCAATTCTTTTACGGCCAGAAACCAATGAAATTTGGCTACGGAAGGCTTTTTCTTTATCATCTTTATCGATTAATCCGGCTAAAGTAATGATATCGCCTTTATTTTTAAAGATAGCACCGCTACCGTTCTCATATTGGCTAAAGCTGATAGCAACAATAGTTTCGAGTGCTTTGTTAATTTGCCCATCAATTTTTTGGGCAAGTTCTTCGTTGCTTGCCGCAACAACATCACGAATACCTAAACCTTCATTGCCAGTAATGGCTGAATCGCCATACCAAACCTGCCAAACACCTGCTATATCCCAGAAAAAGTCTGTTGATGAATTCCAACTATATTGGCTTTCTACCAACATTGGGTTGGCTGTTGCAATACTATCGCCCATTGGGTCAATTAATTTACCCGTTCCAACTTCATCCACAATTGTAATCATACCCGAAACATATTCTTCTAAGGCTGATTTTGTATCGGCATAGGCATCATTGCCTTCGGCACTTGTTTTAAGTAATGGTGCGTAAGCAGGACCTGCATCTTCGGTTTCTTCTAACCATGCTGTTTTAAGCTCTACAGATTTCTCATCAATAATATTGGCAAGTAGCACCAAATAAGCCAATTCAGTTTCGGTAAAATCTTCGGGTTGTTTATTATTTTCTTCGCCAAATAATACATATTCTACGGCATGATAGCCTGTAACATTCTCATTTAATGATGTGACAAATTTCTCTAAATCATCACCTTCAATACCTTTAGCAATATTTGCAGAGAAAGCCATTTGCTCGGTATCAAGTGGCCAACTATCTAGAGCAGGGTCAACACCTAAACTAACAACAGGACCAAATAAATGAGCCTCGGCAACCTCAAAACCAATACGAGATTCACGCCAAGCTTCTTGTGCTTTTCTTAAGTTGGGCATACTCACATCAGCTTGCAATTCTTTGGTTGTTTCAACTAATTTTTTAGCTGTTTCTTCCATATAATTATAGTTACTCATAACTATATTATCGGTTAAATTATTAACAACCTCTGCTGAATTTGCAAAATTCGTTGCATAATTTTCGGCTGATGCAGCCGATGTAATTATTGCCGTTGCCATAATCATTGTAGTTAATAGTTTCATTCTCGCTTCCTTTATTTGAGTTTTATAAAACACTTAAAATTTTTACATAAATTATCCCTAAAATATTATTGCAAACAATTATTAATTGCAAATGTCTTCAAAAAAAAGTTAAGTAGTTTAGAATGATTTAAAGTCAAGGGAGAAAATATTAACCATATTATCAAAAAGGTTATAATTTGTTATCGAAAGAATATGCTCAAAATATATATATTTTTATCTCAATTTAGAATTATTATAGACAAGCTTAATTTATTACCTAAAAGGGCATATATTTTAGAATCAGCCTAGTTTTTCTGATTAAATTTGCATTTTTTCATATTCAACCACTCAAAATCATCACGGCTGAATGAACTTTGTTTTTTCCTTGCTCTTTTTTGTTTTTTAGGCAAAATATGAAAGTAACTATTAGGAAAAATCATGTTAGACCCTATTGAACTCACCCAAAAGCTTATTCAAGAAAACACCATAAATCCTCCCGGTAATGAAAAAATACTTGCCGATTATATCACATATCTGTTTAAGCCTTTAAATGTAGATATTACCGAGCATTATTTTGATGATAATCGCTCTGGATTGCTTATTTTTATTCCCGGTAAAAAAACGACCAAAACATCTCTGCGCCCTCTTGCCTTTACAGGACATTTTGATACAGTCCCTATAGGTAATGTGCCTTGGGTGCATGACCCGTTTTCTGGTAAAATTATTGGTGATAAACTATATGGCCGCGGCACAAGTGATATGAAGTCTGGTGTGGCAGCATTTTTGGCAGCCATTTATAATCATATAGATATTATCAAACAAGGTTATGGCTGTTTATGCATTTTAACTGCTTGTGAAGAGCTCGCCTGCCAAGGCGCAAAAAAAATGGTTGCCGATGATATTTTACCACAAGAAATTGGCCCTTTGATTATTGCCGAGCCAACAGGCAACCAAATACGTATTGGCCATAAAGGTGTATTTTGGCTTGATATTAATTTTAAGGGCAAGGCAGCCCATGGCTCTATGCCCAATGAAGGTATTAACGCTATTGAAAAAGCGATGAACTTTATTGATGAATTGAAGATAAAACTTCAGGAAGTTCCCGCGCACCCTGATTTTGGCGAAATAACTTTGAATATTGGTACAATTGATGGCGGAACAGCTATTAATTTAGTTGCCGATAATTGTAACATTCGCTTAGATATTCGCCTTACGCCTAATCTGTCTGCGGAAAATGTTACTTCGATTGTTGACGAAATTATAAAAAATTATGATGCATCCTATAAAATTATTGATGCAGGTGATAGTATTTTTACACCCAAAGAAACCGAATTTGTTGGCCTATTATCAAAGGCTGCCCAAAAAGTTAATGCCGATAGTCATATTTATCCGCCGCTAACTTTTTTTACCGATGGCAGCCCTATTCTTAAAGCAGCCGATTGCCCTGCCCCGATTATTTACGGCCCGGGCGAAACCGCTATGTGCCATAAAGTTGATGAATTTGCTTATGTAAGTAAAATTAAACAAGCTTATGCTGTTTATGTACAATTAATTAAAGATTATAATAAATAAAGGTGAGGTTTAATGAAAAAAATTGTTATTGCGCCCGATAGCTATAAAGAAAGTCTTTCGGCCAAACAAGTTGCCGATGTTATTGCTAAGGGCTTTTTAGCTGTTTTTCCGAATATAAAAACTGTTTGTATACCATTAGCCGATGGTGGCGAAGGTACAGCCGAGGCTCTTAAAGATACATTGGGCGGACAATGGAACGAGGTTGAAGTTAAAAATCCACTACACCGCCCCCATAAGGCAAAATATGCCTATATTGCGGATCGTCAATTAGCAATTATCGAAATGGCTGAGGCCTCGGGGCTTCCATTGATAATGCAAGAAGAACGTAACCCGCTTATTACCGATAGTTATGGTACGGGGCAAATGATTTTACATGCTTTAGATGCCGGAGCGACTGAATTTATTATCGGCCTTGGTGGCTCGGCAACCAATGATGGTGGTACGGGCATGATGCGCGCTTTAGGTTTAGAGTTTTTAGATACCAACAACCAACCTATTGCTTTTGGTGGTGGAGCCCTTGCAAATTTAGATCATATAAATTTTGAGCAGCTTGATCCACGTTTGGCCGATGTGCGTTTTCATATTGCTTGCGATGTTCGTAATCCACTTACAGGAACCGATGGAGCATCGGCCGTATTTGGTCCACAAAAAGGGGCAACTGAGCATATGGTTAAACAGCTTGATGCTGCTTTGGGTCATTATGCTAATATTGTAAAAAAACAAACGCAAAAAGATATTGATCATATCCCCGGCGCCGGTGCTGCCGGCGGTATGGGCGCTGCCTTTTGTGCTTTTTTTGAGAATGCCGAACTTAAACCCGGTATTGATATTGTTATTGATATTGTGGATTTAGATAAACATGTAAAAGATGCCGATTTGGTTTTAACTGGGGAAGGCCGTATGGACTTTCAGACTCGGTTTGGTAAAACCCCTATGGGGGCACAAAAGGCTGCAGCAAAATATGATATCCCAGTTATTGGTATTGCCGGTAGCTTAGGCAAAAATTACGAAACTTTACTCGATGAAGGATTTTTAGCATTATTTGATACAACCGTTAGCCCTTGCACACTCGAAGAGGCGCTTAAAAATACCGAAAATAATCTTTATAATACAGCAGTATCGGTTGCACATATTTTTAAACATAAAGGAGTATAATTATGAATTTTAAATTATTACTAACTTTAAGCACAAGTTTTTTGGCTTACCATGCCATGGCCGAAAAAACTGCCGAACTCAATATTTTAGAAACCACCGATATTCATACCCATATTGTGGATTACGATTATTATGCCGATAAACCTTCGGTTACGGTTGGGCTTGCCCGTACAGCGAGTTTGATTAATCAGGCACGCGAAGATTTACCCAATTCGATATTAGTCGACAATGGTGATTTAATCCAAGGTAACCCTTTAGGCGATTATATGGCCAGAGTTAAAGGTGTAAGCGATGGTAATGTTCACCCTGTTTATAAGGCAATGAATATTATTGATTATGATATTGGAAATTTAGGAAATCATGAATTTAACTATGGTCTTGATTTTTTAACCCAATCATTAAAAGGTGCGGACTTCCCTTATGTATCAAGCAATATATTAAAGACCGACGGCAGCCAATTTGTGGAACCCTATATTATTTTAGATAAAGAAATTACCGATAATGAAGGTGAAAAATCGAATATTAAAATAGCTGTTATGGGGTTTGTTCCGCCGCAAATTATGCAATGGGATGCTAAAAATTTAACAGGCAAACTCCAAGCTCTGGATATTACCGAAGCGGCTAAAGCCACATTAAAAGAGATTGAAGCTGAAAATGTAGATGTTACCTTAGCAATTGCCCATAGCGGCATCAATACCGCACCAATGGCGGGCATGGACGAAAATGCAGCTTATTATTTAAGCCAACTTGAAGGCATTGATGGTTTACTTTTAGGCCATAGCCATAGTGTTTTCCCCTCCGATGCCTATAAAGATTATGCCAATGTAGATATTGAAAAAGGAACAATAAATGGTGTTGCTGCAACAATGCCCGGATTTTGGGGTAGCCACCTAGGGCGTATACAGCTTAACCTTACCCAAGACGAAAATGGTAAATGGCAAGTTAAAGACGGTACAGGCAGCGTAATGCCTATTTATAAACGCGATGGTAACGAGAAAATTGCCTTAGTAGAACCCGATGGGCGTATTATTGAAGCCGTAGCCGAAGAACATCAGGCAACCATTGATTATATGAACCAAGCCGTGGGCGAAGCAGTTGCCCCTATTTATAGCTATTTTGCACTTGTACAAGATGATCCTTCTATTCAAATTGTAACCGCAGCACAAAAAGATTATGTAGAAGAAATTATTAAAGGTACCGAATTTGATGGAATAGCTGTGCTTTCGGCCGGCGCACCTTTTAAAGCTGGTGGCCGTGGTGGTGCCGATTATTATACCAATATCCCTAAAGGGCCATTAAAGCTCAAAAATGTTTCCGATCTTTATATTTATCCCAATACGCTCCAAGTTGTAAAATTAACCGGGGCACAAGTTATTGAATGGTTAGAGATGACCAGCCAAGCATTTAATCAGATTAATCCGAGAACCAAGGATATACAAGCTTTGCTTAATCCGGATTTTCCGAGTTATAATTTTGATGTCATTGATGGTATTTCATATGAATATGATCTTACCAAACCAGCCCGTTATAACAAAGATGGCGAACAGATATCCGATGAACATCGGGTTGTTAATGTAACATTCCAAGGCGAACCAATCGATTTAGAACAAGAGTTTTTGGTGGCAACAAATAACTATCGGGCGCAAGGTGGTGGCCACTTCCCTGGGCTTGATGGCTCAACAGTTGTCATTGAAGCCCCCGATGAAAACCGCAATGTTTTGGCCAGTTATATTCAGGATAAGGGAACAATTGACCCCGCAGCCGATGGTAATTGGAAGTTTGTTGATAATTTAGAAAGCGCTTATGTTACTTTTTCTACTGGTAAAGCGGCTTTAGATTTTATTGATGAAAATAGTAGTTTTGAACCAACCGGAAAAGAAGCAGAAGGTTTTGTAATTTTAAAACTCAAATAAGCTGCTTATTTGCAAATATCTATACCCCAATATTCTGTTATTGGGGTATATTTATCAAAAATAATGAAACCAAATTATTCGTTTGACAAATTATAGTGGACTTGACTAAAATGACGCTCACTCTCATCAATAGTTTTTTAACTATTTAATGATAGTATAAACTAGTGTATCCCTAAGATACAAACTATGCCCCGATGGCGAAATTGGTAGACGCAGTGGATTCAAAATCCACCGGAGAAATCCTTGGGAGTTCGAGTCTCCCTCGGGGCACCAAATGAAACATTCATTCAACAATAGGCGGAAATCCTTTTCGCCTTTCTTCTTTTTAAATATTTATTTTTTCTATCCACATTTGCTTATATGCAAATAATTGCTCCGAAATTTCTTGATATTCTGGTAAAATATAAACCTGTTTTAAGCCATGATTTTTGGGGGCAGGTATATTCTCTGATAATAATGCCGTACCCAATAATGTCCCGTTGCTTTCTGCCGAGATATATAATTGTGCATCAGGATTAAACAGAGCCATAAATTGTAAAAATAATGGGTTTTTGGTAAAGGGTCCATCAATGATAATTTGCCCATCAGTTTCTAAATAGTCCCAAGATAATTGGGTCATCATTGCAATATATAATATGGCAAGTACATATTTTTGCTCTGTTGTCTTTGGTAAGCCCCCTATTATCTGCCCTTTTGCCTCTGTATGAGCAACCGGCCCGCCAGATGCCGCAAATGACGGCAAAATAATATGGGTATTGTTAAGAACATATTGAATATCATTTATATCAACAATTGTATCAACAGCAATATCCCCCATCCTTTCTAAAAGGATTGCAAGCTCAATTCCCCCCTGATAACGACTACAAGCCAAGGGCTGCCCTTTTACATTGCTATTGGTACAGCAATCGGGCTTACCTTCTAACTTAAGAATATCTAACTTTGGATTAAAATTAATAATCCATGTTCCGCTAGAAACAATCGAAGCATTTTCGTAGCCCATCTTTAAAAAGCGCCAATAATTTGCATCGGAATCATGCACACCGCATAGAATTTTGGGCTGATTTTCTAAACCATATTCTTTGCATATATCTGGGTGTAAAACACCAATCTCTTTTGCCGATGGCATGGCATGGGCAAATAATTTATCCCAACCATTCTCTTTAACTACCGAGGTATAATCATTTGTTCGTGGGTTCCAAATTTGGTTCTGTGCGCCCAGAGAAGAAAAATCGTTATAGGCATTACCACTTAAGCGAAAACCCCAATAAGATGGCCACATAACAATTTTTTTTGTTTGTTTAAATTCATTACTCCAAGCCTCAGATTGCCAAAATAGCTGCAAAGCACCTGTGAGTGCAAGCGGGTTGACATCGGCAAATGTTTCTAAAAAATTTGGGGCTTGTTGCGAATATTCAGCTTGTATTTCCTTAGGAATTTCTTGACCATAGAACATAACCGGCATAGCTAAATGCGCATTAAAAGGCGAAAAGCTATCATCGGTATAATCCAAAAGAGCCAAACAAGAGCCATGGGTTGATACAACAATTTCTTTAACATCATATTCATCAACGGTATCTGCAATCGCCTTAAATATAAAGCTGCCAATATCCTCAACATCTAATGCTGTGTAATAATCGGTTTGTATGCGCAGGTTATCTTTATGGGATTCAAATAATATCTCTAATTTTTGCGAAACAACACAAGCTTTTAAATGTGTGCTACCTAAATCAAGGACGAGTATGTTCTGCCCTTCTTTCATAAATGCCTCCTGTTTTAATCAGTTGGGGTTTTATTTTTATAAGTTGCCCCTCTGTTTGTTTGTTTTTGAGTAATATATTAATTGTTTCTTCAATGATTTTTTCAACAGGCTGGCGAATAATCTCCATATTAAACGGTAAAAAATTCGCAAATGGGTGCCAGTCAAAACAACCAATATGTCGTGATAATATTTCACGATAAATTTCGGGATTCTCTTTTAAAAACATTGCAATGCCTTCAAGAGAATATAAAGAGTTAGAAAATATACCTAATGGTATCCCTTGGAGCTCAGCAATTAATTTTTCAAATAATATATAGCTATCTTTAGCGGTATAAGGACACAGCAATATCTGATCATCAACAAATGGTAAACCAAGTTTTTTATGTGCCTCTCTAAAGCCTTCTATCCGTTTTATTGTTGTGTAACTATCATGGGCACCCCCCATAAAATAGATATAATCTAATGCCGATTGTCCATATTGTTTTTTATCGATATTTTGCAAAAGCGCTAAAGTGAGTTGCTCAGCACCATAGGCATTGTCCGATACAATCGAGGGGATCGGCATATAAGGTGTATCGATATTAACAACCTGAATTTGTAATTTTTCGCAAAGTGCATTTAATGGCTGCGGCGATGAAACACCAGCCAACACAATTTTTTGTATATTTAATGATAATAAGGACTGTAAAGCATGATATTCATCTTCGGAATGATGATTTGCATTCATTGTTATGGCATGCCACCCTTCTTTTTTGGCCTCTAGCTCCAAAATTTCTGTAAGCGATGCATAAAAGCGGTTTCGGTAAGTAGGAACAATCATACCAATCAGATTATTTTGCTTTAATCGTAATGCCCGAGCTTGAGAATTGACAACATATCCCGATTCGTTTGCAAATTTAAGGATTTTTTCGGCCGTTGCATCTTTAATGCCCGATTGTTTCCATTTATCATTTAATACCAAGCTTACCGTTGCCGGACTAACCGAAAACTGGCTTGCTATATCCTTAATAGTCACCTTTTGCTTCTTTATCATCATATACCTTTTTCTTTTAGGTATATCACAATATAATCAAAATTTAAAGATTTAAAACGTTTTAATTGACATTATCTACTAGAATACTTATAGTGATAAAAAATAATTAAAACGTTTTAGGGAGGACAAATGTCAATTTTACAGACCAAGTCCATAAAAAAAAGCTTTGGTTCCGTTATAGCACTTGGCGATGTTTCTTTTTCTGTTCATTCCGGAGAAGTTCATGTTCTTTTAGGTGAAAATGGTGCGGGTAAATCAACTTTAATGAAGATACTTACTGGCATTTACAAAGAAGATGAAGGTGAAATTTTAATTGATGGCCAAAAAATGGTTTTTAAAAATGCCCAAGATGCACAAAATGCCGGAATATCCATCATTCACCAAGAGCTTAGTTCTTTTCCGCATTTAACCGTTGCCGAAAATATTTTTATTAATCGCGAAAAAACAATTTTTGGTAAATCAGTGGTTGATGAAAAAAAGCAAAATCAGCTTACAAAAGAAATTTTAGATCATTTGCAAATAAAAGTTTCTCCACAAGAAAAAATGGAAAATTTAACCGTTGGCACACGGCAAATGATTGAGATTGCCCGTGCTGTTTCATCGGGGGCTCGTTTTATTATTATGGATGAGCCAACCTCGGCATTAGCCGAAGGTGAGGTTGAAGAATTATTTAAGGTGATCCATGAATTAAAAGCGCAAAATGTTGGTATTATTTATATTTCGCATCGCTTAGAAGAATTGCAGCATATTGCCGATACGGTTTCTGTATTACGCGATGGCACCCTTGTATTTACTACCCCTTGGCAAGATACGAATATTGATGAGTTAATTACCCATATGGTTGGCCGTGAAATTGCCGATATTTATCCGCAACGCGAAAAAACTAAAACCGATAAAGTAATATTAGAAGCCGTTAATATTTCAGTGCCTGATAAAGTAAATAATGCAAGCTTTGAGCTTTATAAAGGGGAAATTTTGGGCTTTGCCGGGCTTATGGGGGCTGGCCGTACCGAGCTTATGCGCGCTATTTTTGGTGCCGAAAAACTCAGCAACGGTCATCTTGTTCTTAATGGCAAGCAGGTTACATTTAAACATCCGCGCGATGCCATCAATGCCGGCATTGGCTATTTAACCGAAGATCGCCGTGGTAATGGTCTTTTGCTTGATAAAGATCTTATTTTTAACAGTATATTGCCTAGCTTTGAGAAGTTTTCGAATAATCGGGTAGTTAACGAAAAAAGATCCCTTAACTCAACCGAGCAATATATCCAAGAATTACGTACAAAAACGCCCTCGGCATTTGTGCCAATTATGAATCTTTCGGGCGGCAACCAACAAAAAGTGATTATTGCCCGTTGGTTGATAGAAGGTGCAGACATCCTTATTTTTGATGAACCCACTCGCGGTATTGATGTGAATGCGCGCCGTGAAATTTATCAGCTAATGGAGGCTATTCTTAAAAATGGCGCTTCAATTATTTTAATTTCATCCGACCTTCCCGAAGTTTTATCACTGAGCGATCGCATTGCGGTTATGGCCGAAGGTCGAATTACCAAGTTTTTAGATGCCAAAGATGCATCTCAAGAAACAATCATGCAGTATGCGACGGAGTAGCAACATGCACAAAAGTATTATGACTAATCAACAATTATTTAAGCTTTTACCTCTTGTAAGTTTAATTGTACTCAGTATTTTCTTTAGCATTCGGGTCGAAAGTTTCCGTACCCTCGATAACGCAATGCTGATTATTACCCAAACATCTATTATTGCTATTATGGCTATTGGTGTGACCTTTGTTATTATTACTGCAGGTATCGATCTTTCCATCGGCTCCCTACTCGCCATTAGTGGTACATTATTTGCTATTTTATTTGTAAAAATGGGTATTCCGTTGCCTTTGGCGCTTTTGCTCGGCGCATTAACTGGGGCATTTTGTGGTTTTATCAATGGGGTACTGATTGCCCGATATAATATCCCGCCCTTTGTTGTCACCTTAGGCATGATGATGCTTGCAAGGGGTTTTGCCCTTACTTTAACCGAGGGGCGTGCGGTGTATTTTCCTTACGATGCTGGCATATACAAAATTTTTGATGGCAAATTATTTGGTGTAATCCCCCTACCCATCATTTATTTACTGCTTATTGCTTTATTCTCAGCATTTATCCTCAGAAAAACAGTATTAGGCAAACATATTTATGCTGTTGGCAGTAATGAAGAAGCCGCGCATTTATCTGGGATTAATGTGAATTATATAAAAATATTCGTCTATAGCTTTTGTGGATTTTTAACTGGTATTGCAGGCGTTATTTTAGCCGCTCGTTTAAATTCGGGCCAACCCACCATTGGTGTTGCTTACGAGCTTGATGCTATTGCCGCAGCCGTTATTGGCGGAACATCCTTAAGCGGCGGTGTCGGCACCGTTGGCGGCACTATTATCGGCGCATTACTTATGGGCGTATTAAAAACTGGCTTAGACCAAATGGACGTAAACCAATTTATGCAGATGATGATTACGGGTTTAGTTCTAATCATTGCTGTATATGTGGATGTTATCCGTAAAAAGAAACATTCCTAAAACAAAAAAACAGAACCAAGGAGGCTTTCATGTTTAAAACATTTAAAAACTATATTTTATCTGGGCTTGTTGTTACAACAGCATTTGCAGCACCCATAGCTGCACAAGCCGACCAAGCTTATATTCCTGTAATCAGTAAGGGTTTTCAGCACGAATTTTGGCTTGCTGTAAAAAAAGGTACCGAAGATGCTGCCAATGAACTTGGCTATACAACCGATTTTGTTGGCCCAGCTTCAGAAACCATGATTGACCAGCAAGTAAATATGGTTGAAAACGCAATTCAAAAGAAACCAACTGCCATCATTTTAGCGGCCTTAGATAAACAAGCTCTTATTCCGGTTGTCGAAAAAGCACGTGCGGCAGATATTCCGATTGTTACCTTTGATTCGGGTGTTGAATCCGATTATCCAAAATCATTTGTTGCCACCGATAATGTAGCTGCCGGTGCATTAGCAGCCCGCGCCATGGCCGAAGAGCTTGGTGGCAAAGGCTTAGTGAGTATTATTGCCCATAATGCCGGTACAAGCTCTGCAATCGACCGTAGCCAAGGCTTTATTGATGAAATAGAAGCTAATTATCCTGATATTAAATTGCTTGAGATTATTTATTCTGACGGTGACCCACAAAAAGCGCTTGATCGCACATTAAATGTTATCCGCTCACAAAAAGATTTAACAGGTATATATGCAACCAATGAGGGTGCATCGCTTGGGGTATCGTTAGCTGTAAAAAATATGGACCGTAAAGATTTAGCTGTTTTTGGTTTTGATAGCTCAGAAGCTATTGTCAATTACCTTAAAGATGGTATCCTAGATGGATTCGTTGTCCAAGATCCTTATCAGATTGGTTATCAGTCTATGATGACAACCGATAAAGTTCTTAAAGGAGAGGAAGTAGAACCCATTCAGAATATTGATGGCGTTCTTATTACAGGAGATAATTTTGATGATCCAGATGTTCAAAAACGTCTGTTTCCATTAGATAATTAATTTTAATCTGGGCTCTTGTTTTAAGGAGCAAGAGCCCTTTCATTCAAAAAGTGGGGAAGAACAACATGAAATATCAATTACCAAAAACACCAAAACAAATATCACCCAAAAGCAACCAAGTTTTTATGCTTACAAATGGTGATCTCAGAGAAAGCGCTAATGTAAAATGCTGGCCAGTTGCACAAAAATATGAAGAAAAATTAAAAACGGCACTCAAAGATAAATATGGGTTAGATTTGGTTCGTATCCATGATGTTGACCCCAAAAAAGGACATGGCTTTATTGATTCACAGCGTGAAGGATCGGACGTTTTAGCCAAAATAGATACCAATGCACCTTTAATTATTTTATCAACAGCTTGGCAATATTCACACCATATTGCACCCAGTTTAGTACATCATAAAGGGCCAATACTTATATTGGCTAACTTCGATGGTACATGGCCGGGTTTAGTTGGCGCCTTATGTTTATCGGGTACATTAAACTCTTTAGGTCGTAATCATAGCCGTTTATGGTCCGAAAATTTTGATGATGAATTCTTTTTTACCAATCTTACAACTTGGCTCGAAAGCGGTGTAATCCACCACGATTTAAGCCATTTGAGAGAGGTTTATAATGATACGCAATTATTTAATACTGAAGCTGGCGATTTTGGCAAACAGCTTGGCGAATGGGTATTAAAAAATAAAGAAATTATGGGTATTTTCGATAGTTTCTGTATGGGCATGATTAATGGTGTATTCCCGCAAAAAGCATTATCGGACATCGGTATGCCCATGGAAGGGCTATCGCAATCGGCCTTAGCTTACGAGATGAGCCTTGTAAGCCAAAAAGAAAAAGAAGAATGCCTAAATTGGTATATTAAACAAGGCATGACATTCCATTTTGGAAACGATGATGCAACCGAGCTTACCCGTGAGCAAGTTTTAGAGCAATGTGCAATGTTAATTGCTATGGCACGCTTTGTTGATCGCTTTGGGTTATCGCTCATTGGCGTTCAGTATCAGCAAGGCTTAAAAGACACATGCCCAGCATCGGACTTTGCCGAAGGTGCCATTGGCAGTACATTGCGTTATCCCATTAAAAATGAAAAAGGCGAAGTTATTCATAAAGGAAAGCCTATTCCTTGCGCGAATGAAGTTGATATGGGTACGGCAATCCCTCAATTAATGCTTTATCGTATTTTAGATAGCCTTAACCTCCCTGCTGAGACAACATTGCATGACGTGCGTTGGGGTAGCGAATATAAAGGTAAATTCTATTGGGATTTTGAAATTTCTGGTAGTGTTCCTTTTGAACATTTAAAAAATGGTATTAAAGGTGCACAAGGTTACAGACAATCGCCCATGTATTTTGCCAAAGGTGGCTCGACTATTGGTGGGCAATGTAAAAAAGGCCATTTTGTATGGGCACGTGCCTCTTACCTTGGCGATGAAGTTCATATGCATATTGGTACAGGCGAAGCTTTTGAATTACCCGAAAAAGAATTTCAGCGTCGTTTAAACGCCACAACAAAAGAATGGCCGCTGATGAATGTTATTCTTGATGGTGTTGGCCGAGACGAGTTGATGGCTGGGCACCAAAGTAACCATGTAACTGTTGCCTATGTTGACGAAAAACATTTGCCTTTTGTAACAAACGCATTTGTAACCATGGCATTAACACAAAATATGCGTGTTTGGTTAGCGGGTACACCCAGAGTATAAGGACGGATAAATGCTTAAAGGGATTTCTCCACGGTTAGATTCTGCAATACTCACAATGCTGAATGATATGGGGCATGGAGACCGGCTTATCATTACCGATACCCACTTCCCTGCATTTTCAACCCACCATAATGTAGCCAATGCATCGGGTAGCTCAGTTAATGAGCTACTCGAGGCCATATTGCCTTTATTTGAACTTGATGAATATATTAAGGATTCGGTTATCATGATGTCTCCTGTTCAAGGCGACACTCATGACCCACAATTAATTGATAGTTATGCAAATATTTTAAATCCGCATTTCCCCAAAGGGCAAAAAATTCACTTTGTTGATCGCTTTAAATTTTACGATATAAGCCGACAAAGTTATGGCATTATCATTTCATCTGATACACGAAAATATGCAAATATAATATTAACAAAAGGCGTAACGCCTTCAGTACAAGGATAATCCGATGATCGGAACAATAAAAGAAAGACAATCTTTAATTGATATTTGTCTAAAAATGAATGAAACAGGTATAAACTCCGGAAGTTCAGGCAATGCCAGTATAAAAATTAAAGAAGGTTTTTTAATTACACCCTCGGGGCTTGCATATAGCAAAACAAAACCAGAAGATATTGTTTATATGGATGATGATTCTAAATATTATGGAAATTTATTACCATCATCAGAATGGCATTTTCATTTGGCTATCCAAAAAAAACGTAAAGATATTAATGCCGTACTCCATGCCCATGCCCCATGGTCTATGGTGGTGGCATCTTGTTTAAAAGATCTACCCGCTGTGCATTATATGATTGGGGTTGCCAAAACTAATGTTATTAAATGTAGCCCTTATGAACCTTTTGGCTCTAAAGAATTATCCACAGTCGCTTTAGAAGCTTTAGGCGATGAGGCTTCGGCTTGTTTATTGGGTAATCATGGAATTATTACGGTTGGTCAATCGCTAGAGCAAGCTTTATATGTAATGCAAGAGGTTGAGCAATTAGCCCGAATTTATGTGTTATCGCAAAATTTAGGTGGGGCAAATATATTATCCGATAATGATATGGAAGATATTCATAAACGCTTTAAAACCTATGGAAAACAGCCCGATCAGATGAGCAAAGATGATATTCCGGCAGTAATTCCTCCGCAAAAAGGCGATTAATATTTTTGTAAATTTAATAAATTTTCAAGCTCTTGTTTTAAAATTGTTTGTGTAATCTTCTTTTTATCGGCTAGGCTGGCTTTATCGATATTTGCAATATATTGCTGTACAAATGCATAAGAGCGCCTTAATCGGGGGATAAGCCAATGAATTTGTGCGCCCGATAAAGCCAGTTGTCGATCCGATAATAATTTAACAACCAAAGCTCTCAATGTATCATCATTGGGCAATTCTAGCCGAAAATGCATCATTTGCGCTAAACGTGAGCGTAAATCGGGCAATAGCGAAAAGTGAATATCATTGATTGGTTCTATCAATATCACCCCAAATTTTTGGCTTTCTTTTACATGATTAATCAGATGAAACAAATCATCTTGAGGTTGCGCATCTGGCGACAAAGGTAAATCAATAACAAGCGATTGCTGTTGGTTGATTATAGCATGCATATCAATTTTAGGTTCTGCAATTAAAATTGCGTTCATTTTATGTGCAAATATATGAGCCAAATGGGTTTTACCCGCCCCCTGCTCACCTTCAATCAAAAGCCACGGATTTTGCCAATTGGGCCATGCATCTAATAGAGCTATCAATTGTTTATTTTGGCTATTTACCACATAATCTTGGCGGCTATAAGAAGGTATAAAGGATAAATTTAAAGGGATTTGCGATGTCATTGTGCCATATTATCCATTTTTATTGAAACCTAAATAAAAGCCGCTTTCTCTATATCGCGCCATCGCAAAACGAACCAACACACCAATACAAGCTGCTACCGGAACAGCGAGTAAAACACCTGTAAACCCGGCAATTGTTCCCCCCGCAAATAGAGCAAAAATAGTCCATACGGGGTGTAAATTCACCCTATCGCCCACCAGTTTGGGCGAAAGATAATTGCCCTCCACCAATTGGCCAATAATTAAAACAATGCCCACGGCAATCACTTTAAAAATATTATCAAATTGTGCAATGGCCGTTCCCAAACCCAATAAAACACCAAGCCATGTACCCAAATAAGGAATAAAAGCAAAAAAGCCGATTAATATGCCAATTAAAACACCATAAGGTAAACCTACAACCGATAGGCTTATGGAATACCAAATGGCTAAAATGGTACAAACCAAAAGCTGGCCACGTAAAAAGCCCGATAATACAATATTCATCTCGGTGAAAATTTCGGATGTATAGCTTAAATAGTCGCGGGGAATATTGCGCTGAATAGCCGCAACAAATTTATCCCAATCCATCAAAAGATATACCGTAATTACGGGTGTTAAGAATATCAGTGATAAAAACCCAACAATACGGGCACCTGTACCAAATAGTTTGGCAATAATATTTTGCCCAACAGTCCATATCTCTTTAGAATGCTCCGTTAACCAAATTTGAATCCGCTCCTGAATGGATTGCTCTGAAGCCGCCTCAATAAAAGGTAATTTATTTTGAATACGCTCAACCAAAGCAATAATTTTATCGTTCAAACTTTGCGCAACCGAAGGAAACTCTGCAATAAACTCGGTTATTTGAATAATAAGCGCCGGTATAACCCATAATAAAAGGCCAATAACAACCAAGAAGAACGAACCCATCACAATTAATATCGATGCAAACCGATTAGCCCCTTTCGTTTGCAACCAATTAATCATTGGGTTGAGCAAATAGGCAAAAATCATGCTGACAACAAAAGGGAATAATATTGGGTTAAATATATTAATCAGCCATATAATTATAAATAATATGGCAATCCAAAAGCCCATTACAATCCAAGCATTCTTGGTTTGGTTATTATTTTCTTGCATAATAATTCTCCAAGTAATTACTTAATAAGCTCTATTTGTGCAAAGAAAAAATGAATTTCTTCAGCTGCATTTTCTAACGAATCCGAACCATGCACACTATTTCTTCTGAAACCCAAACCATAAATAGCCCGAATACAGTCTTTGGGTTGTTTTTCGGGGTTGGTAGGCCCCATTAACTGACGATAGCGCGCAATCGCATCTTCGCCCTCAAGTACCTGAGCCACAATATCGCCAGCTGTCATAGATTCGACGAGAGGGTCAAAAAAATCTTTACCCCTATGCACATGATAAAAAGCCTCGGCCTGTGCTTTATTTAACTTTAATCGTTTTTGTGCAATGATGTTTAAGCCTGATTCTTCAATCATTTTATTTATGGCACCGGTTAAATTTCTGCCTGTTGCATCGGGCTTAATTAAAGAAAGTGTCCGTTCAATTGCCATAATAATGCAGTTTCCTCATTGTATTTATATCAATATTCAATTAACTTGTGATTTGATTATAAATCATCTCATAAATATAACGCAATAACTATCTAAAATTTGAGGCTTTGATGATATCGGCACAAAATATCTCCTTTCGTTTTGGAGAGAAGTTACTATTAAATAATGCAAGCTTTAGTTTACAAGACGGCAATAGAGTCGCGCTTATAGGCTCTAACGGTGTGGGTAAATCGACATTGCTTAAATTATTATCCGGTGAATTGAGTATAGAAGCAGGCATCATTGAACGCTCCTTACGCAAACATATGGCCATTATGGAACAAGATGCACCCGAAGGCACACAATCCATACTCGATACCGTATTAAGTGCCGATACCGAAAGAACAGCACTTTTAGAAAAGTTAGAAACAGCTAAAGCAATCGAATTATCCGATATCCACGATAGACTAAAAGCAATATCGGCCGATAGTGCCGAAAAACGTGCAAGCCAAATATTGCTTGGTTTAGGGTTTTCTCAGGAGGATTTAACTCGCGCTACAGATGATTTCTCTGGTGGTTGGCGTATGCGCTTATCTTTGGCACGTATTTTGTATCTGAACCCCGATATTATGCTGCTTGACGAACCCACCAACCATTTAGATTTAGAGGCCGTGTTATGGTTAACCGACTGGCTAAAGCGATTTTCGGGCACATTAATTTTTATTAGCCACGACCGTGATTTATTGAATGCTGTGCCCAATAATATTTTATATTTAATTAATGGTGAGTTAAAACTTTATGGCGGAAACTTTGATAATTTTATTAAAACACGCCGCACCCAAATGCAACATTTAAGTACACAAATCGAAAAACAAGAGAAACAACGCGCCCATTTACAAGCTTTTGTGGATCGTTTTCGTTATAAGGCATCAAAAGCCAAGCAAGCACAAAGCCGTGTAAAGATGCTTGAAAAATTAGAGCCTATCCACCAATTAATCGAGCCCAACCAGCCCGAATTCTATTTGCCCGAGCCAGAATTGCTTGCCCCCCCCATTTATACGGCGGATCGCATGAATTGCGGTTATGAACAAGGTTATGATATTTTACACAATTTAACTTTTCGGATATCTATGGGAGACCGCATTGGCTTGCTTGGTGCCAATGGTAACGGCAAAACCACATTAATGCGTTTGCTTGCGGGGCAAATCCCTTATCTTTCGGGTGAATATTTAAAAAACCCTAAATTGCGTATTGGTTATTTTTCGCAAGATCAAGCCGATAATCTGCCATTTGACCTTGATGTGTTATCATACATGCGCCAAGAAAAGCCCAAACTGACCGAGCAAGAACATCGGGATTATTTGGGGCGGTTTGGCTTTAGAGAAAACCATATTGGCCGTGCGATATCCAGCTTTTCGGGGGGAGAAAAAGCCCGTTTGCTCATGGCCAGAATATTTATGGATAAACCCCATTTATTGTTACTGGATGAACCATCGAACCATTTGGATATTGAAAGTAGAGAAGCTTTAATTCAAGCTTTACAAGATTATGAGGGTGCAGTAATTACGGTAAGCCACGACAGCTGGTTTTTATCGATTATTGCCGATAGACTATGGCTGATTAAAGATGGTAGATTATCGCGGTTTGAAGGGGATATAGAGGATTATCAAAAACTTTTGCTATCGGAAAAAAATGAGAAAACAGCATCAACAATCAAAGAATCGAATAAGCCTGATAAAAAAGAATTACGCAAAATAAACGCCGAAAAAAGAGAAAAACTTGCACCACTCAGAAAAGAAATTACAAAGTTGGATAAGTTACTTGTAAATGAGCATAAAAAAACTGAGCGAATAAAAAAAGAATTATCTAAAGATGGACTCTTTGAGCAAGATAATGAAAAATTTATATCTCTCAATAAAGAATTTGGCATATTATCAAAAAAGATAGAAGATATTGAAAATGAATGGCTGCATCTATCGGAGCAATTAGAGCTTTTACAAGAGGAGGACGAATAAATGAATCTAAAAGTATTTTATTCGGATCCTATTATTCAATGGATAAGAGGCGCTATATTCTCATTTGTCTTTGTTGGTGTTTATGGCATTAACCTCCCTTTTGTGCAAAAATGGTTAAAGGATTTAGGTTTCAATTATACCATGATTGGTGTTATCATTGCGATTGCCATGATTTGCGGCGCGCTTGCATCACCTTTTTTTGCCAACTTAACCGATAAAATTGGTCGCCCGAAAATACTTTTAGTTATTTTACCTCTTATTGGCAGCGTTAGTTTTTTAATTATTTCGCAAACCTCCTATATTTGGTTGGATATTCTTGGTTATATCATTGCATTTATTTGCTTTATTTCCCTTATGCCCTTAAGCGATAATATGAGCATGCATATTTTAAAACGTCGCGGTTGGCCCTATGGCCCAATGCGGGCAATGGGTTCTGCCGGGTTTATTTTTGTTGTTTTTTATATTGCACCTAAATTTACAGATAATATATCCGAGATATTTGTTTATGCTTTATCCATTGGATTACTCTGTATATCTCTTGTTGCCTTATTACTCCCCGATATTCGGGTAGAAAAGCGGCCACCACAAAAAATCAACCCAATATTTAAATCTTTAATGTTTACATCTTTTTTAACCATTAACTTTTTATTAGTACATTCCCATGCCGTATGGATGGTTAATGGTACAAATTACTGGGGAGATGCCTTAAACTTTTCTGAAGAACAAATTGCCTATATTTGGAATATCGGCGTATTTGGCGAGGTTGTCGTTATGCTTATATTAGGCATAATTTTATTACGCTTTAACCCAATTTGGAGCATGTTATTTGCAACAATTTGTGCCGTTATTCGGTGGAGTATATTTGCATTCACCGAAAATTTTTGGGTAATATTATTAACCAATAGTTTGCATGGTTTTACTTTTGGCTTGTTCCAAATTGCCGCCATTACTTGGGTAAATAAAATTTCTCCGGCTGGTTTTTCAGCCGTTGGTATTAGCTTATATGCAGCAACTTCGGCATTAGCAACCGCAACTGGTAGCTTATATGCAGGTTATTTATATCAGCAATTTTCATCTAAAGCCTTTATTTTTGATGTATTTTATGCCGTTTTATCATTATTTTTAGTGATTTTCTTGCTTAATCTCGATAAAAAAAGTAAAGTATCCGCCTTGGTTTAATATGCATAAATTCTATATATCCTTTATTCATATATAGAGTTTTATGGTTACAAGAGAGATATATTTATGATACAAAACCGTTTTTTACAAACGCGCGTGGGTATATTTAATGCCCTTATTTACTTGCCTTATGGTGTTTTACTTCCGTTTTTGGCTCTTTGGTTCGGAAATTATGGTTGGAACTGGGCACAAATTTCCATTATTTTAGGTATGTCGATGACGGTATCCATATTTTTTGACCCCATTGTTGGTGCCATTGCCGATAGAACACAAGCGTTTCGGCTTTTAACATTTATTTTAGCCACATTATCAATAATCTCATGGCTTTTATTGCCTTTATTTAACGATAATTTTTATTGGATATTGTTATGTTATACCCTATTTCGGCTTTTTTGGGTGGCTATTATCCCCATTATTGATAATTTGGGTTTAGCTATTACCAAAGACTTAAATGGGAACTGGGGTATTTTACGCTCATCGGGCTCTATTGCTTTTATCATTACAGCCCAATTAACCGGGTTTTTAATCACAGGCCGCGAAGATTGGGCCGATTTAATGTATCAGCTTGTTTCCGCCTTTATGGTTGTTTTGGTCGCAGGTACGGTTATTTTACCACGTTATCAAATTGCCAAAGAAAATTTACAAACATTCTCGCGTGTTAAATTGCTCTTACACCCCAGCATTGCTTTATTTGCATTGGGTGTATTTTTAATTGCCAAAAGCCATGGGCAAGAGCTTTATTTTGGCTCGGTACGTTGGAGTGGCGTTGGTTTTTCACCTTCGCGAATATCTGACCTATGGACAATGCGCGTGGGCGCCGAAGTCATAGCGTTTATCACCTTTGGTTATGTTTTACGCACACAAGATAGTTTAAAGGCCTTCCGTAATTTATGTATTATTTTTGCAGGCTCTTTTTTAATTTATTTAGGGCTTTCGCAATTTAATATTAGCTATAAATTCTTTAATTTATTTACATTATCGGATATTGCCAATATTTTATTTACGCTCACTTATGGCTCGGCACTTGTTGGTGTAACCGTTCTTTTATTGTATTCTGTGCGTAAAGAAACACGCCCTGCCGATTTGGTTATTATTGGTGCATTTGCCTCAATCATTCGTTGGGCTGTTTTGGCATCAACCAGCCAAGAGCAACTCATCTTTGTTGCCGAAAGCTTACATGCCTTAACTTATGGTGCTTTTATGATTGGTAGTTTAACTTGGGTACGCTCAACTTTACCCCAAAATCTTTCAACAACCGCTGTTGGGCTATTTAATGGTGCGTTAATGCTTGGTTTTTCTGTTGGGGCTTATTTAGCTGGCATTATGTGGCAACATTTCGAAGAAAAATCATGGTATTTCGAAAGCGGTATTGCCGCCCTTGGCCTTGTTTCATTACTTTTAGCATTCAGTTTATATGCAAAAGACAAACAAAATTTAACTGCACAATTTCATTAATTAAAAAAAATGAAATGAAAAGCGGCCTTATATTTGGCCGCTTTTTCCTTTTAACTCCTGTTAAGCAGCCTGTTGCCACCGCCCATTTTCATCTTGTTTCCAATAGGCCAGTTCTAAATCTTGCTTTTTTAGCTTTCTCCATAAATTCCGAGCCTCAGTTAATTCATTTTCATTTGTACCGTCAAACAGGTAAAAAACCCTTTCATAAGCTTCAAAACCATCAATTACTGCCTGCTCCACAACAAATAAAAATTCCCCATTAATTGGGTTATCCTTATTTAGGGTTAACCAAATAACGTTACCATCGGCATTATCATCTTGTTTACCATGGGGCAGCCAACCATCATCTTTATATACCCATAACCATCGGCTTAGGCTTTCTAAGCGTTGTTCATTCCCTACCCGTATAATCGCCTTTTTTTCGGCCTGCATTGTGCGCTCTAAAAGCTGCGGTAATGCTTGCGAAAGCGGTATTTGGGTTAAATGGTAAAATCGAATATCACTCAAATTTAATCCTCTTTATTTTCAACCGATTGCATAATAAAACAATCCAACAAACGCGCACCATAACCTGTTGCCCCCGGGCATATAGGGAGTTTTTCCTCATTTATCCAAGCGGTTGGTGCCATATCGATATGTGCCCATTTTGTATCATCTTCAATAAATGCTTGTAAAAACTTTGCGGCAGCAATCGCCCCGCCCCAGCGGCCTTTACCCATATTTTTAATATCGGCATGTTTCGATTTTATTTGGCCATCATATTCCTCACCTAACGGAAAGCGCCATAAAAGCTCATTGGTATTATCACCGGCATTAAGCAGATTTTGTGCCAATTGATCATCATTACTAAATATTCCGGCACGTTCCTCACCTAAAGCGACCATCATTGCTCCTGTAAGCGTAGCCAAATTAATAACCGTTTTTGCGCCCTCATCTTTTTGTGCATAGGTTAAACAATCGGCTAAAACCAAACGGCCTTCGGCATCGGTATTAATGACCTCTACCGTTTTACCCGAATATGTTTTAATGATATCACCGGGGCGTGTTGCATTACCATCGGGCATATTTTCTGCCAAACCTAAAATTGCCGATACATTCACTTTAGCCTTACGTAAGGCTAGTGATTTTATGGCGCCAAAGGCAGCGGCGGCTCCGCCCATATCAAAAATCATTTCTTCCATTCCGGCTGCGGGCTTTATGGATATTCCACCGGTATCAAATGTTACCCCTTTCCCCACAAAGGCTATTGGCGCTTCTTGCTTATCTTCTGCACCTTTCCACCGAA
Source organism: Alphaproteobacteria bacterium (assembly GCA_047972425.1). Classification (GTDB taxonomy): domain Bacteria; phylum Pseudomonadota; class Alphaproteobacteria; order JBKEAR01; family JBKEAR01; genus JBKEAR01. The sequence continues at coordinate 33,114 of JBKEAR010000034.1, read as the reverse complement.
TAATCGCCATATAAGGCGGGCGAATGCTCCCTTGCCCCACAGCTAAAATAGCCCCCATTCCTTTATTGCTAAGGGCTTTAACATCCAAAATTTCAACTTCGCAACCTAAAGACTCTAACTCTTTAGCGTGCTCCGTAAAGCTTTGCGGATAAAGTATATTACCGGGCTCCGATACAAGCTCGCGACTAGCAGCCATACCTTGTGCGGCTGCCTTTAATGATAAAAAGTCAAATTCTGCTGCCGCTTTATTTTGGCAAGCGATCATAATATCTTCTATTTGGCTTTTATCTTGATCCGCATCGGATTTATATTTTAAAAAACGCCAATCACCAATCATAATAGCTTGCGCTAAAATAGCTAAATTGTTTTGACCCATATTGATCATATCTTCAAGTGGCGATAGTTCAATCATCACCTTTTTCTTTTTACGGGCTAATTTTGCTATCACACCACCAAGCCGTAAAATATCTTTATTTTTAACAACTTCTTTTTTTATCCCTATAATAGTAATTTGCTTAAAATCATCATTACCAAAATAATTGATTGTTTCACCCCATTCACCATTAAATTCTGCGGCTTCAATCATTTTATACAACGCCACATTCAATTTTTCATTCTTTACAATTTCATCTCCCGAAAGTTTATTACCGTCAAACCCTCTAAATAAAATATCGGCATGTGCATTTTGAGATGCAGAAACAAATTGAATATCCATTTTCGTTATTTATCCTTTTACTTTCGTTATATCTTGCCTTATTTTTACCATATCAAAACATATGATAAAAGTATTTTAGGAGCCAATGAACAATATGCCCACGATAATTGATGGAAATACCCCAAGTTCCATAAAAATTGCAGTTAATGCATTAACAAACGGTGATATTGTTGCGTTACCTACCGAAACCGTATATGGATTAGCTGCCGATGCAACCAATAAAATTGCCGTGCAAAAAGTATTTTTGGCCAAAGGCCGCCCTGCGATTAACCCCTTAATTTGCCATATACATGAGGATTTTGATTTATCTGAATATGTTGAAATAACCGATGATGCGCAAAAATTAATGCAACAATTTTGGCCCGGCCCTTTAAGTATTATTTTTACATTAAAATCCAATAGTCCGATTTCTGCCTTGGTTACTGCAGGGTTACCCTCTGTTGCATTGCGTGCCCCCAATCACCCTGTATTTCGCCAAGTATTAAAATCATTGGGTCGGCCAATTGCCGCACCATCGGCCAATAAAAGCGAAGGTCTAAGCCCAACAACAGCACAACATGTTGCTGATTCTCTTTCGGCGACTGATATATATATATTTGATGGTCGCAATACAAATATCGGGTTAGAATCCACAATTGTTGATGCCCGTAATCCAACCCCTATATTATTACGTTACGGTACAATTACAGCAAAAGAAATTGAGCAATGTTTGAATAAAAAAGTTACGGTAAAAACATCACCAAATAAAAATGAAGATATTTTATCACCCGGCCAAATGCTACGCCATTATGCGCCAAGAAAAAAATTATATCTTAATGTAACTAACCCCAATAACGATAGTGCATGGCTGAGCTTTGGCCAAAATAATCTTAATCACCTTTATGAGCTAAATTTAAGCCCCAATGGCGATTTAGCCGAAGCCGCACAAAATTTATTTTCCTTTTTATGGAAAGCCGACAAATTAAATGTTAAATCTATATGTGTAGCACCCATACCCAATATGGATATTGGTATTGCTATCAATGATCGATTAAAACGAGCAGCAAACGAGAGTTAGTAACAAATATGACGATATTATCCAAATATATCTCAAAGCGCTTTTTAGCAACATTCATCGGCCTTTCGGCAGGTTTAATGCTATTGGTGTTTTTAATCGATTCTATTGAGACCGCCTATCGGCTATCGCGTAAAGATAACACCCAGCCTTTAGATGCATTGGGTTTATCTATCCTGAAAATGCCGGGGCTTTACGAGCAAATTTTGCCCTTTGCCATTTTACTCACGGCTGTTATGGTTTTTCGGCGATTATCTCTTGATAGCGAAATTGATGTTATACGCTCCATTGGTGTTTCGGCTTGGCGGTTTTTAATGCCACTTGTTCTGGTCTCTTTTGTTCTCGGCACGGCGGCGGTTACCTTGCTTAATCCGGTATCGGTAAAATTAAACACCTTATATGAACTTAGGGAAGTTGTGGCTAAAGGTGAAGCCGATTCTGAACAGAGTATCATCCAAAATAATAGTTGGATTCGAGATAAAGTGGGCGATAATTATTATATGCTGAGCATCGGTAAGGTAATCCCGCTCAATAATCAGAAGGATCAATTAAAAATTATTAACGGTAATATTCGGGTACAAAATCAAGAAAGCGAATTGCTCCAACAAATCTTATTTAAAAATGCCATTATCTCCGAAAATAATTGGCAGCTTAGCGAGGTTACCGAAATTGATTATAAAAATCAGACCACCCAAAATAAAAACAATCTAGTTATATCCACAAATTTACCCGCTGCCGAATTGATAGAACGCGCTATTTCACCCGAATTTTTAACATTTTGGCAATTACCAAAAACAATTAAAGTGCTACAAAAAGCTGGCTTAAGCACAAGCCACCATTGGTTATATTTTTTAAATAAAATTGCACAACCTTTTTTATTTGTTTCGTTAGCAATTCTTGGGGCGGTACTTGCCCTACGCCCTTCGCGTCGTGGTGGCGGATATTATGTAATTTTAGCCAGTATAATATCGGGCTTTATTATTTGGTCATTTTCGTCTATTGTATTTTCTTTAGGGTTAGAAGGAAATATACCCATATTGATTGCAGCATGGCTTCCGGCTATAATTGCGTTAATGGTAGCTATTTCCCTAATACTTTACCGAGAAGACGGCTAGAATCCGATTGAGAAAAGAAAGCATGGTAACAAAAAGGTTAACAAAAAGTAAATTTACCCGAACACATACACAGCAGAGTGTATGTTCGGTATCTTTTTGTGCAGCTTTACTCATATCTGTAGCACTTAGCCAACCATTGGTAGCCGATTCTGCCGAAGTTGATTTGTTTAAGTCGGCAAACGGTAACGATAACGATATAGTCCATTTTTTTGCCCGAGAAGTCACTTATGATGCCGAGAAAAATTTGGTTGAGGCTCGTGGGCGGGTAACTGCTATTTGGAAAGGACAAACAGTCCGTGCGGATATCTTGCGCTACGATACCGAAACAGATCGTATTTATACCTATGGCAATGTTGAGCTCACCAATGCCGATGGAACAGTGATAAAGACCGATAGAGTAGAGCTCTCCGGCGATTTTAAAGAAGCCACAACCGAAAAACTTGTTGCCCGATTACCCAATGGTGCATTAATTGCCGCAAAGAGTAGCAAACGAACCGAAGGTCGTTATAATCGCTTTTATAATGCTGCCTATACAGCTTGTGATCAATGTTTGCAAAGCAAAGATAAAAAACCGCTTTGGATGATAAAAAGTAAGCAAGTTACCCATGATGAACAAAATAAATATATCACCGCAAAAGATATTACATTTGATGTTTATGGCCAGCCGATTTTATGGTCCCCGTGGTTTGGTTACCCCGACCCAACAGTAAAACGAAAAACAGGTATTTTATCACCCAGCTTTGGTTTTGATAGTGACCAAGGAGCCTATGCAGGTATTCCGTTATTTATTGTTATTAATGATTATGCCGATGTCACACTTACCCCAATTGTTTATACCGAAAATAATCCGCGTTTGGCTGCCCGTTATCGCCAACGTTTTTCTGGTGGTGGGTTTGATATCCAAGGGAGCATCACATCTGATGATAATAATGCCGCCGATTATGGCCGTACACGCGAGTTTGATCCTTTACGGTGGGATATTGACAGTAGTTTTTGGTGGCAACTTGCCCCCCAATGGTATTTATCATCAAATGTCCGGCTTGCATCAGACAGAGATTATTTAGACGATTATGATATAGATACCGATGTTGATAAAGCAGGCTTTTTACAATCGGATATTACATTAGAGCGGCGCGGTTATGATAGTTGGTTTCAAGCCAATGCATTATATTTTCAAACCGAAGATACAAATATCAATCAAGATTACGTGCCAACCGTATTACCTGAAATTTCCTTTGATTGGCAAAGCCCCAAAGATCGCTTTGGCGGCAATAGTTACTTTACGGCCAATACACGCTCATTATACCGCGATCTTTATATCGATACATCTGTTGCACCAAATGTACTAACAACAGATACACCAAAGTCTGATCATCGTTTTATGGCCAATGCGGGTTGGAATGGCCATTGGATAGGCTTAATGGGAGAGGAGTATCAATTTGATGCTTCATTAGCTGCACTAAGCTGGATTAATGACGAATATTATGTTAATGGCACTGATTTCTCGGGTAGCGAAACCCAATTACGCCCCATGGTAAAGGGTGAGTTTAGTTATCCACTCGTTCGTTACGCCCCAAGTAACACCATAACGATTGAACCAGTTATTCAAGCCGTATGGTCACCCGATTATAACCAAGATGATTATCGTTATATCCCCAATGAGGATAGCCAAACATTTGAACTTACAGCGAGTAATTTGTTTACGCCTAATCGGTTTTCTGGTTTTGATCGTGATGAAGGCGGCTTACGCTTTAACTATGGCCTTCGTGGTTCCCTTCAGCTCAATAATGGCGGATATTCGCGCTTTCAGATTGGTCAGGTTTGGCGCCCAACTTACGATGGTGAATTTGATGAAAACAAAAATTCGGGTTTAGACGGCGAGTTTTCTGATATTGTTGCACAGCTTGAGTTTCAGCCAACAAGATGGCTAGATTTAAGCGCTAATGGACGCTTTGATGAAAAAGATTTTACGATGCGTCGCTTAGATGTTGGGGGAGCATTTGGGCCGCAATCACTTAAATTTTCGGGTTATTACACATGGTTTGATGATTTAGAAAATCTCACTAAAACCGAAGAAGTTCGTATTGGATTATCAACAAAAATTTCTGACCAACTCAAGCTTAGTGGTTATATGATCCATGATTTCCAACGTGAAGATAATATGCGCCCGAAAGAAGCCCGTTTGAGTTTAAGTTGGGAAAACGAGTGTATTGCCCTTGGTACATATTATAAACGCAAATGGAAAGCCGATGGCGTAGAAGATAATTCTTTTTGGGTTCAATTTAGCTTAAAAACTTTGGGCGATTTAAATTTAAGCCTATAAATTTCTTGTAGTTTTAGCGATAGTTGGTTATTGTATTATCGAGTATATTTAAATAGATAAATTGTATAAAGGGTCGTATCTCATGCGTCTTATTCGTAAGTTATTTTTGGCAATTATTTTACCGCTTATGGCATATAATTTTATTGCCTCGGCTGATGGTATTAAAGCTGTTGTTAATGATGATGTTATTACATCCTCAGAGATTGAACAACGGGTTAATCTGGCTTTATTGATCTCACGCGGACAAGCAGCACAAAATGGAATGACCAAATTAAATGATGATATTTTACAAGGCTTAATTGACGAAAAGCTCAAAATGCAAGCTGCGCGTTCCGTTGGCCAAACAGTCGATGAAGCCGAGGTTCAGCGTGCTGTTACCTCTATTGAAGAAAACAACAAAATGCCTGCAGGCACATTAGCTAAAATATTAGGCGAACAAGGTATTGATATAGAGCAATTTAAAAATCAAATTCGTGGTCAGCTTGCATGGCGAAACTATGTACGTGCAGCCATTGTACCGCTTATTCAAGAAAGCCCCGTAGATGTTGATCGTATTTTACAAAAGCAACTTAAAGACGATGGCTCTGTAACCGAATATTTGGTCGGTGAAATTTTTATTCCTGTCCGCAGTACCGGTCTAGAAAATGATGCAAAAGAAACAGCCGATCGTGTTCGTAGCCTTGTGGTTGGCCAATATCGTTTTGGTGAAATTGCCCGTAATTTTTCCGAGGCTCCTTCGCGAACAGAAGATGGAATTTTGGGTTGGGTTGTTAAAGGCCAGTTAGAACCTGCAAGAGATAACGCAATTACAAACCTAAAGGTTGGTGGAACATCGCAACCTATTAGAACGGCTGATGGTTATTATATCTATCGTTTATTAAACAAACGTTCTATCTCGACAACTGACAATAGCGATTTAAATGGTTTACGCGAGCGTATAACAACACAGCTCCGTAGCGAGGATATTGCCCGCGAGGCTGCTTATGTTGGCCAACAGCTTCGCCAGCAAGCTTTTTTAGAAATTCGTTAATAAGATAATATGGGCAACCCCCAATATCCAAAGCTGTCCGATGCGCTAAAGCAAAATGGTCTATGGGCCAACAAAGCACTTGGACAGCATTTTTTATTAGACGAAAATTTTTGCGATAAAATTGCCTCTCTTGCCAATGATTTAAGTGACAAATATGTTGCAGAGGTCGGCCCCGGTCCCGGTGGGTTAAGCCGGGCTATCTTACGGCAAAATCCACAACAATTTATCATGGTAGAGATGGATAAAAGATTTGAGCCCTTATTAGCTCCATTATGCCAAGCGGATACACATGCAAGCATCTATTGGGGCGATGCCCTTAAAACCGATATTGCTGCATTATTTTCGGTTGATAAAATTACCTTATTAAGTAATTTACCCTATAATATCGGTACTGTTTTGCTGATTAATTGGTTAAAGCAAATTCAGCAATTTGATAAATTAGTTTTAATGTTTCAAAAGGAAGTTGCATTAAGAGTTTGTGCGCAAAAAGGCGCGCAACATTATGGTCGCCTTGCGGTTATGACCAATTGGCTATGCGAAACCCATTTGGCACTTAATGTACCACCTTCTGCTTTTACACCACCGCCTAAAGTTCATTCGGCAGTAATTACTGTTACACCACGCCCAGTACCACTCATTGATGTATCTTTTGAGGCAATGGAATTTATTGTGGGCAAAGCATTTAATATGCGCCGTAAAATGCTTAAGCGTAGCCTAAAGGACTTAAATATTCCATGGGAAGATTTAGATATTGACCCAACCTTAAGACCAGAAATGTTGGATATTGAAGATTTTGGAAAAATTGCCCAATATTGGCAAAATTTTTAATAATTATCACTCAAATTCTTTAGCAATATATTCCAAATAATTTAAGCGTATGCGCCGGCGACATTCCGCCAAAAATATCGTTTGTGCTTCATGAATGGCCGTTTCTAAATCATGGTTAACGATAATATAATCGCAATCCTTCCAATGGGCAATTTCCGATGCAGCTTTAATCATACGATCTTCAATGATTTCCATACTATCTTGGCCACGCTCAATTAAGCGCTGTTTTAAAATCTCTTTACTCGGGGGTAAAATATGAATATTCACTGCACGCACACCAAGCTTTTCTTTAATTTGTCTGGCACCCTGCCAATCAATATCAAATAATACATCATAGCCTTCAGCAAAATTGTCTAAAACCGGCTTTAATGGTGTACCGTAATATTTCCCAAAAACTTCTGCCCATTCCATCATATCGTTACTCGCAATTGCATCTAAAAATTGGGCTTGGTCATAAAAAAAGTAATCAACGGCCTCTTTTTCTCCGGGGCGCATTGCCCGAGTTGTGGCCGATACACTTAAATGTAAATGATGAAACTTCTCTCGTAAGGCTTTACCAATAGTTCCTTTTCCTGCACCGCTTGCTCCCGTTAAAATTAAAGCAAAAGGTTCATGTTTGAGTTCTTTTATCATTATATATTATCACTTTTTCTATGAATATACCCTATTTTATGGCATAAATGGATAAAAATGTAAATCTGTTAGGTAAGGTAATGACTTCTAAATTTTCTTCTATATTGATAACCGGGGCTTCATCGGGGATTGGTGCCGCCGTTGCATTAGAACTTGCAGCGCCGAATATAACTTTACATTTGACAGGGCGAAATTTAGAGCGGTTAAATGAAATTAAGACCCAATGTGAAGCCAAAGGAGCAAAAGTTTATTTTGCAATTGTTGATGTTATTGAACAAGAGAAGATTGCAAATATTTTAAAAGAATGGGATAAAGAAAACCCATTTGACTGTATTTTGGCCAATGCAGGTATCGCCGGTAATCATATCGAGACTCACAACCCGGCGACAAGATTACGTGCAATCAATGCAGTTAATGTTACCGGTGTACTCAATACATTAGAGCCGATATTAGATAATATGATACAACGTAAAAAAGGTAATATTGGCCTTTTGGGCTCCATGGCCTCATTTTTACCGCTTCCACCCTCGCCTGCATATTCGGCAAGTAAAGCGGCTATTTTAACATGGGGCGATGCAATACGGCCCGGCCTAAAGAAAAAAAATATTCATGTATCGGTAATATGCCCGGGCTTTGTGCGCTCTCGCATTACCGATGCCAATAATTACACAATGCCATTTTTTATGGAGGGCGATAAAGCAGCCAAAATTATTATTAATGGCCTTAATAAAAATAAGCCGCGCATTGCTTTCCCTTGGATTATGTATGCTATACTTTCATTTTTATCGGTTCTGCCAAGGCCATTACAATCATTTATTGTAACAAGACTTCCCCATAAAGAATAAAAACAAACCCAAAGAATATTCTTTGGGTTTATCTCTTTTATTGATTAGCCTGTATCCTTCGCCACTCGGCCACATTATTTTGATGCTCTTTATAGGTTTTAGCAAAAACATGCCCACCCGTACCATCGGCCACAAAAAATAAATATTCTGTTTCTGCCGGGTTCAATACAGCCTCTATCGCACCCCGCCCCGGGTTCGCAATTGGCCCCGGTGGTAAGCCTTTATGAATATAAGTATTATAAGGATTACTTTTATTTTCTAGATCTGAGCGCAATAAAGGTTCATCGCTACCAAATTTCGATACACCATAAGCAACTGTTGGGTCGGCATCGAGCTTCATACCCTGTTTTAACCGATTAATATATACGCTTGCTACTGTTGCTCGTTCCTCTGGTTTTGCCGTCTCGCGCTCCACAATCGAGGCCAAAATAACGGCTTCATCTTTATTGTTAAAAGGTAAATCGGGCGCTCTTGTTTCCCATAAACTATTTAATAGCTCATTTTGGGCAGATGCCATACGATTTAATACATCTTGGCGAGTTTCCCCGCGCTCAAAGCTCCAAGTATCAGTCAAATAACGCCCTTCGGGTAAAACATCAGGCACATTACCAACTAAAATCGGATTCGCCTTAATACGCTCTAATATCTGTGCCGAGCGCCACCCTTCGGGGAAGGTGATTTGATGTTGGATGGTATTGGAACTATCGGATAAATAATCCATAAGCCCTTTTAAGCTTAAACCCATCGGGATTTCATATTCACCGGCCTTAATTTGCGGCTCAATAAATTTAGCCTTTGTTGCTAAAGTTAACACTAAACCATCTGATGGTGGAAACATCGCATCTGATGAAATAAAACCTTCATCTTGCAATGCACCAATAACTCTTTGCGCACCTGAGCCTTTAGGAATAACAAATGTGCCTTCGTTTAAAATAACATCTTGAGTAGCTAAGCGATTTTTAACATAGTAAGAACCGCCAAGCACTACAGCAACACAAATTACACCCACAAATAATATAAATGCGAGTAAACGCCCCAAAATACCTTCTATCATATAGCTTAATCTACCTTTTTAAAGATAAGCGAGGCATTGGTACCACCAAAACCAAAACTATTAGAAAGTGCGGCACGTACTTCTTTCTTTTTGGCTTTTAGCGGAACCAAGTCGATGCCTTCAACACCTTCCGATGGGTTTTTTAAATTCAATGTTGGTGGCAAAATACCTTCATCAATCGCTTTAATCGAAAATATGGCTTCTACCGCACCAGCTGCACCTAACAAATGGCCAATCGCTGATTTTGTTGAAGACATGCTCAAATTCTTTGCGGCATCGCCAAATGTTGTTTTTACCGCATTAAATTCACCAACATCACCTGCTGGTGTTGAGGTTCCGTGCGCATTCACATAATCAATATCACTTGGTTGCATATTGGCCGAACGTAATGCGGCTTGCATGCAACGCCGTGCCCCACTACCATCAGGAGATGGAGCGGTAATATGATACGCATCGCCGCTCATACCATAGCCCGCAACTTCGGCATAAATTTTTGCACCCCGGGCTTTGGCATGCTCATATTCCTCTAATACTAAAATACCGGCACCTTCACCCATAACAAAACCATCGCGGCCTTCATCCCAAGGGCGTGAGCCTTCGGTTGGGTTATCGTTATATTTGGTTGATAATGCTTTGGCTTGGGCAAAACCATGTAAACCTAAGCGGCAAACCGAAGCCTCCGCGCCACCGGCAATCATCACATCGGCATCGCCTAAAGCAATCATACGTGAAGCATCGCCAATGGAATGTGTACCTGTTGCACATGCACTCACAACCGCCGAGTTTGGCCCTTTAAAGCCATATTTAATTGAAACTTGACCCGAAACCAAATTGATTAAAGCCGCCGGAATAAAAAATGGACTTAAACGGCGCATATTGGTATCCATTGTGCGCGAGCCGGCATCAATTGTTTGTAAACCACCAATACCCGAGCCAACATATACACCAGTACGATAGGCTTTTTCATCCGTATCGGCTACCCAGCCGGAATCTTCAATGGCCATTTGTGCTGCGGCTAAACCATAGATAATAAATTGGTCTAACCGGCGGGCATCTTTAGGAGAAACCCAGTCATCTTGGTTAAAATTACCATCGGCAGTTTCACCCATTGGAACTTGGCCGGCGATATGGCATGCTAAATCCGAAACATCAAAACGTTCAATTTTAGAAATACCGCTATCTCCGTTAATTAATCTTTTCCATACATGATCCACACCCACACCTAAGGGGGAAACAATTCCCATACCTGTTACAACAACACGGCGCATGATAAACCTCACTTTATAAATCTAAAAATTTGATTTCATATTCTAACAAAAAAACAGCTTAATATGCAAGAAACGGCGGAAATTTTTTAATCTCCGCCGTTAAATACAAATTTACTGTTAAGCAAACACTATTTATTTGCTTCGATAAATGTGATTGCATCGTTAACTGTAAGAATTTTTTCTGCTGCATCATCAGGAATATCAATGCCAAATTCTTCTTCAAATGCCATAACTAATTCTACGATATCTAAAGAATCTGCATTAAGATCATCAATAAAAGATGCTTCTGGTGTTACTTTATCTGCTTCTACACCTAAACGATCCGCTACGATTTCTGCAATTTTTACTTTAACTTCACTCATTCTATTTTCCTTACTCATCCGAGAATTTTCTACTAATTGATAAAATAACAACATTATTTATTATTATTCTAAAATTATAAACATAAACCAGTAATGGCTCACTTTACATACTCATTTCACTCAATAATTTACTCAAAAAAAACAAAAAGGCAATGTTTTTTATGCTTTTTGGTGCTTTTTTTCGCTAAATCATTGCCATTCCACCATTGATATGGAGATTTTGACCCGTTACCCAAGCTGCTTCATCGGATGCCAAATAGACCACACCTGCCGCAATATCCTTGGGGCTGCCCATTTTACCAAGAGGGATACGACCGAGCAAGGCCTCTTTTTGTTTTTCGTTCAACTCATCGGTCATAGGCGTTGCAATAAAGCCCGGCGAAATACAATTAACGGTAATATTACGGCTGGCAACCTCTTGCGCAAGCGCTTTCGACCAACCAATAATACCGGCTTTAGTTGCACAATAATTGGTTTGCCCGGGGTTACCTGTTGTGCCCACAATAGAGCTGATATTAATAATGCGCCCTGCACGTTTGCGCATCATGCCTTTTATTGCAGCTTGCGCAAGCATAAAGGGGGCGGTTAAATTAACATCAATCACATTTTTCCAATCTTCGGCTTTCATGCGCATGGCTAGGCCATCGCGGGTTAAGCCGGCGTTATTCACTAAAATATCAATGGCTTCACCATGCTCTAAAGCCGATTTCATTAAAGCATCAATACCCTCACTCGAGCTTAAATCTGCCGATGGTAAAACAACGGCTTCGCCTGTAATCGCTTTTTTGGTTTCCTCTAAAGCATCGGTATTTCGGCCAGCTAAAAGAACTTTAGCACCTTGGGCGGCTAAGCATACCGCAATTTCGCGGCCAATACCGCCCGATGCTCCCGTAACAAGTGCAAGCTTATTTGTAAGATCAAACATATTATTCTCCCTATATTTTATGAATTTAAATAATTATCAATATCGGCTGGTGTTTCAATATTGGCAACGGCAATATTTTTATCAATGCGCCGCGCTAAACCACTTAAAACTTTACCACTGCCAATCTCTACCATTGTATCGACATTTTGGCTAGCCATATAGAGTACGCTTTCGCGCCATTTAACCGTACCAATAAGCTGCTGCACCAAAAGCTTGGGAACATCGGTTACATCACTAACTTTAGCGGCTGTAACATTTGCAATCAATGGAAGTTTAAGCGCATTAAATTTTATATTTGCAAAGGCCTCTTGCATTTCATCGGCCGCGGGTTGCATAAGCGGGCTATGCGAAGGCACACTCACAGGTAGCGGCAATACCCGTTTAGCCCCTTTTTCCTTGGCAAGCTCTGCGGCTCTTTCTACGGCCTCTTTATTACCTGAAAGCACCACTTGACCATCGGCATTATCATTGGCTGCTACAACAACCGAGCCATCTTTTGTTGCGACTTTCGCAATTTCCATAACATCATCGAAATTTAAACCCAAAACAGCAGCCATAGCCCCTACACCGGCGGGTACAGCCCGTTGCATTGCTTGCCCCCGTAAGCGCAATAACTTTGCAGCATCGCTAATAGATAATGCATCGACTGCCGCTAATGCAGAATATTCGCCCAATGAATGCCCTGCAACCATTTGGGCCAGATTGGTTATTTTTTCCCCCGATACTTCCTCTAACGCACGCAAGCTTGCTAAGCTTACAGCCATTAAAGCGGGTTGTGTGTTTTCGGTTAAGTTTAGCTCGGCACTATCACCTTCGGTCATCAGTTTATATAAATCGAAGGAAAGCGCATCATTCACTTCTTCAAATACGGCTCTGGCCGATGCGAAATTTTCGGCAATATCCTTGCCCATGCCCACTTTTTGGCTTCCTTGTCCCGGAAAAACAAATGCTTTCATATTCTGCCTCTTTTTCTCGTTTAAAAAAATCTTATAAGCTCCAAATTACATGCAAGCGCCCTTTTTTGCAATCGCTGATTATAATTCTCTTGATTTTAATATTAGAAAATACTATAAAGCAGTTTCTTACTCCTTGCTAACAGCAATGAGGTTGTTAGCTATGCCCTATGAAATTGTATAGAGCTTATGTTTAATATAGTTTTAGAGTAAGGTAAAAGCATTGCTTTTATTGATATAGGGTTGAGAAAAGCCAAATAAGGAGAATTTTATATGCCTTTATACGAATGTGTAGTTATTGCACGTCAGGATCTTTCTGTACAGCAATCAGAAAGCCTTACCGATAGCATTAAACAAGTTATCGCCGACCAAGGTGGTAAAGTGGGTAAAGTAGAATATTGGGGTTTACGCCCAATGGCCTACCGTATTCGCAAAAACCGCAAAGGTCATTATACTTTATTAAATATCGATGCGCCAGCTCCGGCTGTTCATGAACTTGAGCGTGTTATGCGTATTAACGAAGATGTTCTTCGTCATCTGGTTATTGCCGTTGATGAATTAGAAGAAGGTCCTTCTGTTATTATGCAACGTAAAGATCGTGATGATCGTCGTTCGCGTGGTCGCCCTGCACAAAGAAATGCAGCCGATAATGCCGAACAAAATAATGAAGCCAAAGGAGAATAATGATGTCGCAACGTTTTAACCGTCGTAAATCAGATCCGTTTACTGGTGAAAATGCACCAAAAATTGATTATAAAGATGTGGCTCTTTTAGAAAAATATATTTCTGAGCGAGGCAAAATTGTTCCTAGCCGTATTACTGCGGTTTCTCAAAAAAATCAACGTGAGCTTTCAAAAGCGATTAAACGCGCTCGTTTCATTGCTCTATTGCCTTATGTCGTTAAATAACAAAGCAAAGAGAAGGAAAAAGAAATGGAAATTATTTTATTAGAACGCGTTGAAAATTTAGGACAAATGGGCGATGTTGTATCTGTTAAAGACGGATATGCCCGTAATTTTTTACTTCCACGCAAAAAAGCTTTAAGAGCAACCGATGCCAATAAAAAGCAATTTGAAGCTCAAAAAACCCAATTAGAAGCCGAAAACTTGAAAAAACGCGAAGAAGCCCAACATGTGGCCGAGCGTATGGGTAAAACCGAAGTTGTTATTTTACGCCAAGCCGGTGAGATGGGTCAGCTTTATGGCTCGGTAAATGCGCGCGATGTTGCCGATGCACTTAACGAGGCCGGTATTAAAATTTCACGCAACCAAGTTTCGCTTAAAAACCCAATTAAAACATTAGGCTTATTTGATGTTGCTGTTGTTCTTCACCCCGAGGTTGTTGTTACAGTTACTGCGAACGTTGCTCGCTCAGCCGATGAAGCTGAAATTCAACGTACTACAGGCGGTGCTATTGTTACAAACCTTGATGAAGATGAATTTGACGCTGTTGTTGAAATTATTGCAGAAGAAGAAGACAATACTGAAGCCGAAGTAGAAGCTGAAGAAAAAACAGAAAAATAATATTTTAAAACTTCGATAAAAAACCCACTTATTTTAAGTGGGTTTTTTTATGCCATAAGTTCGCAAAAATTAATTATGTACGCCTAATTCTTCATCTAAGCCAAGCATAATATTCATATTTTGTACAGCCGCACCACTTGCCCCTTTACCCAAATTATCAAGGCGCGCTGCTAAAACAACATTTTGATTATTGGGCGATACAAACACACAAATTTCTAAATTATTGGTATTTTCTAAGCCGTTTATATCAAAGAATGGATTTTCTTTAATATCTTGCTCAATCAACTTAACAAATTTTTTCCCTTGATAAGCTTTTTTCATCACCGATTGAATTTCGGATATATCTTTTTTTAGCTCCGCTTGATTTAAACTGGTTAATACCACCATACCTTGGCGGCACTTAACCACAGCAGGCAAAAATGTAGGTGTTTGTTTAAGACCCGAAAACTTCATAATCTCCGGAATATGCTTATGGTTAAAATTAAGCCCATAAAGCGAAAATGCCGATGGATAATCCTGTGCCTCATATTTATCAATCATCCCATTGCCACCACCGGAATATCCCGAATAACCATGAAGCTGCACATGTTGTTGAGCATCTAAAATACCTTGATCTATCAGCGGGTGCAACAATACGGTCGATGCCGTTGCATAACAACCCGGGTTTGCGACAAATTGCGCATTTTTTATTTTCTCGCATTGGGTCGCATTTAGCTCTGGCAAGCCATATACCCATGCATCATCGCAACGGTGTGCCGTTGATGCATCAATGATTTTTGTATCCAAATGCCGCACAGCTGCAAAAATTTCTTTAGCTGCATCATCGGGCAAACATAAAAAAGTTAAATCGGATTCCGCAATTAATTCTTTACGGCGCTCTAAGTTTTTTCGTTCCGATGGCTCAATTTCTATCACGTTAATCCAATTATGATTAGCTAAACGCTCTTTAATTTGTAAACCGGTTGTGCCATGTTGGCCATCGATAAAAACTTTATAGGTTTCTTTTGCCATTTGCGTTCCTTAACTTTCGCTTATTTATACAGCCCCAGTTGATGCAATTATCGAACTGAGAAAATAAGAAATACAACGAGTTTCGTAAATATTCAAATAGTTTCTGTTGATAATCTCAAATTCCTTTGATACTATACATTAAAACGATAATAAATGTATCAAAAAACAATAAAAACAGGAAGGCAAACATGTCACGAAATGATTTCTTTAAAGTCAAAGAAAAATGGAAGCAAAATGCCCATATTGATAACGATCAATATCTCGATCTTTATCAGCAATCAATTGATAACCCCGATGCTTTTTGGGCAGAGAAAGCCAAAATTATTGATTGGATTGAGCCCTTTACAAAGGTTAAAAACACATATTTTAGCGGTACCGATGTCTCGATTAAATGGTTTGAAGACGGCACCTTAAATGCTTGTTGGAACTGCGTGGATAGACATTTGGGCGATAACCCCCGAGATATTGCCATTTTTTGGGAGGGGAATGAACCCGGAGAATCCAGAAGTATTACATGGCGTGAACTCCACGAGGAAATCTGCCGCCTTGCCAATGTGTTAAAGGCTCGTGGTGTAAAAAAAGGTGACCCCGTTATTTTGTATCTGCCCCCCATCCCCGAAGCAATTATTTCAATGTTAGCATGTGCCCGTATTGGTGCGGTACATTCGGTGGTATTTGGTGGGTTCTCATCTAAAGCTTTAGCTTCACGCATCGAAGATTGCCAAGCCAAAACCGTTATCACAGCCGACTATGCACGCCGTGCCAAACGCTCTTTTGAACTAAAAGAAAATGTGGATACGGCATTAAAAAGCATTCAATCCACCCATAAAGTTGATAATGTGATTGTTGTTAAACGCACAGGCGAACATGGTATTTCCATGCGTGATGACGGTCGCGATATCTGGTATCATGATGCCATTGCCAATGCATCGCCCTTATGCCCCATTGAAGAAATGAAGGCCGAAGACCCCTTATTCATTCTTTATACATCGGGCTCGACCGGTAAACCCAAAGGCGTTGTGCATACCACAGGTGGTTATATGGTTTATGCTGCACTCACCCATAAATATATTTTTGACTATCAAAAAGATGATGTTTGGTGGTGTACGGCCGATGTTGGCTGGATTACCGGCCACACTTATATGGTTTACGGCCCCTTAGCCAATGGTGCAAAAACCGTTGTATTTGAGGGTGTTCCTTATTACCCCGATGCTTCGCGGGTTTGGCGCATTGTGGATCGCTACAAAGTAACGTTATTTTATACGGCTCCTACGGCTATTCGTATGTTGCAAAAAGAAGGTAACGATATGGTTACCCGCACAAGCCGCTCTTCTTTGCGGGTTATAGGCTCGGTAGGTGAGCCGATTAATAACGAGGCTTGGCAATGGTATTACTCGGTTGTGGGTAACGAAAATTGCCCTGTTATCGATAGTTGGTGGCAAACTGAAACCGGCGGTATTATGATTACGCCACTCCCTGGCGCAACCGACCTTAAGCCATGTTCTGCCACACGGCCGTTTTTTGGTATCCGGCCACAAATTGTTAGCAAAGAAGGTGAGATTTTAGAAGGAGAAGCAGAAGGTATCCTTAATATTACCGATAGTTGGCCTGGGCAAGCCCGCACCTTATATAACGACCATGATCGGTTTATTGAAACCTATTTCTCACAATATCCCGGCAGTTATCATACGGGCGATGGCGCCAAGCGCGATGAAGACGGCTATTATTGGATTACAGGGCGGATTGACGATGTAATCAATATCTCTGGTAAACGCCTAGGTACAGCTGAAATTGAAGATGCTTTGGACGAAGTTCCTGATGTTGCAGAAGCCGCTGTTGTGGGCTGGCCGCACCCTGTTAAGGGCGAAGGTATTTATGCTTATGTAACCCTAAAAGAAGGTTATGAACTAACAGAAGACTTACTCAACCGCATGAAACAATCTGTAAGAGAGCAAATCGGCGGTATTGCCATACCCGATAAAATCCAGTTTGCCCCAACTTTACCACGTACACGCTCGGGTAAAATTATGCGGCGGATTTTACGTAAGATTGCGGCAAATGATGTGGGAGACTTTGGCGATATCTCCACATTGTCCGATCCGGATATCGTTCAAATTTTAGTGGACGGCCGCCTAAATCGCTAACCAATAAAGGGGGTAATTCACCCCCTTTTTTATACATTTTTAGCCATAAAAAACCATAATCAGCCATGGCTATCCGCACAGAAACACAAATATAACAGCAAAAATAAATTAAAATTAAAAATTCAGCCGGTTATATTAGGATATTCAATTTAAATATAAGGATTTAAATGGAGTATTCTGGTATTATAGGGATGGTAATGGATATTAAATCAGTGCTTGAATATTTAAAGGTAGCTCCCTGTTATTTTGTCGATAATAACAAATAAGCGTATTAAGCATCAAACAAGCAATTGTCATTGGGCCAACCCCACCGGGTACAGGCGTAATCGCCGCAACTTTAGGCAATACATCACCAAAATTCACATCACCTGTTAATCGATATCCCCTTGGTTTTGTTGCATCTTCTACGCGATTAATGCCGACATCAATTACATAAGCACCCTCTTTAACATAATCGGCTGTTATCATTTCAGCCACACCAACCGCCGCAACTAAAATATCAGCATTAGCGCATATCTCTTTGATATTTCGTGTTTTTGAATGCACTATTGTTACCGTGCAATTATCTTGTAAAAGCAAATTTGCCATGGGTTTACCCACAATATTCGAGCGCCCGACAACTACCGCATTCATCCCAGCCATATTACTAATAACTGACTTTAACATAATATTACAACCCATTGGCGTGCAAGGAATAATTGCCTTTTTGCTGCCAATAGAAAGTAAACCGGCATTAACCACATGGAAGCCATCAACATCTTTTGCATGATCAATCTCGGCCAAGATGCGTTCTTCATTTAAATGTTTGGGTAATGGCAGCTGAACTAAAATACCGTTAATTTGAGCATCTGAGTTTAAGTCTCTGATAAGCCTTATTATTCCCTCTTCGGTTACATTGGCCTCTAATTTATATTCAAAGGATTCAATGCCTAACTCATTACAGGCTTTAACTTTAGCCCCCACATAAACCGATGATGCCGGGTCTTTCCCCACTAAAATCACAGCTAAACCCGGCTTATCACCTTCGGCAATAGATGCAATACAGCTTTTTACCTGCTCTCTTAAATTTTGTGCTATTTTCTTTCCATCAATGATTTGAGCCGCCATTGTTTCCTCCTAAGGGTTTAATATTGAAGCCAAATTTTGTTGAGCCTCAGCAAAAGGTAAATCTATCTTTAAGACTTTTTTACGTTGTGTATCGCCTGAAATAAGCGAAATTTTCGACTTTGGTATTCGTGTTTTTTTAGCAATATAAGCAATAAGTGCTTTATTTGCCTTACCTTTTTCGGGTACGGCACGAATACGAATTTTTAAAAATTGCTGTCCATATTCATCGGCCTCTATCCCAACAATATCTTCGGTATTTGCGTTGGGCGTAAGCCGAATATGTAATAAAGTTTGGTTATTTTTTTCGATTAATACAGACACTAAATTCTCTAAATAATTGATGCAATGAACATACGCAAAATCCAAATGCCAAAAATAGCTACAATATAAGAGATATCAATAGGAGCCGGTGGGAGCATATTGCGTATACGCCCTAAAATAGGCTCGGTTAATTGATGCAATACTTGCATGATTTTACCTATTGTCGGGTTGTAAGGGATAATCCGCCCCATTACAAGAACATCAACGATAATCTTGGCAAATAAAACCCAACTGACGATGCCCAATAAACGATAAATAATATATAAAATTAAACTTAATGCTTCGGTCATATCCCTACCTTATTTTTAAAGATTGTTATTGTTTAATATAGTCATTTACAATGCATTTGAAAAGCTCGAAATAGAATTAATGAAAAGAATGAAAAAAATGACCTTTTTTATTGTTTTTTTTCAATTTTTTTTGTATATTTACATGTTAGATTTTTCTAAGGAGGCTTGCCTCCTTTTATAATTTTTTATGAAATAATATCAAAAAGATAAAGGGCAAAATTTTGACTTTAGATGATAATATTACGGATCCAATTATTGGTTCGGATGAAATTGTTCCTGTTTCCATCTCTGATGAGATGCGTAAATCCTATTTAGATTATGCAATGAGTGTAATTGTGAGCCGTGCGCTCCCCGATGCCAGAGACGGTTTAAAACCAGTGCATCGCCGCATCGTATATACTATGAATGAAGGCGGATTTACACCCGGCCGACCTTACAGAAAGTCCGCGCGTATCGTGGGGGATGTTATGGGTAAATATCACCCCCATGGTGATAGTGCTATTTATGATGCCATGGTTCGCTTGGCTCAAAATTTCTCTATGCGTGTAACCATGGTAGACGGCCAAGGAAACTTTGGCTCAATGGATGGTGATAAAGCCGCTGCGATGCGTTATACCGAGGCTCGGATGACCCGTGCGGCATCATCGCTTGTAGAAGATATTGATAAAGATACGGTGAATTTTCACCCCAACTATGACGAAAGCTTAAATGAGCCTGAGGTTTTACCTGCACGTTTCCCTAATTTGCTTATTAACGGTGCCGGTGGAATTGCTGTGGGTATGGCAACCAATATGCTGCCCCACAACCCAACCGAGGTTATTAACGCTGCTTGTGCCCTTATTGATAACCCTAATTTGACTTTAGATGAGCTTATTCATATTGTCCCTGCCCCTGATTTCCCCACAGGTGGTATTATCATGGGTCGTGGTGGTGCTGTGGCTGCTGCCCGTACAGGCCGTGGCTCGATTGTTGTGCGTGGCCGTGCAGAAACCGAACATAACACCAAAGGCCGTAGCCGTATCATCATTACTGAAATTCCTTGGCAGGTGAATAAAGCCCGCATGGTGGAACAAGTATCGGATTGTGCTAAAGATGGCCGTGTGGAAGGCATTGCAGAAATTCGTGATGAGTCGGATCGCCATGGTGTTCGGGTTGTTGTGGAAGTTAAAAAGGATATTGAGCCCGATGTTGTGCTTAACCAGCTTTACCGCTACACAAGTTTACAAACATCTTATGGTGTAAATGCCCTTGCGCTTGATAAAGGCCGCCCACGCCAAATGAACTTAAAAGAGCTTTTGGTTGCATTTTTAGACTTCCGCGAAGAAACAATCCGCCGCCGTACAATTTATTTGCTCAATAAAGCCCGCGACCGCGCCCATACTTTAGCCGGCCTTGCTGTGGCTGTAGCCAATGTAGATGATATTATTGCAATCATTCGTAACTCGGCTAATCGGGACGAAGCCGAGGCCAAATTATTAGCCAAAAAATGGCCCGCTGCCGATATTAAAGCCTTAATTGACTTAATTGACGAACCCGGCCGTAAGGTAGAAAATGGCGTTTATCAGTTATCGCCTATACAAGCAAGGCAAATTACCGAGCTTCGTTTGCATCGGTTAACCGGTTTAGAGCGCGATAAAATTCGGGCAGATTTAGAAGAAATCGCCACTGAAATTGCCGGTTATCTCGAAATTTTACAGTCTCGCTCTGTTTTATTGAACCTTATGAAAAACGAACTGATTGAAGTTCGTGAAAAATTTGGTGATGAGCGCCGTTCTGAAATCTCGGATGTTGGTATTGATATCGACGATGAAGATTTAATTCAGCGTGAGGATATGGTCATTACCGTATCGTCCGAAGGTTATATTAAACGGGTACCCCTTTCTACTTACCGCGCACAACGCCGCGGTGGCAAAGGGCGCTCGGGCATGGCAACCAAAGATGAAGATTTTGTGAGCCAAGTTTATATGGTGAATACCCATACACCAGTATTATTTTTTACAAGCCTTGGTATGGTTTATAAAATGAAGGTTTATAAATTGCCTATCGGCACACCGCAATCGAAAGGCCGTGCTTTAGTCAATTTATTACCGTTAAGCGAAGGCGAAGTTGTTACCACATTAATGCCGCTGCCGGAGGATGAAGATAGCTGGAAAGATATGTTTGCGGTATTTGCAACCGATAAAGGTTATATTCGCCGTAATGCATTATCGGATTTTACCGATGTACGCGCAAATGGCAAAATTGCCATGAAGTTATTGCCCGATGAGCATCTGATTGGCGTTATTGCCATTAATGAAGGTGATGATATTATCTTAAATAGCTATTTGGGTAATACAATCCGCTTTAATTACGATGCCGTTCGGGTATTTGCAGGGCGTAATTCCCGCGGTGTGCGTGGTATTCGCTTAAGCGATAAAGACCATTTAATTTCGATGTCTTCCTTAAAAGGTAATGTAATGGAAGATACCGAAAAGCGCGATGAATATTTGCGTTATGCATCGGCCAAACGCCGCGAGGAAGAAGTTGAGGTGAATTTAACCCCAGAGGAAATTATAACATTTGAAGAAAATGAGCAATTTGTTTTAACTGTAACTGAAAATGGTTTTGGTAAGCGCACGTCATCATATGAATATCGGGTAACCAATCGGGGGGGTAAAGGAATATCGGCCATTGATATGACCGAAAAAACCGGCCCTGTGATTGCTTCCTTCCCTGTAGAAGCGGAAGATCAGCTGGTTATGGTATCCGATGGCGGACAGCTTATCCGTTTACCGCTCACCAATGTGCGTGTTGCCGGCCGGCGTACCCAGGGGGTAACATTATTTAAAGTTGCCGAGGACGAAAAAGTGGTTTCGGTTACACGCCTTACCGATATTGACGATAGCGATGAGGAATTCGCCGAGGAAATTAATCCGGAAACAGGCGAAATTATCGAAACATCCAATGATGAGCCAAAAACGGAAGAACCATCGGAAGAATAAGATATTTTCTTTGATCAAACAGAAAAGCGAAAGGAACACCCCTTTCGCTTTTTTTATTTATCCGTTATAAAAATAAACACCCAAGCCGATGGTAAAGGCAATTTGCCCAGCTAAGGAATGCTCTACCCAAACCACCCAAAAAGATTTTTGCCCCTGATAATAAGCATAGGCTAATTGCAACCCCAAATATATGGTTGCAACAACCGCAAAAACGGTACCAAAAATAATATGTACCCAACCAAATAAAACAGCACTCACAATAATACGTAACTGACGGCTTGGTAATATATTTTTTGTATTTTCTAATAAATGAAAACGCCAGATAATCTCTTGGGGCAGTACAGAGATTACTGGGTATAAAACCATAATTGCCAACCATAACCAAATATTATATTTAGGTAGTAAAAACCAGCCTTTATTGGGGAGTATCAACATGGCAATAATAGAAAGTAATAATAAAATTAGGGTACGCCCAACAACATTAAACCATATTGTTTTAGAGCGCGGAAAAACCAAAAAAGCCCGCCAATCAATAGTGTGGAGATTACGCAAGATAATATAAATACAAGCTGTAGCCAAAATAGAATATAAAATCGGGCGCGGAAAATGATATACCGCAATTATATAAGGCAGCCCAATAAAAACAATAATCAGCTCTAACCAGCTAAAAATTTTGCTCATATTACGTTATATACCCAAAATAAAAGCCACCTTTAAAGGGTGGCTTTATTTTTATTCAAAGTCTTTTAATAATCTAACTTTAATCATTTTATCCGGATCATTGACTTGCCCCGAATAGGAATCGCCCTTTTTAATTTTATCGATATTACCCATACCTTCAATCACTTGCCCCCAAACGGTATATTGACCATCAAGATGCGGTGCAGGCTCAAAACAGATAAAAAACTGGCTGTTGGCCGAGTTTGGATTTTGCGAGCGTGCCATCGATGCCGTACCGCGCACATGCTTAACATCGTTAAACTCCGCTTTTAAATCCGGTTTGTCTGACCCACCCATGCCGGTTCCGGTTGGGTCGCCTGTTTGTGCCATAAAACCGGGGATAACCCGATGAAAAACAATACCATCGTAAAAACCTTCCGATGCAAGCTCGGTAATACGTTTTACATGCTCTGGTGCTTTTTCCGGATAAAGCTCAACATAAACTTTTCCGCTTTCAAGTTCGATAACTAAAGTATTTTCAGGATTCATATTTTTCTCCAATTCATTCATGCCCGAAGCATAACAATTCATTGCAAAAAAAACAATAACCAATGAGAAAAGTGGGCGAATAATTCTTTTTATCATCATTTAGTCTCTTTAATTGTTAATAAAATATTTCTCTGTTATATTTATAATAGATATTAATTAAATGCAAAGAGATATTATTATAATTGTTTTGCGTGCAAAAAAAATTACAAATACCCAGATATTAAGGGAGATTTACGATGAAAATTCACAAATTATTACCAGCATTATCCTTATTGGCTTGGGCAGCTTTACCCTCTATGGCCGAAGATGCAGATACGCAAGCCGATGCCAATAATCCCCTTGCCTTTAAGGCCGGAATCAGTTTTCATAACTATTATATTGGCGATTTAACCATTGGTGATGGCGATGATACTTTAGGTAAATATGCCGACCAAGGGATTATCCGCTTTGCGCAGCCTTTTACAATTGGCGAAACAAAATGGATTGGCAGAGCATCGCTTAATATCAACAATCTCCCCGCTTTAGATGGTTATGATACTGGCCTTGGTGATTTAAACCTTTTAACTAGCTATATTTTCGACACCAACCCCGGTATTAGCTTTGGTATTGGCCCAATGTTAAACATACCAACAGCAACCGAAGATAGCTTAGGTAGCGGCAAATGGTCGGGGGGTTTAGCCAATGTATTTTTTAATAAAACCTCCCCCAAATTTCAATATGGTTATTTAGCTACCTATGCCCATAGCTTTGCTGGCGATGATGACAGAGATACTGTAAATTTAGGCTCGCTCCAATTGTTTGGTTTTTATCAACTTGGCAAAGGGTATTATCTGCGTACATCCCCCATTATGACTTATAACTTTGAAAACGATAACTACATGGTACCTGTTGGTTTGGGTTTTGGTAAAGTTTTTAATACGGATTATGCAACATTTAACCTATTTGTAGAGCCTCAATATTCTGTATTCCGTAGAGGTGCAGGCTTACCCGAATGGCAAGTTTTTACGGGATTAAATATTCAGTTTTAATCATTGTTGCGTATTTAAACAATAAAAAGGCAGATGAAACATCTGCCTTTTTATTTTGTAATAATTGTTATTATTAGCCAACAATGTTATGGCCACGGCCACGCATACAATTTTTAATAACATTTTGGCGTTCCGATGCCGTTAATACACCCGAACCCGCAGCGGCAACACCCGCACCAATAGCAGCGCCCTCGGCAATATCACCGCGGTCACCTTTAGAGCGTGTTAATGCACCAATACCTGCGCCTAATGCAGTTGCACCCGCATTACGGTTAGATGCGTAAGATTTTTCTTTCGATAAATTCTGGCAAGCGGCTAAATCACCATAATATTTAGCATCTTTTACACCATCGACTGTGGGCTCGTAATTTGCCCCCACACCCGAACATGCCGCTAAACCGATAATGGCAGCACCTGCAAATAATTTTGTTACTATTAATTTCATTTTTTATTCTCCAACAGTCAATCAACTCATTTTATACTCAATTGGGTAAGCGAAGCGTTAACAAAACATATAAAAAATAAATAAAGCTATTTTATGGCTATAGTTTCCAAATGGTTACCTGATTAGGTTTTATATGTTGCTCTCCCACAATTATTTTAGCATTTGGCGCCATGGGTATAACAACGGCCTCTTGCCCATAGTTAAAGGCAAAAGCATAGTCTCCTCTTTTACGAATGCGCAAACAATCGGGGATCTTTTCTATATGGACCCCAGCTTTACGCAATATTCGGCGGACTAACCGCCCCAATAATGAGCGCCCACCCAAACAAGCCATATAAGTAAAGTTATTATTTTCGATAATGGCTGGTGTATCTGTATCGGTAAAATAAGAGAGTATCTTAGCATCTTCTTGCGCAACCACAATCTCGCGCCATAAATACCAATTAAAATGCTCATGGCTATCGTACCAATTAATTTTACCCCCCATATCGGGGCGTACGCTATCAACAGTTTTAACCGAAACCCCTAATAAATCCGTTAAATTTCCCGGTGCTAAATTATCGGGGAATGCAAAATTTTTATTGCGGCTCCCTGTGCGGCAAGAGACCAAAACCATACCTGAAAATTCGGCCAATTCTTTAGCTGTTTCATCTTTTATATAAGCTGTAGGCGGAATAAATACCGCCTTATAACCCTTAAGTGATGCCCCTTGCGGTAAAATATCCACATTTAAGCTACAACTGCGAATTTCGCGGTAAATATCTAAGCCGCTGGTTAAATAATCCATCTCTTGCGCATGGGGCTGAATATTCATCATCCATGCGGCTTCGTAATCAAAAATAATGGCAACATCGGCTTGTTGGGTAGCTATATTTTTCGGTAGGTTGGATAATTCCTGATAAAGCTGTGCAACCTCATTATAAGCTGTTGCAGGTTCATCATTGGGTAATCTTAAGCCCGTATGCATTTGCTCTTGCGCCCAAGGGGCTTGCCGCCACCGAAAATACGAAACAACCTCCGCACCATGGGCAAAGGCCTCCCACCCCCATAAGCGCATTGCATCTTGAGATGGCATAGGATTATAAGGCGCCCAATTCACAGGCCCGGGTTGTAGCTCCATTACCCACATGCGCCCCTTGCCGGTTGCACGATATAAATCATGATGAAAAGCGCCGATTTCTGGGTGGCCAATGCGCATATAAGCGGCTTTTTGTTTGGCATCTTTTACAAATACATCTAAAAAACCAAGGGGATAATTATCCCATGAGGAAACATCAAGGTCTGCACCAACATCAAAATGATTAAAATCGGTGAAATTACCCATAAAATTATGGATAATGTCTCGATTAGGGCTGTATTTCCGTAAAATTTCGACTTGTAGCTGGTTGAATTTCCGAACCTGATCAGACGAAAATCGGCGAAAATCCATACTATGTGCTGGGTTGGCATTGGTTACAGTTAAATTGGGTAAATCAACTTCATCAAAATCGGTATATTCCATCGACCAAAATATATTGCCCCATGCCCGATTAAGCGCTTGAAGGGAGCCATATTGCTCCTTAAGCCATAACCGAAATGCTTGTTTTGCATTATCAGAATAATCGTAAGTTGTCTTATGACAGCCATATTCATTATCGGTTTGCCAAGCCGTTACATATGGGTTATTCCCATAACGCTCAGCCATTAAAGTAACAATGCGCGCACATTCATTTTTATATTCAAGGGAAGAGAAACTATAATGCCGCCGCGAGCCAAAATTACGTTTATGCCCGCTTTCATCTAAAGCCAACATCGCCGGATATTTATCAACCAGCCATTTAGGCGGTGTGGCTGTGGGTGTACCCAATATCACTTCCAAACCGGCTTTACCTAAAACATCAATGGCTTTATCAAGCCATTGCCATTGATACTCCCCTGCTTTGGGCTCTATCTTAGACCATGCAAACTCGCCAATCCTTACTTTTTTTATACCCAAATTCACCATATTTTGAGCATCTTGTTCCCATATACTTTCAGCCCAATGTTCCGGATAATAACAAACGCCAAGCTCCATTATCTATTCCCTTGCTTTTAACCTTACATAATGCCATATTACAAGCTGGTTAAAGCGAATGCAAAGGTAAATATGACAGAGCCAATATCTTTTATAAAAATGCACGGAGCAGGTAATGATTTTGTGATCATTGATAGCCGTATTCATAATGCTGCACTCAACGAAATAGCGATACCAAATATTTGTGATCGGCATTTTGGTGTGGGTTGCGATCAGCTCATTGAACTCCATGCCCCCAAGCATGAAGATGCCGATGTATTTATGATTATTTATAATAGCGATGGCTCGCAATCGGCCGCTTGTGGCAATGCCACCCGTTGTGTGGCTGCACTTATAATGAGTGCGCTTGGAAGCGATGAATGCATTATTGAAACCGCAGCGGGCTTATTGCCTTGCGGTGTTGATGATGATGGCGTGATTAATGTGGATATGGGCAAACCCAAATTTCATTGGCAAGATATTCCGCTTTCGCAAGATTTACCTACCCATGCGGTTCCGTTAGATATTGAAGGCCTAGATAATCCTTATATGGTCAATATGGGTAATCCGCACGCCGTATTTGTTGTGGATGATGTGACCCAAATTGACCTTGAAAAAATAGGCTCTCTGGTAGAAAACCACCCTTACTTTCCTGAGCGTACTAATGTGGAATTTGTTGAAGTAATCAGCAAAAGCCATATACGCATGCGGGTATGGGAGCGTGGTGCAGGCATTACTTTGGCTTGTGGTTCGGGCACATGTGCATCGGTCGTTGCCCTTGTAAAAAAAGGCCTTATTAAACGCAATGTTAAAGTAAGTGTTGATGGCGGTGAACTGGGTGTGGAATATCTACGCGAAGATGATCATGTTATCTTACGTGGGCCTATTGCTATTAGCTTTGGCGGTACATTATCGGAAAGTTTGTGGAATAAGAGATAATTGCCATGAGTGAAGCAAAAATTGTAACACTCGGCTGCCGGCTCAATAGCTTAGAAAGCGAGATGTTACGCAACCAGACCACAGGTTTAGATGATGTGATTATCGTCAACACATGCTCGGTTACAGCCGAGGCCGAACGCCAAGCCCGCCAAACAATCCGCCGCCTCCGCCGCGAAAATAAAAATGCCCGTATTGTGGTTACAGGTTGTGCCGCACAGGTAAACCCCGAACAATTTGCCCAAATGGCTGAGGTTGATAAAGTTGTGGGTAATCGGGAAAAAATGGAGATTGCCCGCTATATTCCCCTATCGCGTGGTGATGAAGAAAACAAAATAGCGGTATCTCCAAGAGATATGCTCATTGAAACCGCCCATCATTTGGTATCGGGCATGGAAAACCGAACCCGAGCTTTTGTGCAAATTCAGCAAGGTTGCGACCATAAATGCTCATTTTGCATTATCCGTGAAGCCCGTGGACCAAGTTGGTCGTTAGAGCTTAATGTTATTTTGGATCAGATTAAAAAACTCATTGATTATGGCCATAAAGAAGTTGTGTTAACGGGCGTGGATATTTCGAGCTGGGGTAAAGATTTGCAACCACAAGCCTCCTTAGGGGAGCTTGTGGGGTTAATTTTTCGCCATGTGCCACAGCTAAAAAGATTGCGTTTATCATCATTAGACCCTGCGGTGCACGATGATGCCTTGCTTGAGGTTATAAGCGATGAACGTTTTATGCCCCATGTTCATTTATCGCTCCAAGCGGGCGAAGATAGGGTTTTGGCCAATATGGGCCGCCGTCATCATACAAAATCTGCTGCCCTATGGATAGAAAATATCCGCAAACAACAGCCTTATATTGCATTGGGGGCAGATATGATTACGGGCTTCCCGAAAGAAAGCGATGCCCAATTTGAAGCCACCTATCAATTTATTAAAGCGCAGAACATTCCGCTTTTGCATGTTTTCCCCTATTCATCACGCAAAGGGACTCCGGCAGCTAAAATGCGCGCTATAGCTGTGGCAGATAGAAAATCACGCGCGGCAAGGTTACGCTCCCTTGGTGATGAACTTAAAGCGAATTGGCTCAATAGCTTTTTAGGAACCTCGGCATCTGTTTTAGTAGAAAGTAATAACCGTGGCTATTCCCCCCATTACGCACCGGTTAAGTTAAACCAAAATATTGCCGAAGGTCAGATTGTGCAAGCCGTATTCACCCATATTGAAAATGGTAAATTAATTGCCGATATTGCTTAATAATAATTAAATTCAAAGAAATTTGGGCTTTAATTGAAAAAATCCAAAATATTCGTTATAAAAATACTATCGAATAAAAGAGGTTAAGAGAATGAAATGGTTTAAACGCCTTACTCAAGGTTTATCGAAAACAACACAAAAAGCAACCGGATTATTGGTGGGTCGTAAAATTGATGCGGCAAGCCTAAACGAGCTTGAAGATGAACTGATTATGAGTGATTTAGGTTATGAATTGGCAACGGATTTTACCGAAAAGCTCCGAAAAACCCGCTTTAATCAAGAAATTTCGTCCGAAGAGTTACGCTCTTTGCTCTCTAAGGAAATTTCGGATATTTTAGAGCCTGTTGCCCAACCCTTAACCATTGATACTCAAAAACATAAGCCATTTATTATTTTAATGGTCGGCGTGAATGGATCGGGCAAAACAACAACTATTGCAAAACTAGGGAAATTATGGCAGTCATCGGGGTACAGCCAATTATGGGTTGCCGGCGATACATTTAGAGCGGCCGCTGTTGAGCAGTTACAAGTATGGGCAAACCGATTAAATATTCCCCTTTTAACGGGCAAAGAAAAATCCGATGCTGCTGCATTGGCTTATGAAGCTATAGAAAAAGCCAAAAAAGATAATACCGATTTAGTTATCATCGATACAGCTGGTCGGTTGCAAAATAAAACCCATTTAATGGACGAGCTTACAAAGATTGATCGGGTGATTAAAAAACAATATCCCGATGCGCCCCATGCAACAATTTTGGTTCTTGATGCCAATGTGGGGCAAAATGCGTTTTCTCAGGTAGAGCTTTTTCAGCAAGCGGCAAAAATTACGGGCTTAATTGTTACCAAATTAGATGGTACCGCCAAAGGTGGCGTTGTTGTAGCTATTGCCAATAAATATAAATTACCCCTTTATGCCATTGGCGTGGGCGAAGCCATGGAGGACTTACAGCCCTTTGATGCGCAAGAATTTGCCGATGCAATGTTAAATATTAGTGAAGATTAGCCCTATTTTTGACATTCTCTTTTTTTAAAATATTTAAAAATTGTATTAAGGATGATGATAAATGAGAAAATTGCATATATTAACATTAACTATTTTATTGGCAGGCTGTGCCGAATTTGCACCAACCCCCAATAATACAACAAATACATCTGCACCTGTGGCAACTACGGGTAATCAATCAATAACAACCTCTAGTTTAGATGAACCCGCAAAACCACAAGATGGTACTTGCCCATCAAATGAATATGCTTCATTAATCGGTCAAAAATTCCAAGATATACCCTCAGAGCAGCTTCCGCCTTATTTTCGCACATTAAAGCCGGGGCAAAATTTAGTTATGAGCCAACCGCTACGTGTGAATTTATATTTAGACCGTTTAGGTAAAGTAACAGCTGTTCGCTGTGGGTAATAATAAATAATAAGGTTTGTTATGCAAAAATTTGGGCGCATATTGTTATCATCCATTATTCTTTCTTCACTTTTTGCATGTGCAAAAGTTGATAAAACCGTTGGTGATATTACTTCGCAAACATCTGCAAAGGTAAGAAAAACCGATACAAGTGTAGAAACCAACACAGAGACTGGCCTAATACAGCCCACTGCAGAGGCAAATAAAAAGCAAGAGCAAGAGGTTCGTCAATCAATTGGAAAAAAACTCGATTTTAATTTTAATAATTCGCAATCTTGTGATATAAAAACAGCCAAGGGACTTGTTGGTAAAGAATTTAAATCGGTACCAACACGTTCTTTACCGCGCCAATTTAGGCTGATACGCCCCGATGAAAAAGTTACCGATGACAATTTAAGCGGGCGCGTTAATTTAAAATTGGACAAACAAGGCAAAATTATCAATGCTTATTGTGGATAAATAAAATGAAAAATATGCTTAAAATTACGACCATTATCCTTGCTGTTGCTTCGCTTTCGGCATGTGATGTTTATGGTAATTATCAGCGCTCTAGCCGTGGCCGTGCGTTAAAAGGAAAATGCGATATTACTTACGCGCAAACATTAACTGGCCGTACTTTTGCTGATTTACGTCTTAAGGAAAGACCTGTAAATTATCGTTTAATTAAACCCAATACATTTATTACCAAAGATTATCGTGCAGGGCGTGTTAATCTTGAGCTTGATGATGCCGGTATTATTACAAAGTCATATTGCGGATAATTTTATTATAATTTGAGGAAGATAAATGAAGAAGATTTTTGTAACAACAATCCTTCTTGCAATGGTTGCTGGTTGTACAGCACCGAGCCAGTCGCTTAAAACAGCTGCCAATAATGCAAAAAAAGGAAATTGCGAAGTTGAAGAACTTGGTGATTTATTATCATTAAATGCCAATAATATTGGTACGCCTATTCCTAAAAATGTTCGTTTTGTTGGTAAAGGCGCAAGTAAAATTAAAGGGCAAACCAAAAATGTTGCTAAAAAAGGACGTATTACTTTGGGTGTTGATAGCAAAGGTGAGGTTACATCGGCCTATTGTGGTTAAATATTTAGTAATCATTTATTCATTTTTATATAATATAATTTAAGGATATTTATAGTTTAAATATCCTTTTTTTATGAGAAAAACAAGATATTACCCTATTTTATTCATTTTTTAGCCATGAAGCATGACTAAGTTAATAAAATAGAATATAGGAGAATAAAATGAAGAAAAAACTCATATTATTATGTTCCGCAATTAGTATCTCAGCCGGATTACTGATCTCGGCAGCCGTTATGGCGCAAACAACACATACGCAATATCAGCAACCTATACAAAATATTGAGCTAAAAGCATAAAAAACTGTGCCATATTAATTGGCACAGTTTTTATATGTGATTATTCACTATTATATTATTTTTTTAAAACGGCTACGCCCGGTAATGTTTTACCTTCTAACCACTCTAAAAATGCACCACCCGCCGTTGAGATATAACTAAATTTATCGGCCGCACCCGATGCCTGTAATGCAGCAACAGTATCACCACCACCAGCAACCGAAATCATTTTACCCTCTTGGGTTAAGCGTGCAACTTCTAGCGAAACTTCATTAGTTGCTGTATCAAAAGGTTTAAGCTCAAATACACCTAAAGGACCATTCCATAATACAGTTTTAACATTTTGAAGAACCTCTTTAAGCTCCGCAACGGTTTTATCGCCATCATCTAAAATTAAATAGCCATCGGGTAAATTATTAATATCGGCTTGTATAACCTCGGTACCCTCTTTAAATTCTTTACCTAAGCGCGCATCAGTCGGTAATAAAACGTTACAACCAGCTGCATCGGCCTCGCCCATAATTATGCGGCATTCTTCGGCCATTTCATGCTCACAAAGGGATCCTTTAATATCCACACCCTTAGCATTTAAAAATGTATTGGCCATGCCACCGCCAACAACCAAATAATCAACTTTTTTCACTAAATTATGAAGTACAGCTAATTTTGTAGAAACTTTAGCACCACCCACAACAGCCATAACCGGCTTTTTTGGAGCTTCAAGCGCATTAGTTAATGCTTCAATCTCAGCTTGCATTAATCGGCCAGCAGCTACTGGCAAATAATCGGCCACACCCGCTGTTGAAGCATGGGCACGGTGCGAAGCAGAAAAAGCATCCGATACATATAAATCGCCTAGTTCTGCCAATTGTTTTGCAAAAGCCGCATCATTTTTTGTTTCTTCTTTATGAAAACGTAAGTTTTCCATTAAAGCAAATTCACCATCTTTTAAT
>JBKEAR010000032.1:0-53239 GCA_047972425.1 Alphaproteobacteria bacterium | reverse complement strand
TACATGGTGTGTATTTATTATATGTTATACAGCAAATTTTCGTAAATCGTCACATAATGAACTATCGCCCACTATGCAAAACTACACAAAATCGCCGCCTACATATCCCTTCCTATTTACGATGTATATTTACGCCCTAAGACATAAAAAACTGCTGAGCTATTCTTCAGCAGCGAGAACGAAAACTATATCTTTTGCCCCCATCAGTCAACATCTTTTTTTACTTAATTGCATTTTTTTTGTAACTTGCTGCTTTTTAATGGGTTTTTTAAATACATTTTTTGCTTTATGGTTTAGTCAATGCTTTCTAAGAAGCATTGACAGGCTTAACAATGATATCGCTAATAACAATATTTTGAGGCTGATTAATAGCATAAACAATGGCTTGCGCCATTTCTTCGGGCTGAAGGGTTGGGTGATTAGCATACATATCTTGAATAAAGCCCGATAACTCAGAATCAGTAACATCATATTTTAAATCTGTATCCACAGCACCAGGAGCAATTTGCACCACACGAATATTACTTTTCATCATGGATTCTTCGGCACGCAAACCATCGGTAATGGAACGCACCGCCGCTTTACTGCCAAAATATACACTGGCACCCGGAATTGCTTTTTCGTAAGCTGCTGACGATGATACATTAATAATTTGACCTTCTCCCCTTTGATGCATATGGGGCAATACCGCACCGATACCATAAAGTACGGCTTTGATATTGATATCAATAGTTTTGTTCCATTCTTCAATTTGATTTTTATATAAAAAAGAACCCGGCATATAACCTGCATTATTGACCAAAACATCAATTTGACCAAAAGTATTTAATGTAAATTCTGTTAACTCTTGCATTTTTCCAGCATTGGAGACATCGGCGATAAAATATTCGGCAACCCCTTTATTTGCACGAATCTCCTTTACCGCTTGTTCGAGTTTATTTTGATTACGTGCAACCAATACAAGCTTTGCACCTTGTGCTGCTAATAATTTGGCAGCAGCTTTGCCGATTCCAGATGATGCACCTGTAATAACAATGACTTTATCTTGAATATTCATATTCATATTCTTTTCCTTTCTTTAGAACTTAAGCTTTCATATCGACAACAAAGCGATAGCGTATATTTTTGTTCGGTATGCATTGGTTGGGTGTAAGAAGCTTGATATCGGCTTTAATATTATGGGTAATACAATAATCAATCATATTTTGCGCCTAATGCCCTTTGGGGGATTACCATTGGCTTTAAATCTCCTTTAATAGCATCAGCACCCCACGCTTTGGTTGTAAACGGTTTATCAGAGACAATAGTCTTTTCTTCATTATCAGATGATGCCATTGCTCGGCCTCCGATAAGCGGGGATACAGCTAATCTTGTTGCACCTAACTCTAAAAGTTTTCACCGATTAAGCATATTTTCATTACAATTATCACATATTCTGTTTCCCTAACTCGTTTAAATATTGCTTATTTCTGCCAAAGCTGCGCATTATCTTTTGCATAATTTGCTAGTTTTCGGGGTTGATTGCCTGTAAGTGTTTGAACACCATCTGTGGTAACCTCAGTAACTCCATCTTCAATTTCTTGTAAAATACCTAAAAAGAAGTTGATTGTTGCATCTGGCATCCCTTGTTCTTGCAAGAGCAAACGATATTTTTGAGGAGATGCATATTCAAAGGTTATAGGTAACTGTGTATTTTCGGCAATAATTTCGATTGCTTCTGCATAAGTTAATAATTCACCGCCAGTTAAGTTGAAGGCTTGATTATCAAACTGATGAGACAATAACGCCTGTACACCGCAATCGGCAATATCACGGGCATCAATAAGTGCAGACTTTCCATATTGTAAAGGAAGTTGTAATTTATGATTTCGTAAATCTTGTTGCCAAAGGATTTTAAAATTATCCATAAACCATGTGGGCCGTAATATTACATAAGTCTTTCCGCTTTGTTTGAGCTGTTGCTCAGCAGCATAATACATATTTTTTGGAGTATCGTAGTGCTCGACACTTCCTTGTAAGACAATTTTGATATTAAGAGCTAAAAGCATATCTAAAAATTTTGTTAAAGCTTGTTTATCATTATATCCCATAGGCAACATAACATAAGCGGATTTTACATCTTTTAATGCATTTTCCCATGTTGACATGTCATTAAAGTCAAAAACAACTCCTTCGGCTTCATTGATATTTTGGCCATTTCGAGTAGCTGCTTTAACATGTGCTCCCTGTACAAGCAATGCATTTACAAGATGTTTACCCACATTACCATTTGCAGCTAATACTAAAACTTTATTCATTTTATTACCCTTTCTGAATTGCTAACTTTATAGGCTCAATATAATTTATTTATTCTTTAATAAAAATAGAGTAATATTTAAATAATATTTTAATAATATTAAAGAATAGGTATATGAATGTATGATTTAAGAGCGATGAGTATTTTTGTTGCTGTGGTGGAGTATAAAACAATGCAAGCCGCAGCCGATAAGTACCACTTAACTGTTTCAACAGTAAGCCAAGCGATAACCAAGCTTGAGAAAAATTATCATATCAAGCTCTTAAACAGAACGACCCGAAAGCTTGCCTTAACCGAAGCTGGAGAGCTATTTTATCAGGGTTGCCGAGATATGCTTAATGGTGCGGAGAAAGCAGATTTTTCCTTACAAAATTTACGTGATAATATTGGTGGGAAAGTGCGTTTAGCCGTTTTTTCTACGATTGCAAATAGCTTTTCTTTTTGTAATGCTTTAAGGAATATTCAAACTTCATATCCTGAATTATCTATTGAGCTTCTTGTCAAAGACGGCTTAACTGATTTACTTGATGAGAAAATTGATATTGCTATTCGGGGTGGCGAAGGTGCTTTGGATAATCCGCAAATGATTGCTCGCTTACTCCAAAGCTATCCTATGATTACCTGCGTTGGTTCCGATTTTTTCTGTGATGGTTATATCCCAAAGCATCCGAAAGACTTAATGCAATATCCTTGGATTGGTCCGCCTAATAGCGGTAGTATTTGTTTCCAGCATGAGCATATGGGTGAATATATTTTTAGCCCAGAGCGGCACTTAGAATGCGATAATTCTTTAATGCGCCGCGAAATGCTTTTACAAAATTTAGGTATTGCTATCCGCATACAAGCAGAAATTCAGCATGAATTAAATGATAAAAAAATTATACAAATTTTACCCGATTGGAAGCTCTACTCCGTACCATTATACTTAATTACACTTAACCGTAACCGCCCTAAAAAAGTGAATATTGTTATAGATGCCATTAGTCAAGCTTTTAAAATAAAAAGCCAATAAATTACAATATCAATAATTTGTTTGCATATATTTTTATTCATTGAGGTCTTTTTATGTGCTAACTTAATTTTTTAAGGTTCTATTGGGTGATTAATGAGAGTCTATATATCAGTTTTATCCTTATTTATTCTTACTGCATGCGGAGTTAAGTTTGATATGGCACAACGAGGTCTGGTTGATAAGACAAATGTCTATTTAGCGGAATCGGATAAAGAAGAAGATAAACCTGATATTGTTAATCCCTCTGATAATGTAGATATTGATAATACAGAAGACAATGTAGAAAATACAGCTGAAAATAGCAATGGAACAGTCCCATTGGTACAACGCCAAACCATAACACTTAAAGATGGGCGAAAAATTACAATTAATCAGCCAGAAGTCCATTTGGACAATGAGATTTTGCAGGTTCGTAAAACTGGAGATTTAATTTATAAAGGGCTAAAGCCCGCAGATAATCAGATTACACAGGCTGGCTTATTAAGAGATAAAAAAAATAATAAAATTTTTCCAATCATTCTACTTAATCATGGCAATAAAACTAGCAATATCCCTAAGGGTGGGCAGTGGTTAGGTAATTTTTTTGGGGAATTTCAGGGTAAAAAGAATGCCTATGATGTTATTGGTGATGCCAAAGCCCAAGTGAATTTGGCGCAAGATAGAATCACCGGTAATGTGGATAACTTATCTGCACAGCCAGCTGATTCGAATTTGGGCTATCAACCATTAAACGGTAAAGTTACCTTTGACGGAAAAATCAATAATGATGAATGGACTGGTACTGCCAATAGCAAAAACCTAGTAAATCCCGAAACCAATGAGGTATTTACGCCAAATAATGGAACAACAAATGGTGTGTTTATAACAGCCAATAAAGAAGCTGCTACTGAGGCTGCTGGGCAAATTACCTTAACAAATGGTAACAATGAAGGCCTTGTTGGCGCTGTTGTGATGCAACACCAACCATAATAACTAAGGCAAAAACCTTGTAAAACTCTAAATTTATAATAATTTTTGGCAAAAGCTTTACGTAACGTTTAAGTTATTGCATACTAAAGCTTGTCTAAATAAAATGTAATTGTTACATATTTTTATGTATAATGATTATGTTATGGGAAATATTTGCCCAAGACTAAGTCGAAAAAACTTAATGAAGAATAGGTAAAATGATGAAAAAATTTACAATGATTTTAGCGGCAACAACCGCATTAATTGGTAGTGCTGCTTTGGCTGAAATTAAGCCTGCTGTTGTTTATGACTTTGGTGGAAAAAACGATGGTAGCTTTAATGAAAATACTTTAAACGGTGTAACCAAATTTTCGGATGAAACCGGTGTTAAAGTTAGCGATTTTGAAACCAATAATGAAGCCCAATTTGAGCAAGTGCATCGTCGTTTTGCTCAAAAGAAATTTAATCCTATCTTGGCTGTTGGCTTTACCCAATCGCAAGCTCTTACTTCTGTCGCTGAGCAATTTCCTGATACACAATTTGGTATTTTAGATTCTGTTGTTGACTTACCCAATGTGCAATCTATTCTTTTTAAAGAACAAGAAGGCTCGTTCTTAGTTGGCATGTTGGCTGCTATGAAAACAGAAACCAATACAATTGGTTTTATTGGTGGTATGGATATCCCATTGATTCGTGCCTTTGGTTGTGGTTATGAACAAGGTGCGCGTTTTGTTAACCCTGATATTAACTTTTTGGAAAATATGACAGGTACAACCGGTGAAGCTTGGAATAACCCCGTGCGTGGTGGCCAATTAGCCCAAACACAAATGGACCAAGGCGCTGATGTTGTTTTTGCTGCTGCAGGGCAAACAGGCCGTGGCGTTTTAGAAACTATGGCTAAAGCAAAAAAATACGGTATTGGTGTAGATAGCAACCAAAATGGTTATGAGCCCGGTTATGTATTAACATCGATGCTTAAGCGTGTGGATGTTGCTGCTTATAACTTTATGAAAGAAGCTCAAGCTAATGAAGGCAACCCACCAACAGGTGGTTTAAAACATCTTGGCCTTGCAGAAGACGGTGTTGATTGGGCTTTAGATGATAATAACCGTGCACTTATCACCCCTGAAATGGAAGAAAACGTAAACTTTGCAAAAACATTGATTGTGGATGGTAAAGTAACTGTTCATGATTACCGCGATAGCGATAGCTGTGTAATCAGCGATGCAAAATTAAGCGATTTTTTAAATAAATAATTGAATATCGAATATAAGGGGTTTCTTAACTATTAGGAAACCCCTCTTTTGTTTTAGGATAATAGAATGACAGAGCAAATCGCAAATGATCAAATTGCGCTCAAACTCGAAAATATCTCAAAAACCTTTGGCTCGGTAAAAGCCAACCAAGATATTGATCTTGAAGTCAAAAAAGGGACAATCCACGGGATTATCGGGGAAAATGGCGCAGGTAAGTCCACCTTAATGAATATTATCTATGGCTTTTACCATGCCGATACAGGTAATATTTATGTTGATGGCAAAAAGGTAGCAATTAATAACTCCCTTGAAGCTATTGATTATGGCATAGGCATGGTGCACCAGCATTTTATGTTGGTTCAGCCGTTTTCGGTTTTAGAGAATATTGTTTTAGGTACGGTTAATGAATTTACCACTAAAAATACATTTGATAAAGCCCGAGCAACCCTTAAAGAACTTAACGATAACTATGGCCTTTATGTGGACCCAGATGCGATTATAGAAGATTTGCCTGTTGGGAATCGGCAACGTGTTGAGATTTTAAAAGCGTTATATCGCCAAGCACGCATTTTAATCTTAGATGAACCAACAGGTGTGCTAACCCCCCAAGAAACCGATAAATTATTTGAGATTTTAGATGCGCTGCGTAATGAAGGCGTAACCATTATGCTGATTACCCATAAATTGCGTGAGATTATGGCGATTACCGATAATGTATCGGTGATGCATCATGGTCGCATGGTGGCACATCGCAAAACCAGCGAAACAAGCACAACTGAACTTGCAGAACTAATGGTTGGCCGTAAAGTTCGGTTAGATATTGATAAAACAGAAGCCAAGCCCGGTGAAACTTTAGCTAAAATGGAAAATGTATCGGTTTTTGATGAGCTGGGTGTGGAGCGTTTAAAGTCAGTTAACATGGAAATACGCCGTGGTGAGGTTGTGGGTATTGCCGGCGTATCGGGTAATGGCCAAACCGAGCTAATTGAGGCGTTAGCCGGTATGCAGCCGATTAACAAAGGGCGCATAACTATTATGGGGGAAACGATTGATGCCAAACATCAGATATCACCCGCTAAAATGCGCGATCTTAGTATTGGGCATATCCCTGAGGATCGGCTAAAACATGGTATTGTCAAACAATTTTCGGCCGAGGAAAACTCAATATTAGGATTTTCAGGCTCGCCACGGTGGAACACAAAATTCCATATGCTCCATGGCAAAGTTCGCGATTGGTGCTTAGCACTTATGGAAAAATGGGATGTTCGCCCGCAAAACCCAACTTTGCGCTCGGCTGACTTTTCGGGTGGCAACCAACAAAAACTGATTGTTGGCCGCGAAATAGAAGAAAACCCTGATTTAATTCTGATTGGGCAACCCACACGCGGTGTGGATATTGGTGCAATTGAGTTTATTCATAACAGTATTATTCAGCAGCGCGATAGAGGCTGCGGCATATTATTAATCTCGGTTGAGCTTGATGAGGTTATGAGTATTGCCGATCGTATTTTAGTTATGTTTGATGGAAAAATTGTTGGTGAAGTGAAGGCCTCTGAGGCAGATGAACGTATACTTGGTTTAATGATGGCCAATGCCTATGAAGGGGAGAAAGTATAAGATGAAAAAAATTAAAAATCCTGATGCCCTACCCGGTGTAATCGAATATCTACTCATCCCTTTAATTAATTTGGTTTTGGCTTTTATTGTCGCCGGATTAGTGGTTTTGCTGATTAAAGAAAATCCGTTTCATGCTATTGGTTATTTATTTTTAGGTGCTTTTGGTAGTTTAGAGGGTATTGGTTATACACTTTTTTATGCCACAAGCTTTATATTCGCCGGCTTAGCTGTGGCTATAGCCTCGCAAGGGAATTTATTTAATATTGGTGGTGAAGGCCAAGGTTTAATGGGTGGTATTGGTGCAACCTTAGTTGTTCTTGCGTTCGACCATATTTTACCGGCCTATATCTTACTGCCCTTAGCCATTTTAGCAGCTGCTGCATTTGGCGCCTTTTGGGGACTTATTGGTGGTTGGATACAAGCTTATCGCAATGGCCATATTGTTATTACCACTATTATGCTTAACTTTATTGCTGCAGGTATTTTGAGCTATTTATTAGCATCTTTCTTAAAAAGACCCGGCGGCTCTACCGAAACCCGCGAGTTTTTAGAAGCCGGCCAAGTACCAAGTTTTATAGAACCGATTAATAAAATCTTCCCCGATGCCTTTTATGCCGCCCCTCTGAATTGGTCCTTTATATTAGCCTTGTTGCTATGTTTGGGTTATTGGTGGTATGTATGGAATACCAAATGGGGTTATCAGCTACGTGCCGTAGGTAAAAATACCCATGCCGCTAAATATGCGGGTATTGATGCCAAAAAACAAATTATGATTACCATGATACTTTCTGGTGCATTTGCCGGGCTTATTGCCATTAATGTTATTTTGGGCGAAACGCACTCCTTAAAACCCAATTTTGTATTTGGTGCCGGCTTTACCGGTATTGCGGTGGCTCTGATGGGGCGTAATCACCCAATTGGTATTATTTTTGCCGCCATTTTATTTGGTGCTTTACAACAAGGTGGTACCGAGCTTCAGTTTAACATCCAACGTATTAGCCCCTATTTTGTTTATATGCTTATGGGTTTGGTTGTATTTTTCTCTGGTGCATTATCTTATCAGTTTTATCCGTATTTCTTAAAGCATTTCCCTAACAAACGCTTTATGAAAACAACTGAAACCGAAGAGAAAGGAGCATAGCCATGGATATTTTAACTTCTTTACCCAGTATTCTTGGTTTAGCCTTGGCTATTGCCACCCCATTAATTATTACATCGATGGCTGGCCTATTTTGCGAGCGCTCCGGCGTTGTGGATATTGGCTTAGAAGGTAAGTTGAATATGTCGGCATTTGCAGCGGCATTAACATCTTACTATGTAACTATTAAATGGGGATTACCCATGGGGGCGCTCGCCGGATTAATGGCAGGCATGTTTGCTAGCTTTATCATGTCCTTAGCCCATGCCTATGCTTCGGTTTCTAAATCGGGCGATCAGGTAGTCTCGGGCGTGGCGATTAACTTTTTTGCCACCGGTTTTACCATTGTAGTGACACGGGCATTATTTGGTTCGGGCGATACACCACCAATTAAAGTAGATAGCGGGCGTTTTGGTACATTATTCCCAGCAATCGATTCAACTAGCTTATGGGCAAATGCTTATAATAAGCTCATTGCCAATCAAAATATCCTTACATGGGTGGCATTATTGCTTATTCCATTAATTGCTTGGGTATTATACCGCACACGCTTTGGTTTGCGTTTGCGTGCTGTGGGCGAAAACCCACAAGCGGTGGATACAGCCGGTATTTCGGTGCATAAATTGCGTTATCAGGGTGTGTTGATTGGTGGTTTACTTTGTGGTATAGCAGGGACTTATTTAAGTATCGGTTCATCATCGCTATTCATTCGCGATATGGCAGCAGGGCGCGGATACATCTCCCTTGTGGTGCTAATTTTAGGCCGTTGGAAGCCCGTACCCACTTTATTGGGCTGTTTGCTCTTTGGCTTTTTGCAAGCATCATCGGATTATTTACCGTTAGAGCCCGATATTTTTGGTTTCTCTCTTGGTAATATCTCGCCGCTGATTAATAGCGCACCTTATATTTTGGTACTTATTATCATGGTTTTTGCCGGCAAATCTGTTGCCCCAGCGGCATCGGGTATTGCCTATAAAAAAGAAAGATAATCCCAACAATCAATAAAAGGAGCATAACGTGATGGATAGTTTTAAACCCGAATATATCGCTTTAGCACAATCGGCTATGGATCAAGCCTATGCTCCATATTCAGACTTTCCTGTAGGTGTTGTTGTTGTTGGCATTAACGGTAAAACCTATTTGGGCTGCAATGTGGAGAATGCAGCCTACCCTATTGGTAATTGTGCCGAGCCTTCGGCAATAGCGGCCATGATTTTAGATGGATGCACCGAGATTGCTGCTGTGGTTGTGATGGGTAAAGGAAGCGAGTTGGTAACCCCTTGTGGGGGGTGCCGCCAGCGCATTAGAGAATTTGCCCATCCGTCTTGCCCTATATATATTTGTGGCCCCGATGGTTTGCGTTTAACCACCACGCTCGATGAGCTCTTACCCTATTCTTTTGGACCCGAAAATTTAGAATAAACGAAAGCCGGTATAATGGAATATTTGCCTCAAGATATAATTGCCCGTAAGCGCGATGGTTTTGCGCTTTCTCATGATAGCATTAACGAGTGGATTGCAGCTGTTGTTACGGGTGATGTTTCCGATGCCCAAATTGCCGCACTTAATATGGCTATATTACTCAATGGTATGGAGATGGACGAAATTGCCCAACTAACCCGCGCCATGGGGAACTCAGGTGATGTTATTAGTTGGTTGGAGCATAACATTGAAGGAGCAATCGTTGATAAACATTCCACCGGTGGCGTGGGCGATAAAACAAGCTTTTTGGTTGCCCCCATTTTAGCGGCTTGCGGTTGTTATGTCCCAATGATATCCGGGCGTGGCCTTGGCTATACGGGCGGAACATTAGATAAGTTAGAAGCTATCCCCGGCTTTAGAGTGAATATATCCGAAGATGAATTTATTGGTTTGGTGCAAAAAAACCACCTAGCAATTATATCGGCCAATAGCAATATGGCACCGGCTGATAAACGTATATATGCTGTACGTGATGTTACGGCTACTGTGCCTTCCGAAGCTTTGGTTACAAGCTCTATATTATCTAAAAAATATGCAGCTGGTATCAAAAATTTGGTTATGGATATTAAAGTTGGCAATGGTGCTATCAGCAAAGATACCGATACTGCCCGTGCGCTAGCCCAAACAATTGTACAAACTGCCCAATTAGCGAATATTTCTTGCCGGGCAGTGTTATCGGATATGAACGAGGTTTTGGGTCGCCATGCAGGTAATAGCCTAGAGATATTAGAGATTATTGAATGGTATAATGGAAAGTCCCGCGATATGCGCTTATCGGAGGTTTCTATGGAGCTTGCGGCTCAAGCACTAATTGGAGCAAAGCAAGCCGCTGATGTATCCTCAGCCAGAGAACAAGTGCGCCAAGTGATTGATGATG
This sequence comes from Alphaproteobacteria bacterium, assembly GCA_047972425.1. Taxonomy (GTDB): domain Bacteria; phylum Pseudomonadota; class Alphaproteobacteria; order JBKEAR01; family JBKEAR01; genus JBKEAR01. Next base: position 42,613 of record JBKEAR010000032.1, on the reverse strand, counting down.
GGACAGCAGCCGAATATTTTGAGCGTATGGTTTATGGCCAAAGTGGTATTAGCAATATATTATCAAGCTATAAAAAATATTTGCCCAAAGCGCCGGTTATTCACGATGTTTATTCACCCGATTTTGGTATTATCACTAAGCAAAATTGCGAGCAATTAGGTATGATTATCGTAAAACTGAATGGCGGGCGCCATTATGCCGACCAAGTGATTGATTATAGCGTGGGATTATCGCATATTCGCGAAGTGGGCGATTTTATTGATGCCCAAACACCATTGCTTTCTATTCATGCGGCAACCAAAGAAGATGCTTTAAAAGTAGAGGCCGATGTTTTATCATGTTTTGAAATAGAAGAAAAAGCCAAGATGATAAGCCCTCAAAACCCCATATTAGAAATTATTTCGTAAAATGATAAGGAGTATAAAATGCGTGCATTTATAATTGTTTTAGATAGTTTAGGCATTGGCGAAGCACCCGATGCTGCCGATTATGGCGATGTGGGTGGTGATACTTTAGGCCATATTGCCCTTGAATGCGCCAAAGGCTATGCCGATAACCGTGGCCGCACCGGAGCATTGCATATTCCCAACTTAACCGCTTTAGGCATGGCCAATGCCTATTATGGCGCAACAGGCAAAGAGCTTGCTGGCATTACCCGCCCCCAAGAAACTTTAGGTTCTTATGGTTGGGCGCAAGAAACATCACGGGGTAAAGATACACCCTCTGGCCATTGGGAAATCGCCGGTTTACCTGTAGATTTCGATTGGGGCGTATTTCCCGAAACAATCCCTTGTTTCCCTAAAGAGCTAACCGATGAATTTATTAAAAAAGCAAATATCGGCGGTATTTTGGGCGATAAACATTCATCGGGCACGGTTATTTTAGATGAGTATGGCGAAGAGCATATTAAAACAGGCTTCCCGATTTGTTATACATCGGCCGATTCTGTTTTTCAAATTGCTGCCCATGAGGAGCATTTTGGCTTAGAGCGCCTATATGAAATTTGCGAGATTGCAAAACCTATTTGCGATAAATATAATATCGGCCGTGTAATTGCCCGCCCCTTTATTGGTGAAAGCAAAGGGCATTTTGAACGCACCGCTAATCGCCGCGATTATACAACCGAGCCCCATGGCCCAACTATGTTGGATTATGTGGTCGAAAGCGGCGGGCAAATGGTGAGTGTGGGTAAAATTGCCGATATTTTTGCCCATCGCTCTGTGACAAAAAAGGTTAAAGGCAAAAATAATAAAGAAAATATTACTTTAGGTATCAATGAGTTCCGTATTGCAGGCGATAATGATTTGGTATTTATGAATTTAGTGGATTTTGATGCCATATATGGTCATCGCCGCAACCCCGCCGGTTATGCCGCAGCTATAGAAGAATTTGATGACTTTTTACCCGAAATTTTAAGTGTAATGAGCCCCGATGATTTATTGCTTATTACGGCCGATCATGGTTGCGACCCTACCTTTCATGGTACCGACCATACCCGCGAATATGTCCCCGTACTCTTTTATAGCTCCAGCTTAAAAGGTAAAAATTTAGGCGGTCGCGAAACCTTTGCCGATATGGGACAAACTATCTGCCATTGGTTAGGGCTTAAAGAATTACCCTATGGCAAATCCGTTTTATAGGCCTTACCATTGATTAAAACTATTGCTTTTGATGCCGATGAAACCCTATGGGGGAATAATCGGCATTATCGTAAAACCCGCCTTACCCTTGGTAAGTTAATTGCACCCGATAATCCCCAGCAAATAGTAGATGAGCTCCATTTATTAGAGCGAAAAAATGTGGATTTATATGGTTTTGGTGTACGCTCGATTATGCTGAATATGGTCGAGCTAGCAGCCAATCATCAGGCAAACCCACAGCAATTTAGCGAAATCATTGCCATTGGCAAGCAATTATTACAGCAATCTTACACTTTATTCAATGGTGTAGAACAATCCCTTAAAATTCTTAAAAATCAAGGCTATACTATTATTTGTGTAACCAAGGGGGATTTAAAAGACCAAAAATATAAAATGGTATCTACAGCTATTGCCCAATATTTCGACCATATCGAAGTTGTGGTGCATAAGGACATCAGCGAGTGGCAACATCTATTTAAGATATTAAAACTTAAACCGCAAGAAACCATTATGATTGGCGATTCTTTGAGCAATGATATCCTGCCCGCTTTAGAATTGGGTATGTATGGTATTTGGATTCCTCAAGCACTCAAACCCCATTTTGAAGAAGGTGAGAATATTAAAGTTCCCACCGATAATCCGCAATTTAAAGAGCTTAGTAATATCACTCAAGTGATTAATTATATCCGTTCTATTCCGTAATCCTGCTTTCGCTCTTGATTTTTCCGCTCCGTGATAATATATTAGCTTTGTCTTTATAGACTATTGTAATAAACGCTCTATGGAATAGACGTTGTGGACCTGGGGGCGGTACCCAGCACCTCCACCATATATATCATTATGGGGGTGAAATAGGATCGACACGCGTAATAAAGGTAAAGTTTTTACACGGCATAGTATCCACCGTTATCGGGCTAAACATTGATAAATGCCAATGATAATAATGAAGCATTTGCCGTAGCTGCTTAATTTAAGCATCTACACGGGGTTCGGTCGGTACCTGGCAACAGAAACCGGCCACAAAAACTTCGTCTTTGAACTATTTTTTCAATATTTGATTTTCTATTCTAGCGACCAACATCTCTATTCTTCTTTTTTTTGGTGGTAATAGATTTGACTGCTCTTTTATTTTGTTCAGCTCCCTAACTAGATTTTCCGTTATCATTCGATAGTTTTCTGTATAATTTGCTTCAAACCGTCTTAGAACACTGAAAATACTATCTATCTGCTCAGTATTTTCCATCTGCGAAATATCATTAGCCCATTGGTTCACAACAATGGAACCATTAATATCTAAGTTCCTAAACTCTTTTTTCAAAAGGATATCAAATTTATTATTGATAATATCTTTATCAATATAATTTTCTTTATTAAACAAATTATTAACTAAACTCGGGAATTTACCTTGCGCATGCTTTGTAACTTTACTAATATAATATTCTTTAATTTCTATAAATTCATCTGTGTCATTATCATAAAAACCATATTGCATAGAGCCATTTTCACTTGCTGAACCACGATTTTCTAAAAAATTATTATAACTTTTGTCATCAACAGATGTGATTAGCCTATTTTCTCGCTCTAATGTATCGATATATTCTTTTGCTTTGTCAACCAACTTTTTCCGGGCAATAGTATCTTCACAAAAATATAACAATAAACCAAAAATATGAAACATATCTGCTGCTCTATTATACTTTAAAGTCTCAAAATCATTATCAATCTCTTCTTTATACTGTAAATATTCCTTATCTGTTAAATCAGGAATTTCCCATATTTTCAACCAAGATGGTTGTTTATTCACATCAAACCATAAATAAGATAGTATCTGGTTAATTTCTTGTATATTAAATTGTTTTTCAAAAAAAACTTTATACCAAATTACAAAAGGTAAAGTTACACTTGATAACGATATCGAAGAATATTTATCTACAATTACTTGCCATGCTTCTTTCCATTTATCTTGATCCATTTTATTGCTGTCATACAAAATAATTGAGCTAGTAATCGATGAATTACCACCTAATTTAAGTATTTCTTTTGTTAGTATTTTATCATGTACTATTTCTAAATATAAAATGAAATATATTTTCATAAGGTTTTTTATATTTTCATGATTCTTAATCTCTGAGGAAAGTGCCTTAAAAAATGAGTTCCAATCTTTTATTGCTAACTGATAATTTCGAATATTTTCAAATTTAGACTCTTCAAAAACAACACGAAGTTCGTTTTTTATGTATGTGCTTATTATATTTTTATGTAATAATTCCCATCTTTCACTTGGACTTAATTGGAAACAAATTTCTTCAATAAATATTTTATCTTTATATTGCTCAAAAGTTTTTTTATCACGACGAGATAACTCACTTTCATTACAAATAAAAATAATTTTCCATTTTTTCTCACGAGCAAGCTTATCGACTAATCCTAGTACTTCTTTTAAGTCTAAATTCGTTCCACGTCTCTCGACATCATCAATAACCGCAATTTTTCTAAGTGGATGAAAAACCCATGCTTTTCTGAGTAGAACAAAAAATGGAATAAGTGTTGTTATGAATAATGGCGTAATACTTCGAATCAACAGTAAACGATTTTCTATAAGTTTATTTTCTTCACCTGTATTCCAAAAATTCCATACACCATGTAATCCCCATAATACAAATATGAAGGCAACAATTGATATCAAGAGTAAATAGGGAAAGACTATAATTTCACTTTCCAAATCATTTAAATCATTTTTTCCAAATACTGAAAAATTCCATTTTTCTTTCTTTTTCGTATATTTTCTAAAAAAAATCTCATTGATAAAATAAGATTTTCCTGCCCCCCATTCCCCTCTAACAAGAAAAGCACCACGCATATTTCCACTATCTTGTCTTATCAGATAACTATTTAATTTATCAATATATCTATTCAAATTATCCGATAAAACTTCATCTTTTTCAGGAGGGTTATGCCATAATACAAACGATATAAAAATGATCCCCAATAGCCCAATATAGGCAATAAATACCTCTGGATATTTAATGAAATAATGATCCCATGAATAAAAAAATCCCATAGTTAACGAACTAAAAATAGTTGTAAGCAATACTTTTAGTTGGATATTTTTTGGTAAAACAAAAAATAAAAGAATGTTATTTAGCACTAAAAATACTATGAAAAACAGCCAAATTGGTAAATTCGGCATTTGGTACATTCACATACTCCTTCTTATCCTTGTTATAATTTAATCATATATATTTGATAAATACAATTATTAAGAAAAAGATTATTTTAGATTACAAACTACTATGCATAAGTATTTTATACATCACCCAAACAGATATATTTAACTTCAAGATATTCATCTATACCGTAAGATGCGCCTTCTCGGCCAATACCGCTCTCTTTCATACCACCAAAGGGGGCAACTTCGGTTGATATAAGCCCGGTATTAATGCCCACAAGCCCATATTCTAAGCCCTCAGAAATTCGCCATAAACGCCTGATATTTTTTGTATAAAAATAAGCCGCTAAACCTGCATTTGTATCATTGGCCATTCGGATAACCTCCGTATCGTCCGAAAATCGCATACAGGCCGATACAGGGCCAAAAATCTCTTCATTCACTATTGGCATATCGGGGCTGATATCCCCTAAAATAGTTGGCTCATAATATTGCACACCTAAATCACTTTTTTGCCCGCCAACAATCAAATGAGCACCTTGGCTTAATGCATCACCCACCAAACGCTCAACTTTATCTAATGCAGCCTTATTAATTAATGGCCCTTGCACAACATTATCATCAAAGCCTTGGCCAACTTTAAGCTGCGCAACTTTAGAGCGGAACTTTACAATAAATTCATCATAAATCGCATCATGGATATAAAAACGGTTCACACAAATACAGGTTTGCCCTGTATTGCGATATTTGGCTGCAATTGCGCCTTCTACAGCGGCATCAATATCGGCATCTTCAAACACAATGAATGGGGCATTACCCCCAAGCTCTAAGGAGAGTTTTTTAACGGTATCAGCTGCCTTAGCCATTAATATTTTGCCGGTTTTGGTAGAGCCTGTAAATGAAACTTTACGCACAATATGGCTTTGCATAATTGCATCGCCAATGGCGGGTGCATCACCTGAGATAATATTAAAAACCCCTTTGGGTAAGCCGGCTTTTTCACCAAGTACGGCCAAAGCATTGGCCGAAAGCGGTGTTTCCTCCGAGGGTTTAACGATTGCCGTACACCCCACCGCCAAAGCCGGCGCAACTTTACGGGTAATCATTGCCAAAGGGAAATTCCATGGTGTAATTGCTGCCACTACACCGATAGGCTGTTTAAATACCATTAGGCGTTTATCGGGGGCAAAAGGTGGGATAATATCGCCATTAACCCTACGGGCTTCCTCGGCATACCAAGTAAGAAAACTTGCCGCATAGGCAACCTCACCTTTAGCCTCTGCAAATGGTTTACCTTGCTCATAAACCATAATACGGGCAAGATCTTCCTGATTTTCAAGCATCAGCTCTGCCCATCGGCGTAAAATTTGCCCCCGCTGATTGGCTGTATAACCCTGCCAATCTGCTAAAGCCTGTTGCGCCGCATTAATTGCCGCATTGGCCTCTTTTGCCCCACAAAAACTCACTTTCGCCAATAGACTGGTATCGGCCGGGTTAAGGACATCGTAACTTTCTGCAGTATCTTGCCATTGGCCGTTAATATAAGCCTTTGTTTGGAATAAATCTGTATTAGAAAGTTTCATGATATCCTCCTTTAAAAGTTAATTAAGTTGCTGCTCATCGGGGAGTAAGATTTGTTTATAGCGTAACATGAGCAAAAATGCTAACCCGCCAATTGCCTGATAAAACTCGGTTTGCGCGTTATTTTTAACATCCATTAAACAATCGGGCGCCCAAGGAATAAAATGATACGCAATAAAATTTTGTGTATCAGTCATAATATAAGCATAAGTTTCGTTATCAAGAGCCTGATTAAGATGCATAAGCAACATGCCAATGAATTGAAATTCTAAACCAATATGATCCTCTGGCTCACGGAACGGATTGGGTGTTTTATGCTGATATTTCTCGTAATATTCTCTTACGGCAATGGTTTCATCACCAAAAACTTGTTTATCTTCCGATACATAAATACTCGCCCATGGTGCCGCCTTTAAATCACCCGGCCCTGTAAATAATTGGGCATGGTCTACCGCAATTTCATCTAAATTCATAACCAGACTATTTTTAAGCATTTCAAAATATTCTAGCTCTTCTTCCGATGCATCATCAAACAACCATTCCATATCTTTAATTTCTTTAAGCTCATCCCATACCTCTTGGCTGGGAGCTAAAAAAAACAATCGACCTAAAAAATGGCTGGCTAATGATAATTGATTAATTTGATCCGATGTTGGTTTATTCATCTATTCCCCCTTTAAATCATTATTTTAGTATACATTAAAAAGCAAGAGACCGATACAGCCTCTTGCTTTTTTATTGATATTCATTTTTGATATTATTCTTCAGTGGGTTGAACAATATCTATAACACCCAACTTCGCATTCGGTGCTGTAACACGTATACCTTTCTCGTTATATGGTCGTGTTTCTTTACAAGGTACTACCGTTAAATTCGGGTTGGTAAAGCTTGGGTCAACTAAAGGGGCAATACCGGCTTCATCGCCATATTTTGCTCTGAGCTCCGATATTTCACCAAAATCTAAGGCACGGGTTGGGCAAGCCTCTACACATATTGGTTTCATACCCTCTTCTAAACGTTCCCGACAAAGGTTACATTTATCATATTTACCTGTCGCTTCTACTTTTTGCGGCGCACCATATGGGCAACCCATTGCGCAAGCATCGCAACCTATACATTTTTCTGTATCTATTTCAACTATGCCTGTATCTTCATATTTGGTAATTGCACCCACCGGGCATACACGCATACATGCCGGATTATCGCAATGGTTACAGGATATTGATGCATAAGCCGCAAATATTTGTGCCCGAACCACGCCATCGCTATCTTGTTGCCAATCGCCGCCTTCATATTCATATACACGGCGGAAGTTTACACCGATATTGGTATCTTTATAATCTTTACAAGCCATTTGGCAGGTACGGCAACCAATACAACGGCCTTGATCAAATGCAAATCCTAATTGTTTCATTTTCGTATCTCCTTACCTATGCCATTACTTTTCTGATGTTAATTAAATTGGTATGTTGGCCGTTACCTTTAGAAATTGGTGTTGGTACTTGGCTGGTAAGTGTATTGGGGTTACCACCAATATCCACACCATTTTCATCAAACATTAACCATGCACCTTCGGGGCAAGATGTTACACCGGGCATAATACGGTTGGTTACTTTGGCCGGCACACGAATGGTTCCGCGATCATTATAGGCCTCAACCATATCGCCATTCGTAATATTTCTGGCTTTGGCATCAATGGGGTTCATCCAAACTTCTTGCGGGTTAATCTCGCGCAAGGCTGCAACCTCCCAATAAGATGAATGGGTGCGGCCTTTATAATGATGCGTAATGAATTGCAACGGATAAGTTTCTTTTGTTTTACTATCCAAATAGCCTTCTTTGGTATCAATAAATTCAGCAATTGGCGTAATGCGTTGACCTTCGCGCAATCTCCATGTTTCTTTAATTTCTGCAAGATAACTTGAGTAAATCTCAATTTTACCCGATGGTGTTTTAAGCGGATTAGCCTCGGGGTCATTCCGAAAAGCCTCGTACGCCACAAATGGTTTGCCTGTTGGGACAAATTTATAAACACCTTGCCCTTTCATTTCTTCAAATGTAGGAAGATCCGGTGCTTTCTCGCGGCTAAGTGCCCAAAGATGTTCTACCCATTCATTATGTGTTTTACCTTCGGTGAAATCTTCTTTAATACCCAGTTTTTCGGCAATACCTGAGCACATATCATAAGTTGTTTTTGCCTCGAATACGGGTTCAATTGTAGGGCTAGACATAATAACATAAGCCATATCACCGGCTGCGCCATTGGGCGAATAATCATAATGCTCAAAATGCGTAACATCAGGCAATAATAAATCGGAATATTGACCCGATGGTGTATAAACCAAGTTAATATCAACAATAAATTCACACATACTGTCATCGGCTAAAATTTCAGCTGTGCGATTAGCCTGAGCATGCTGATTAATTAAACAGTTCGAAGCATAATTCCAAATAAATTTAATGGGAGCTTCTAAGCGTTCCCCACCCCGAATACCATCGGTTTTATCGGTCATTTCTTCCCAACGCCAAATCGCATCGGTCCACATGAACATTGATGGACTAATTGGATATGGATTTTCTTTTACCGGAAAAGCCACCACTGGCGCCCCTGCCGAGCTGGTTTCGCGCGCACCTGAGTTACCGCCATGAATACCCACATTACCCGTCATACAACATAATGTAGCAATAGAGCGCGAAATTTGCGAACCATTGCTATGGCGTTGAGGTCCCCAGCCTTGAGTAATATAAGCTGGTTTGGCTGCAGCAATTTCATTGGCTAAGCGCACAATGGTTTCGGCCGGAATAGATGTAATTTTGGCTGCCCATTCGGGTGTTTTGGGTGTTTTATCTTCTCCCTCGCCCAGCACATAAGCACGGAAGCTAGAACCTTTAGGTGCGCCTTTGGGCAATGTAGCTTCATCAAAACCTTGGCAATATTTATCTAAAAATTCTTGGTCTTGCAAATTATTTTCAAGCATCACATAAGCCAATGCGGCAATCAACGCACCATCGGTACCGGGGCGAATAGGCACCCATTCATCAACCTTGCCCACAGCTGAGTCACTATAGCGTGGGTCAATGAGTATATATTTAACATCGCTATCTTCTAACCCTTTAGTGAATAGATAATTTAGTCCGCCACCACTCATACGGGTTTCGCAAGGGTTAAGACCAAATAGAACAACCAATTTACTATTGGCAATATCAATTAAATCGTTACCAACAGCCCAACCACCGCCATAAAAATGGTTAAGACCATCTGCAATATTGGCCGTTGAATAATCATTATAATGCTGTAACCAGCCGCCATAACAATTCATAAGCCGCGCAAAAGTCGATGAACCCGGTGGCCAACTTTTTGATATTGTACCACCCAAAGAGCCTGTGCCGTAATTGATATAAAAAGCACCATTACCATAACGGCCTTTAATATCATTAATTTTATCGGCCGTAAGGGTAAAGGCTTCATCCCAACTAATGCGTTTAAATTTGCCTTCGCCCCTTTTGCCCACACGGAGCATTGGGTATTTTAAGCGGTTAGGATTATAGATGCGAAAACGGTTGGAGCGCCCCCGTAAACAAGCTCGAATTTGGCGGTTACCAATAGCATCATCACCCGTATTATCGGTTTCAATCCACATAATACGGCCATCTTTCACATGAACTTGGAGGGGGCAACGTGAACCACAATTCACGGTACAAGCACCCCAACCCGTTTTATCATATTTTAAACGCTCGGCATATTTAGATACAGGCGCAGCATAAGCTTTTTTGGTCATTACCGGCAAGGGTACAATTGTTGCACCGCAAGCAATGGCTGTCCATTTTAATAGATTTCTTCGACTATGATTAATTGTCATTTGAAGTTCCTCTCATCATTAAACAATCTCTTTTATTTATCCATAAAAATATCATGGTTATTTAATACTGTCAAAATAAATTGAATGAACATTCATTAACAAAAACAAAGGATATTTATATTAAGAATTATTATCAATAAATATTAATATTTATCAACATATTAAGAAGACAATCACTTTCCACGCTGTACAACTTTTTTATATGATTTTTAAATTTATTATGTAGCAATATGATTTATCCAAAATTTAAAAAGAATCAGACTTGTTTTTTACAAGATAATATCTTTATTATCGGCTATTATGACGATAGTTTTTATTTTGGAGCATGAATTGAATGATTTTTAACTATTTATTTAAAAAATCGGCACAAAAATTTCCCCGCCTTATCGGTATCATTCTTCTGCTTATTGGTTACTTATTCATCCAAGTGAGTTTTTCACATTTTTCATCTTACTGGCAATATCATCAAAAAGCCCAATCAACCATTGGTATAATTGTGGATAATGTAATAAAAAAAGACTCTAAAGGGCGTAATATGTATATGCCTATTATAGAATTTACAACACAAGATGGGCAACAGGCAAAAGCCATACCCCCATTAAGTGGACGTTATCTGTCGGGATATGAAATCGGTCGCCCAATAGAGATTACTTATAACTCGGAACATATTGAGGATATTGCCCTAAAGGATGAATCAAACATCATATTCTCTGCCCTACTCATTATTTTTACTGTTACAATTAATGCTATGGCCATTTTTTATATCATTCGAGGCATGAAACAATCGAAAATAAAGAAAAAAATAAAAGAGCAACAGCCAAAAAAGTCGAAAAAAGACAAAAAAATATTAGAAGTATAATAAAAAAGCCCTCTGAAAGCTCAAAGGGCTTATCACTTTTGCGAATAGTAGTAAATTTAAATAAGCGATTGATAAAGCGCTACAACTTCCTCGGTTGTCGGGTCTTTGGGGTTGCCCGGCGTGCAGGCATCGGCCATGGCAAGTGCAGCTAAGGCTGGTATATCTTCGGCTTTAACAATATCTTTTAAATCTTGGGGAATGCCCACATCTTTCGAGAGTGACTTTACAGCATCAATCGCAGCTTTGCGATATTCAGCTTGGCTCATGGCATCGGTATTTTTAACACCCAATGCACGGGCAATATCTTTGTAACGCTCCCCTGTATATTCGGCATTATAAGCCATAACAGTTGGCAGTAACATGGCACACGCAATGCCGTGGGGGGTATCATAAAATGCACCTAATGTATGCGCCATAGAATGGTCTATACCTAACCCCACATTCGAAAATCCCATACCGGCAATATATTGCGCCAAGGCCATATCTTCACGGGCTTGAGCATTGCCTTTAACAGAATCTCTGAGTGAGCGCCCAATAATTTCTATGGCTTTTAAATGCATCATATCGGTCATCTCCCATGCACCTTTGGTAATGTAACCTTCTATAGCATGGGTTAAGGCATCCATGCCTGTTGCCGCACATAATCGCTCAGGCATGCCCATCATCATATCCGGGTCAATACAGGCAATTACCGGAATATCGTGGGTATCCACACAAACAAATTTGCGTTTACGTTCAATATCGGTAATCACATAGTTAATGGTCACCTCAGCAGCTGTACCCGATGTTGTGGGCACGGCAATAATCGGAACCGATTTATTTTTTGTTGCCGCAACACCCTCTAAACTGCGAACATCGCCATATTCGGGATTATTGATGATAATGCCAATGGCCTTTGCGGTATCAATGGGAGAGCCACCGCCAACGGCAATAATATAATCAGCCCCCGATTTTTTATAGGCTCCTACCCCGCTCAGCACATTTTCTATGGGAGGGTTGGGTTTAATATCGGTAAAAATTTCATAATCAAAATTTGCTTTATCCAATAAGTTGGTAATTTTATCGGTTACTTTAAACTGAACCAAATCGGCATCGGAGCATATAAATGCTTTTTTCCAACCTCTTTTTTCAATTTCATCAATAATGCAACTGATTGCACCTTTACCATGATAAGATGTTTCATTTAATGTCATTCTGTTTGCCATCGTCATAATCTCCTTAAATAAACGATAATAAATATTTACAGCCTATATTTTGGCTATTCATTGGTAATAACTTATGCATATCCATATTCCCCAATATGTTCGATACATAAATTAAGCTTAGCATTCTATTTATAAAAATATAAGGTTTTTTTATAGTATTTTTTTGATTTTTATAATCATTCTATATTACTGATTAATATAATATTTTTTTAAATTTTTTAGTAAAATTTTTAGTTATATTTTAGCTGGTTTATAAAAAAAAGCCCCTTGAAAATTCAAAGGGCTTTTTGCTGTTATTGGCTTATGAATTTAAGCCGCTTTACCTTTAGTAATATTTTTTAACCAGTAAGCTGCTTGTTTAAAGCCACCTTCACGTGTAGCAATATCTAAGAATACGGCAAGCAATAATACCATACCAATAATCACAGATTGCCATGATTCGTTTACACCTTGCATTTGCATACCTGTTTGGAGCGAAGTCATAATCAACCCACCGGTTAAAGCACCAAATACAGTACCGATACCACCACGCATGGATGTACCACCAATAAAACAGGCCGCAATAGTATATAGCTCTTGCCATGAGCCTGCCGAGGGCGCAGCCGAGCCAACACGACCCACTAAGATAATTGCCGCAACCGATGCCATAAGGCCGTTAATCATGAACACAAACATTTTTGTGCGCCGTACATTCACGCCCGATAATCGGGTGGCCTCGTTATTACCACCCATGGCATAAATATAACGGCCAAAGGTTGTATGGCGGCCAACCCATGTCATAATTGTTGCTAAAACAGCTACAACAATTAAGGCAGTCGGTACGCCCCGATAGTTATTTAGGATATATAAGCCAAACCATAATAAGGCTATCATAACGATTGTTTTACCATAATCGGCGGCACTTGAATCAACTTCTAAACCATATTTTGCCCGTTGCTCACGGTTTTTATATTTACTAAATAATAATAAAACCGAGATTACCGCAACCACAAACATCATCCAAAAACCGGGGAAGTAATATTGGTTAAATGCTGTAGAATAAAAATCGCTATTGGGGCGTAATGTGGCTGAGCCTAAAATAATTGTGGCCAGCCCCCGAAAGGCCATCATACCAGCTAAAGTTACAATAAAGCTCGGTACTTTAAGATAAGCCACCCAATAACCATTCCACATACCTAAAATACAACCCGAAATCACAACGAGCGGAATAACAGCAACAGGCGGCAGGCTAAAGGCTACATCTAATACAGCCAATACACCACCTAAAAAGGCAATTTGCGAACCGATAGAAAGATCAATCTCTTCGCCGATAATCACATAAACCATGCCAATGGCAGTTACGCCGGTAATGGCAAATTGACGCGAAATATTCGATAAATTACGCGCTTGTAAAAAGCCATCGGAGAAGAAAGCATTAATTTTACCTAAAAAACCCTGTGCCTCTGCAACATCGCTCCAATCAACGGAAATTAAATGGAAAAATGCCCATATAGTGAGCAGCGCAATGACCATTACATAAGCTTGAATATTTAAACCTTTTTTTGTTTTAGTCGGCTGAGCCATTTCTTCCTCCTATTGCCGCATGTAATATTTGTTCTTGAGTAAGATTATGATCGTTTATAAAGTTTCCGGTAATTTCGCCTTCACTCATCACAATCACCCGATCCGATATACCTAAAACCTCGGGTAATTCCGATGAAACCATAATGACCGATACACCTTGACGAACAAGCTCAAAAATTAATTTATAAATCTCATATTTCGCACCAACATCAATACCCCGTGTTGGTTCATCTAAAATAAGCACTTTGGGATTAGTGAGCAAAAATTTAGCTAAAATAACCTTTTGTTGGTTACCGCCCGATAGATTTTTAATTTCAGTTTCTACCGATGCCGCTTTAACTGTTAATTTTTCCATCCCTTGTTTTACATCATCGGCCTCAGCTGCATCATCAATAGCACCAATTTTGCTCGCATAAGCCCGTAAATTAGCCAATGTCATATTTTTAGCAACCGATAAAATAGGCACAATCCCTTGCGCTTTCCGATCCTCGGGGACTAATGCGATTTTATTGGTTAAAGCTTCAGTGGCAGAGCGGATATTATGTTTTTTGCCATCAAGCTCCACTTCACCATGGAACTCCCCGCCCCAACTGCCATAAATGGCTTCCATCAGCTCGGTACGGCCTGCCCCCACAAGCCCAGAGAAACCTAAAATTTCACCGGCTTTAAGCTCAAATGATGCATTATCCACCCGTTTATGCTCCGGCATGGCTTTGTCAAAAACCGTAAAATTATTGGCCTTAAATATCACATCGCCAATGTCATGTTCTTCCCGTGGAAACAGATTATTAAGCTCGCGCCCCACCATCATAGTTACAATGGCATCTTTAGTGAGCTCACTCGCATTTTTGGTGGCGATATGCTCACCATCGCGAATGATCATCACTTTATCGGAAATCTCCATAACTTCGTCTAATTTATGAGAGATATAAACACATGCTACATTTTGCGCACGTAATTCTTTAACAATTTCTAATAATATTTCTGTTTCGCGTTCTGTTAATGACGATGACGGTTCATCGAGCACTAAAATTTTGGCATTCTTACCGATTGCCCGCGCAATTTCTACAAGCTGTTTTTGGCCAGTACCTAGGTCGCCCAATTTGGTATCGGGTGCAATATCAAGCCGAACCCTTTTTAAAAGCTCTGCCGCACGCTGATACATTTTTGGCCAGTTAATCACACCATTTTTATTGGGCTCAACCCCTAAAAAGATATTTTCGGCAACAGTTAAATCATTCACTAAAGCAAGTTCTTGGTGGATAATCACAATACCCATTTGCTCCGATTGTTTGATATTTTGATATTGTTGCACTTGACCATCTAATAATATTTCGCCGCTATAGCTACCATAGGGCCAAATACCAGATAGAACCTTCATTAAGGTTGATTTTCCCGAGCCATTTTCGCCACATAATGATAATACTTCACCCGGGTCTAAGGTGAGGTCAATACCATTAAGCGCCAAAACGCCAGAGAAGTCCTTGACAATATTGCGCATCTCTAAAAGATGACTCATTTTCTTACCCCTTAATTTTTTACAAGAAAGCGCAAACAAGCTGTTTTTGTAGCCTATTTGCGCTTGAGCTATTTTACTTATTTAATAAGATTATCTTATTGACCATAAACTTGCTCTTTTGTGTAAAAACCATCGGCAATCACAGTTGCATCGATATTGTCTTTTGTTACCCCAATCGGAGTTAAAAGAACAGAATCAACTTGTTTTTTGCCGTTATCTAATTGGGTTGTTACGCCTGTAATTTCTTTATCTTCGGCTAAATCGACAGCCAATTGAGCTGCAGTTTCGGCAATAAGTTTAAGCGGTTTATAAACAGTTACAGTTTGTGTACCGGCAACAATGCGTTTAATACCTTCTAAATCGGCATCTTGGCCAGAAACAGCTGTTTGGCCAGCTAAGCCTTGGGCTGTTAACGCTTGGATAGCACCACCGGCTAAACCATCGTTAGAAGCAACAATGGCATCGATTTTGTTATCATTGGCTGAAAGTGCGTTTTCGGTAATTTTAACAGCTTCTTCGGGTAACCAGTCTTTAGCCCATTGGTCGCCTAAAATAGTAATATCGCCTTTATCTGCTAAAGGTTTTAATACATTCATTTGGCCTTCGCGGAACATAAATGCGTTGTTATCGAGCTGAGAACCACCAATGAGGTAATAGTTACCTGTTGGTTTTACATCAACCAAACCTTGCGCTTGGATTTCGCCCACACCGACGTTATCGAAAGAAATATAAACATCAATATCAGAATCTAAGATTAAGCGATCGTAAGAAACAACTTCGATACCCTCGGCTTTAGCTTCTTCAATCACGTTAGAAAGTGCTTTACCGTTAAATGGTACGATAACCAAAACATCCACACCTTGTGTAATCATATTTTCGATTTGTTGAATTTGTGTGGCTTCTTGCGCATTGGCTGATTGCACAATAACTTCGGCACCTAATTCTTCGGCTTTAGCAACAAAAAAGTCGCGATCACGTGTCCAGCGTTCAACACGAAGGTCATCGATAGAAAGACCGATTTTTGTTTTGGCCGAGGCTGATAAACTGCCGATTGTACCTAAAGCTGTAGCGACCATTAAAGTTGCTGATAGTAATTTCTTCATATTATTATACTCCCATATAATTTTATTTAAGTTTTCACTTTTTGCTTTTGCATACTAGCATAAACACAAATAACCGAATAGTAAATTTTTTGTATTTATGCTTTTTTTAGTTAAGGCTATAGCTAAAAAATATAATATGCAAAAAAACCTTGTATTTCCTAAAAATATTTACACATACATATTCACAATATTCTCAAGATATTCTTGTTTACCCGATACTGGTTCGGGGTCAATATTATCCCCTTCAACCTTACCCGCTAAAGTTTCTAAATCTATTTTACCGTCTAAAATATCTTTTCCTAAGCCGGTATTCCAACCATTATAACGATTAGCAACAAAATCGGCCAACACGCCATCTTCTACCATTTTATCGGCCACCATAAAGGCGCGTGCGCTTACATCCATGCCGCCAATATGGGCAAGCAATAAGTCATCGGCATCAATGGATTGGCGGCGTACTTTGGCATCAAAGTTAAGCCCACCTTTTTTAAGCCCGCCATCTTTAATAATGTAATACATCGATAAAGCCAGTTCTGGCACGTTATTCGGGAACTGATCGGTATCCCAACCCACTTGCGGATCACCACGGTTCATATCGAAACTACCCATAATGCCCAATGCCGATGCCATGGCAATTTCATGCTCAAAACTATGGCCGGCTAAAGTGGCATGGTTGGCCTCTAAATTCATTTTTACTTCTTTTTCTAAACCATATTGTTTTAAAAAGCCAAATACGGTTGCCACATCGTAATCATATTGGTGTTTAGTAGGCTCTTGGGGTTTGGGTTCAATCAAAATATCACCAGTAAAGCCGATTTTATGTTTATATTCAACCACCATATTGAGCATACGGCCTAATTGGTCTAACTCGCTTTTAAGGTTGGTATTGAGTAATGTTTCATAACCTTCGCGGCCACCCCATAAAACATAATTTTGACCACCAAGCTTTTTGGTCAAATCCATCACATTTTTAATTTGGGCGGCGGCATGGGCAAAAACCTCTGGGTTCGGGTTAGTCGCCGCACCGCTCATAAAGCGCCGATGCCCAAATAAATTGGCTGTACCCCATAACAGTTTTACACCGCTCTCACTCATTTTTTGCTCAAAAATATCGCCAATGATTTTTAAATTCTCATTGCTTTCTTTAAATGTTTTACCCTCTGGCGCAACATCGCGGTCATGGAAACAAAAATAAGGCACACCCAATAGGCGAAAGAACTCAAAAGCATAATCCGCTTTAATTTTTGCACCTTCCATAGCATCGGCCACATACCAAGGGCGATTGAAAGTTTGACCACCAAATGGGTCTAACCCCGGCCACACAAAGTTATGCCAATAACAAGCAGCAAAACGTAAATGTTCTTTTAATGTTTTGCCTCTAATAACTTTGTTTTCATCGTAATAACGATAAGCAAATGGGTTTTTGCTATCGGGGCCTTCATAGGCAACCGGTTTATCTATCGAGAATATTTGTTCCATCATTTAATCTCCTGAAGTGCTGGATATAATTTTTTAAATTGTTCGAATTTATTTTGATATTGCTTTTGTACCGAAAGATTTGGCTTGATAACCGCCTTAATCTTTGGTTTCTTAAAAATTGATTGAATTTCTGTATCGGGGTTTACCCCGGCCATGGCCAAACGTGCTGCACCATAGGCTGCACCTAAATGAGCGGCATCGGGCAACTTGATATCTAAACCTGTAATTGTGGCCAAAATCTCAAGCCAAAGCTTATTTTTTGTGCCACCGCCCACAACCATTAGGCTACTAATGGAGCTACCGGCATTTTGTAATACCCGCAAGCCATCATATAAGGCAAAGGATACGCCTTCTATCACCGCACGTGCCATATCATTGGCTGTATGGGCACGGGCTAAATTAATGAACGCGCCCCGAGCATTGGGGTCGTTAAGTGGTGTACGTTCGCCCGATATATAGGGTAAAAATAGAATATCACTGGGGCCCGTGGTAATTTCGCCTAAATCGCCCATCACTTCACTTACGGGCTGTTGCACCATATCGGCAAACCAGTTTACACAATCGGTTGCGGCTAATATAACCGCCATTTGGTGCCATTTATGGGGTATCGCATGGCAAAATGCATGGGCACCTTCGTTTGGTGCGGGCATAAAGCCATCGGTTGTAACAAACACAACACCAGATGTCCCTAATGATAAAAAGGCATCGCCTGCCTCTACCGCCCCTAAACCACAAGCTGCGGCTGCATTATCGCCTGCACCGCCAATGATTTTTACTTTACCGCCAATGCCCCAGCGTTTTGAAAGCTCGGGGAGTAACCATGCCGAAAACTCGGTACCTTCGACTAAAGTCGGTAATTTATCGCGTGTAATATCCGATGCTTTAATCAGAATATCCGACCAATCTCTCGCCGCAATATCTAACCATAATGTTCCGGCAGCATCGCTCATTTCCGAAACAAAAGCGCCCGTTAAGCGGTAACGAATATAATCTTTGGGTAATAAAATTTTATCAATTTGGGCAAAGATGTCTGGCTCAAATTTACGCACCCACTCTAATTTGGGGGCAGTAAAACCAGCCATAACATCATTACCACCAATGGTTAAAAACCGTGGTTCTTTGGTTTTTAACTCTATGCATTCCTCTCCGCAGCGCACGTCATTCCATAAAATGGCGGGGCGTAGGGCCTCTCCTCCCTTTCCTATCAGCGTTAAGCCATGCATTTGGCCAGAGAAACTAATGGCTTTTACTTTTGCCATAGCCTCAGCGTCCAATTCTCTTAAACCAATCATTGTTGCATCGACAGCCTCATACCAATCTTGGGGCTTTTGTTCTGAATATCCCTGTTTTGGGCGCATTACAGAAAGTGCCTCGGTGGCTTCGGCAATGATTGTTTGTGTATCATCCATTAAAACCGATTTCACACCCGATGTACCAATATCGATTCCTATATACATTTACCATCCCTAATTTATTTTTGATTATCGTTCATCATTTATCATCAAATTAAGGCATATTTATAATCTGCCGTCAAGTATTTCAGTAAATATTTTTGTTACAAGGGTAAATTGTCGCGTAAAAAAATCTGAATATTGGGTTTTATTAAATTTTTGCTGATACGATTTTCTAGAATATTCAATAAAATTTCAATGGATTGCTGAATTTCACTTTCGACATTTTGTGATAATACGACATCGAAATAACCCGCGATAAGCGCTTTGCGGCTTACCTCTGTAACCTCGTGCGCCACAACCTGAATTTTCTTTTTATTTTGGCGTTCCTCTAATAATCGCACCAATCCGCGATTCCCTGCCCCTAAAGAATAAATGGCATCAATATCGGCATGTTCCCTAAATAATTCATCCAAATATTGATAAACTTTTTCAAAATCATCATAACCATAAACCGGCGATAAAATCTTTAAATACGGATATTCATGATGGATCACTTGCTCAAAGCCCGCTTTGCGCTCGGCATGGTCGCGCAATGCCGCACTGCCCATAATAATGGCAACTTTTGCCGGATTATCTTTGGGTAAAAAACGCCCAATTAAGCTTGCAGCCGTGCGCCCTGCTGCCATGTTATCAATACCCACATATGCCGCCCGATGCGATGCCGGTGCATCGGACACCAAAGTAATAATAGGCATGTGCTCACTTAACTGATTAATCACATAATTCACCTTGGCATCATCGGCCGCAACAACGGCAAGTGCATCATAACCATGGGCAATATCTAAAAGTTTTTCGGGGGCGCGGCTATCCCAAATATCTAAAAAGACAACATCTAATATTATATTTTCTGCCGCCATAGCCTCTTTACGTATTTCAACAGCATGGGCAAGTTTTTTCATAAAATAATTGGGGCCTTGGGGTAAAATAAAACCAATTTGGTATTTTTTGCCCTTTGCTAGGCGGCTTGCCAAACGGTTGGGCACATAACCCAGCTCTAAGGCCGCATTTTGCACACGCTCTACCGTTAATGCGCGCACACCTTTGCGCCCATTTAATACGCGGTCCACCGTTGCCGAGCTAACACCTGCCCGTTTTGCGACATCATGCACAGTCACTTTCATTGTGGCTCTCCCTTTTCAGCTTCTTTTTTTGATGCACATACATCATTAATGATTAAAAATACATCATTTATAAAAATATTTCCACTCATTTTTTATATCATGCAAAAAAACGCCTAATAAAATTAGGCGTTGTAATTTATAAATATAACCGAAGATTAATCTTCTTCTTGCCAAGCTTTTGAGCGCTCAATGGCTCGGTGCCAATTATGAATAAGCTTTGTTCGTTGCTCTTTTGTCATACTCGGCTCAAACCGCCGCCCGAGTTGCCATTGGCTTTCAATTTCGCTTTCATCTTGCCAATAACCCACGGCAAGCCCTGCCAAATAGGCCGCACCTAAAGCCGTGGTCTCTAAGGTTTTGGGGCGCTCTACCGGAATATCTAAAATATCGGCCTGCAACTGCATAAGTAAATTATTGGCCGCAGCACCGCCATCGGCACGCATTGATGTTACCGCAATACCGCTATCGCGCTCCATTGCCCGCAAAATATCATAGGTTTGTAGCGCCATGGCCTCTAATGCCGCACGGGCAAAATGCCCACGCTCAATACCACGGGTTAGCCCCATAATTGTTCCACGCGCATATTGATCCCAATGGGGTGCGCCTAAGCCCACAAAGGCCGGCACTAAGACCATACCGCCGTTATCGGGTACGGTTTTGGCTAAAGTTTCAACATCGGGTGCGGTATTAATAATGCGCAAGCCATCGCGTAACCATTGGATAAGCGCACCCGATATAAAACTAGAGCCCTCTAGCGCAAATAAGCGCTTTTTCGGGGTGGACCATGCCATGGTTGTAAGCATATTATTATCTGATGGTTGCGGGGTCTCCCCTGTATTCATTACCATAAAACAGCCTGTGCCATAGGTAGATTTTAACATACCCGCTTTAGTGCAAGCATTACCCATGGTTGCCGCTTGCTGGTCACCCGCTATACCTGCAATTGTTATGGGCGTGCCAAAATGCTCGGCCTTTGATTCGCCAATGATTTGCGAACTTTTTACAACTTTTGGTAAAATTTGCGGCGGAATATCCAAAATTTTCAGTAATTCATCATCCCATTGCCCCTCAGCCAAATTAAACAGCAAAGTGCGCGCGGCATTGGTTTCATCGGTTACATGCACCGCACCACCTGTAAGCTGCCAAATAAGCCAGCTATCAATCGTACCAAAAGCCAATTCCCCGTCCTCGGCCTTTTGGCGCGCGCCCGCTACATTATCTAAAAGCCATTTAATTTTTGTACCGCTAAAATAAGCATCGAGCACCAAACCCGTTTTTTGCTTAAAGGTTTCAATATATCCTTGTGCCTTCAATTCATCACATAAACCCGCAGTTCGGCGGTCTTGCCATACAATAGCGTTATGGATTGGCTTTCCGGTTGCACGCTCCCATATTACCGTAGTTTCACGCTGATTCGTAATACCGATAGCCGCAATATCTTTAGCGGCAATTTGGGTATTCCATAAAACATCTTGAGCCACTTGGTGCTGGCATTGCCAAATCTCGTCTGCATCATGTTCTACCCAACCGGGTTTGGGATAAATTTGGGTAAATTCTTGCTGTGCCATACCACAAACCTCACCCGCATGATTAAACAGAATCGCCCGGCTGCTGGTTGTTCCTTGGTCTAAACTTAAAATATATTTTCCGCTCATTTAACGCATCCTCCGATATTTAGGTGATTTTTAACCCGAACATAATATGGCTCTTACTTTTTATATTATTTATTACCACTTTAGTGTACTGGAGTTCATTTTATTGTCAATTCCATTTTTCATATTCGAATAATATTTTCAATTACGAAACCATCGCTATCCTAAAATCTCCATATTTTCATGCTATTCTCTATAATATGATAAAAAAATAATCACCAATTGCTTAAATTTTACGCTTTCACTTGGCATTCGGTTAAAAATATTTTAAATTATGAGTTATTAGAAAATAAGGATTGTTTACGAATGAAGATTTTAGCTGCTATATGTGATTTTAAAGGCGCTACTTTTGCTGTTGTGGCCGTACCTTACGAGGTAACAAGCGATAAAGAACGTGCAAAAATAGCTTTGGGTCAGGCCCGTTATTTATTTCCGAAAACATCATGTATATTAATGTCTCAAACCGATGATAAACGGGTGCATCTGTATGGCCCTAAAATACTCCGTGATATTTTACAGCAGTCCGATTTAAACGCATTACCATGGGCAAATTATACAATTAAAAAAGAAGCGTTAGATCGCTTACGCCCGATAAAAGAAACAGAGAAGCAAAGAATAAAACATGCCTGAAAATAAAGACTCATCGCATCTTCGGATATTAAAAATAATTGAGGTTATTGCCTTTGCGGATCAACCACGTTCGCCATCGGATATTGCCTACGAGCTCGATATCCCAAAACCAACAGTGCATCGCATTATTGCACAACTTAAGCTTGAGCGTTACATACAGGCAAACCCAAGGGGGAATTTGGTACCCGATGTTAATTTAAATAAAATTGCTTTTGGCATTATTCGGGGTAGTCGTTATAAGGTTATTCGCCAATCAATACTACAAGAGCTTGCCGATAAAATTGATGAAACCTGTGGGATTTCCGTGGCCGATGGCGTGGATATGGTATATTACGACCAAGTGATGACCGACCATCTTTTACGCAGTAACCTCCCCACTGGCAGCCGTGTACCCATATATGCTACAGCAAGCGGAAAGCTATATTTAAGCCGGCTTTCGAAAGCTAAGCGCCAAAAAGTGCTGCATCATTTACCAATTAAGCAGCTGGCTAAAAATACAATTACCTCTGTTGATGGCTTTGAAGCCGAGTTTAAAAAAATTCGCAAACAGGGTTATGCTATTGATAATGAAGAGTTTTTAAACGGAATGATTGCTATTGCCGTACCGGTTTTGGATAACGAAGGCATTATGACATCTAGCTTATTTGTGCATTCATTGACCATTCGTAAATCCATTGATGACCTACAGCCATTATTCCCCTTATTGAGGGATACAGCCAAAGCATTAAGCGATATTTACGACCAGCATTAGCCAAAATAATCCATTATTGGCCGATAAATGATATTTTAAGGGTAAGAACAAACCATTCTTACCCTTTTAATTATTGCCTAATTTTCCCAAATTCACCTGAGCGAAACAAAGATATTGCGGATAAAAATGGTTTATTGCGGATTATAATTGTTTATTTTTGTTCACATCATCACCAACAATGGGGCCAATATCATCTTCGCTTGTATCTTCTAAGCGCACAATATCTTTTGGCGCAACACCTTCGAGCACGTTAATATCAAACGGTTCGTCATTTTCTTCTTCTATCACACGCTCTAACCGCCGCCCGGTAGAGACAAAATAGATAGCCTCGCAAATGTTACAAATATGATCCCCCGCGCGCTCAATATAACGTGCTGCAAGCAATGCCGTAATGCCCGATGTAATATTGCGCGGGTCTTCAATCATCCATGAGATCAGCTCGCGGAATAAACTGCGATAAAGTTCATCAACCCGTTGGTCACGCTCGCGAATTTCAATGGCTGTTAGCTCATCACGCTCTACCCAAGCCTCCATCACATCATTAAACATCACATTAACAGTTTGCCCCATGGTAATAATGGTATTATTACCTAAAGTGAGTGGTTTATCTTGGCGGATAATCATTTTAGCAATGGCTTTAGCGCCATCGGCAATACGCTCGATATTAGTAGAAACCTTGGGTGCCGTAATTACCAAACGCAAATCCTCGGCCATGGGCTGATGGCGTAAAATGATGCGTAAAGCCCGTTTATCAATATCCATATCTTTAATATTGATGCTATGATCGGCTTTAATGACTTTATCGGCCAAATCTTTATCGAAATCCTGATAAGCCTTTAACATCGCATTATTTTGGATAATCGCCAAATTCGCCATATCCATCAGCATGTTATTGAGGCGCTCAATATTATCGTCAAATGCACTTAAAATATGATCATTCATTATATTTCTCCTTACCCAAACCGACCCGTAATATAGTCGCGTGTGAGTTTTTCTTTTGGATTTTCAAATACCAAAGATGTATGGCCAAACTCTACCAAATCGCCCAAATGGAAGTAACCTGTATATTGCGATACCCGTGCAGCTTGCTGCATAGAGTGGGTTACAATGGCAATGGTAAATTTTTCTTTGAGCTCAAAAATCAGCTCCTCAATAGTGGCGGTAGCAATGGGGTCAAGCGCCGAGCATGGCTCGTCCATCAAAATAATCTCTGGCTCTACCGCAATAGCACGCGCAATACATAAACGCTGCTGTTGCCCGCCCGATAATCCGGTACCGGGCTGATCTAACCGATCATGCACTTCTTTTAACAGCCCTGCACGCTCTAAGCTTTGCTCTACAATATCCTTAAGCTCCCCTTTCGATTTTGCCAAACCATGAAGCCGGGGTCCGTAAGCGATATTATCAAAAATTGACTTTGGAAACGGATTGGGTTTCTGAAAAACCATGCCCACCCTTGCCCTTAGCTCTACCACATCGACCGCTTTAGAATTTACATCTTGGCCGTCCATCATAATCTCTCCGGTTACGCGGCAGCCTTCTATAGTGTCATTCATGCGGTTTAATGCCCGCAAATAGGTCGATTTACCACAGCCCGATGGCCCAATAAGCGATGTAACCGAATGTTTATGCAGCTTCATACTCACCCCATGGATGGCTTCAAAATCGCCATAATGCACAAATATATCTTTTGTATCCATGGCCACCTCGGGGTGGGGATGATTTTCTTTATAATTGATTGTTGTTGTTTTCATATTACCAATCCAACTCAAATTTCTTGCGCAAATATACAGCAAGCGCATTCATACATAACAAAAAGAATAACAGAACCAAAATAGCGGCCGATGCCAACTCGTTAAAGCTGTCTTTACCAAGCGAAAACCAGTTATAAATGGTTGATGCTATGGTTGTGGCCGATTCGGTAAATCCGTCTATTCCTGTAGGCGGTGTTTGCACATAGGCCTTCATACCAATCATTAAAAGCGGTGCGGTTTCGCCTAAAGCTTGGGCAAGGCCAATAATGGTTCCGGTAAGCATGCCCGGCAATGCCGCGGGCACAACATGTTGGAACACCGCCTGCATTTTAGATGCCCCTACCCCCAATGCACCATCTTTTAAGCTTGAGGGCACGGCTTTAATGGCCGCACGCGATGCCACAATAATGGTGGGCATGGCAATGAGCGAGAGCACAATGCCGCCTAAAATAGGTGTGCCACGAGGAATACCCAAGGCAGTCTGAAACACCAATAAACCCAAAATGCCTTTAACGATTGATGGAACAGCCGCCAGATTATTAATATTCACCTCTATAAAGTCCGATAATCGGCCTTTTGGGGCAAATTCCTCTAACCAAACGGCGGCAGCGATACCAAAGATAAAGCTGATTAAAAATGTAATAAACATGGTATAGGCTGTGCCGATAATGGCCGAGCGTAAGCCGGCATAATCGGCCTCGGATGCATCGAGATTGGTAAAGACACGTGCCGAAAACTTCACCGAAAATAAACCTTGTTCATCTAACTGATTAATCACCGGCATTAAAGAGCCAAAACGCCCCATTAAGCGCAAGCGATCATTTTGATATTGTTTTTTAAGGTTGGCATCCGTTGCGGTGGCAATCTGATGATCAATTTTTTGCATATTTTCTTGGGCATTTTTACCACCATGGCGCCACCAATAGTCAAAATCGGCTTGGGCAGGTACGTTAATACGCACTGTTTCTCCCATGGCTTTGGGGTGACTTTTAAAATATTGTTTTACTTTGGCTTCGGCACCGATATTCACCAATTTAGAAGCATTACGGTCATCGGTAACCCCCCGAATGGCTGCATTTAACGGGTTTGTAAATGTGGCGGATTCTGCGGCTTCCATTACCGAGCGATATTCACTATGGGACAAATTGGCCAAGTTAAAGCGGATTTTGTTTCGACCTTCGCGCTCATACGGAATATTTTTGACCGGTGAGGAAGAAAAATCGAACATATAATTACCATCGGCATCTTTAATGATACTATTGCTATTGGGGTCTCTTTGCACACTGGGTTTTACAATAACCATATCGGGTACAGAAATATTAAGGGCAATATGGGTTTGCTGAAAAGCCCCAACCCCTTTGCTCACTAACGAGTAAAGCAAAAAAGCCAAAATGGTCATGGCTAGCACAATAGCCCCCATACCCAAACCTTTAAAAATATTTTCGAAAGCATAACGGCGGCCTAATGTTTTGCGCACCGCATCTTTTATGGCAGGTCTTTCACTCTGCGTGGTTTTTGCAATATTAGTCATAGGTCTCTCTGTATTTTCTAACAATATAAAGGGCAAGTATGTTTAAGAGTAAAGTGGCTAAAAATAAGGTAAGCGCCAAGGCATAGGCCGAAAGCACTTTGGGCGAATCGAACTCGTTATCCCCGGTTAAAGCATCAACAATGGTTACCGTAACGGTTGTGGTCGAATCGGTTAAACCCGGGAAGAGTTTATCGCTTGGCGCACGCGATAATGCCATAACCACAATCATGGTTTCGCCAATAGCCCGTGAAACCGCCAATAAAACACCCCCGATAATCCCCGGCAAAGCTGCCGGAAAAACCACACGGGTTATGGTTTCCGATGGTGTAGAGCCTAAACCCAATGCACCGTCCCTTAAGCGTTGGGGCACGGCCGAAATGACATCGTCTGAAAGTGATGATACATAAGGGATAATCATAATACCCATCACCATACCCGCCACAATAATACTATCGGCACGTATACCGAATATGGCCTTTACAATCGGGCCCACAGTTACCACGGCAAAAAACCCGTAAACCACGGTGGGGATACCGGCTAAAATTTCAATAGCCGGCTTGAGTACCGCCCGTATTTTGGGCGATGCATATTCGGACATATAAATGGCCGAAAGCAACCCGATGGGCGTCGCTACTGCCATGGCAACGGCTGCCACCATGGCAGTGCCGATAAATAGCGGGATTGCCCCGTATTTATCGCCCGATTGCACATTCCATTCGGTACCGAATAAAAAACTGAATATATTGATTTTTGCAAAAAAATGCATGCTTTCAATAAATAGCGATATAAAAATACCAATGGTAACAAATACGGCAAAACTCGAGGCTAATAGTAAAAATATATTATAGATAGCCTCATTTTGCGGGCGTACTTTTAAATGGCTATTCACTTTTTTATAGCCCCATAAAATAGTTGCCAGCCCAATAATTGTTAATGTGGCAATGCGGCTCCACCCAATAATATTTTTAAGCCCTGCCGCTTTATGGGCAATATTTAAATACGCACCTTGGATTAATCGGCTACCTTCGCCATCAACATGGCCGGCAGCAATTTGGCTGGCATAACTATCCACACTATGGGCGCGGGCATCAATTAAAGCTTTGGCAATCTTAACATCTTCATTCGGATTATTGGCTTTGGCCTCGCTGACCATAACCTCGGTCACTTGGTGATGAATTTGCGAGCGAATCCAATTATTGCCAAATATAGAAAAAACAATAGCAACAATTGTTAACGGAATAATGCACCATAACATCAGCCATGTACCATATTGCCCCGGTAACGAAGCCATACGGCTTTTACCTCTTAAAATACGGGCTTTTGCACGGGCAAAAATAAATGCAAAAGCGCCTAGGCCAATAATAAGCAATGGCCAATAGAACTGAATATTCATTAAAGGCATCTGATCTCCCCAATCTAAATAAAAAGCTTTGGGTTAGGTTGCCCTAACCCAAAAACTTTAATGCTTTACCGGCATTATTCGACAGGTAAGTTCGAAGTAAATTCTTCTGCCGTCATACGGATAGCTTCAAGATCTTCCGCAGGTAAAGGGATTAAGCCTTCTTCAACCAGATAACCGTCTTCGCCCATGGCTTTTTCGCTTAAGAAAGATTCAACATATTCTTGCAAGCCATCAACCACGCCGTTATGGGCGAGTTTAACATAGAAGAATAAGGGGCGAGAGACCGGGTAACTACTATCGGCAATGGCCTCAAAGCTTGGGGCAACATCTTCGATAGTTGCGCCTTTAATTTTATCGGGGTTTTGGGCTAAGAATGAATAACCAAAAATACCCACAGCTGCCGGATTAGCCTCTAATTTTGTAACAATCAGGTTATCATCTTCACCGGCATCGATATATAGGCCATCGGAGCGTACTGTTGTACAAACGGCATCTTTGGCATCACCTTCTAAGGCGGCAATAGCGCCGATTTCTTCGCAGCCTTCTTCCATTACAAGCTCAACAAAAGCATCACGCGTACCCGAGCTTGGTGGTGGGCCTAAAATTTCAATTTTTTCTTTGGGTAAAGAAGCATCAATTTGATCCCAAGTGGTATTGGGGTTGGGCACTAAATTACCGCTTTCATCGGGTAATTGGGCAGCAACCGCTTTAAATAGCTGTTCTCTGGTTAAAGCAAAGTCGGGGCCGCTTAAATTATCGGCAATAACAATGCCATCATAACCGATTTTAACTTCCATAATATCGGTTACACCATTGCTTTTACATAGTGCAATTTCTTTATCTTTAATTGCCCGAGAGGCATTTGTAATATCGGGATGTTCTTCGCCAACGCCCGCACAGAATAATTTTAATCCGCCGCCTGAGCCAGTTGATTCTAAAACAGGGCTTTTGTAATCAGAGTTTCTTCCGAAGTCATCGGCAACTTTAAACGCAAATGGGTAAACAGTCGATGAACCAACAATACGGATTTCTTCGCGCGCTTGCGCAGCAGATGCCACAACAGAAAGACCTGCTGCAACCAAAAGCATTTTCTTTAACATAATCTATGTCCTTATATAATAAATTGTTTATATCGTTTTGCGAATCCCTTCGCTAAAAAAAGCTTTAACAAATTTTTTAAATATTTCCAAGGAGTTTTTATTTTTTTTGCAAAATTTATTTTATTTATTGACATACCCCTGAACATATATATTATAATTATTTATTCTTTAGCATAGTATGTTAAAGTTTATATCGTTCGTTATATATCCTTTTACCCTTTAATAAATATTTCCTCCTACGGAAAAGGGCATGAGAATATATAATATATCCAAAAAAAGAGCTTCCTTACGGAGGCTCTTTTTTTATCTTTTTTCTCAATAATGAAGATAATTTTATTTTACATTAATATACGGCCAATAATTACACCCCATCCGGCAGCAATAATCACACCAATAACCGCCATTACCCCACCAATTTTCATAAAATCTTTGGTGTCTATACGCCCCGAGGCAAAAGATACCGCATTAGGTGGTGTAGAAATTGGTAAAAACATCGCACAAGATGTTGTAAGCGCAATGGCCGGAATATAAGCCATAAGCATATCATGGGGGAACATGGTGATGGTAATGGGTATAAGAATCGACGCTGTAACCGTATGCGAAAGCAAGTTACTCATAACAATGGCTAATATAATAACGATAATAAAGGTTGCCCATGGGCTTACGCCATCGGGCACAAGGCCGCTCATCCACAAACCTAAACCTGTTTTTTCTATGGCCACCCCCATGGAAAGACCACCGGTTAAGAGCATAAGGACATCCCATGGTAATTTGCGGAAACCCTTGGCATCCACAATAGAAGTTACACCCAATAACACAATAGGTATAAGCGCGATGACATAGGTAGATATATTATGAATTTTTGATGTTACCCACATAAATACAGTAAAGCTAAATACCGAAAGTGTAATGATGCGCTCGATATTCTTTTTGCGCTGTACGGCAATTTCCTCTGGTGTTGCGTCATCAGGCAGTGGTTTATCATCATCAAATTCCATTTCGAATTTATCAATGGTGGGTTTATATAAAAACCAAATGGCAATAAAGCCTAATCCAAATAAAGCAAAAGCCACAGGCACACCAATATACATCCATGTTAAGAAGTCGATATGCACACCGGCTTGGTTTAAGGCTTCTACCGCAATACCATTGGGCGGGGTACCAATAATAGTACCAACACCACCCACATTTGCCGCAACCGGCACACCTAAAAATAGCGCCTTCGCAAAGGGTTCGCCTTTGGGTAAAGTGCGCACAAAACTACCCATTAAGGCAATCATCATGGCTGCTGTTGCGGTATTAGACATAAACATGGAAAGAAAGAATGTTGCCCCCATCGCCCCCAACAACACATTGCGCGGCTTAGAACCAACGGCATTTAAAATAATACGCGCAAAGCGGAGATCCAACTTGGTTTTGGTTAAAGCCTCGGCCAAAACAAAACCGGCCATGAATAACCACATCAGATTATTGGCCCAAGGTAATAAATATTGGCTAAAGTTTAAAGCTTGCCCCGATTGCACACCCGTATCGGTTAAAATATCGCTCATACCAAAAATATTCATGCCCTTAAAGGCTGCACCACCATAACCGGTATAAGAAAGTAAAAGAACGTTTAAGCCAATAACAGCTAACGATACCGCATAGGCCGGTATAGCCTCGGTAATCCATAAAAATGCGGCAAACACCACAATACCAATGGAAATACGGGCAAGATTAGGTAACTCCTGAAAATAGCCCCAACCCAATAATGCAGGCAATGTTGCGGCACATACAGCCAATATCGCTGCAAATAAAATCATTATAAAAGAACGCCCTATAACGCGCTCTTTTCTCCCGATAATCTGCTGACTTGCCGTTCGTGTATCACGACCACTCATCAATTATTCTCCTCTATCATAACAATTTACCTCGTAAATTTACCCCAATAACATATAAATATATATTTACGAATTACTATCAGCATATCCAATAGAAAAAACAAAAACAACAGCAGATAATAATTATTTTTTTAAATAATGAATTTTTTTGACTTATCTTATTAAGCACCTATGTAAAAAAGCCCGCAAATTCGGGCTTTTTTTATCGAAGCGCAACAATTATGCATATTTTATATTTAATGGCCTAAAAACGGTATAATAAATAAGCCCCAACCTAAAGAGACAATTGGGCCAACAATAATCAGAACCGAGCCAATTTTCATAAAATCTTTGGTTTCTAAACGCCCCGATGCAAAAGCAACAGCATTTGGCGGTGTAGAAATTGGGAGCATCATCGCCGTAGAACAAACCAAAGCAACAATCGGAATATAATCAAATAGCATATCTTTTGGGAACATTGTAATCGCAATCGGGATTAAAATAGACGCCGTTACTGTACGTGACAATAAGTTACACATTACAAGAGCCAAAAGCATAACAATTAATAATGTCGATAGCGGGTCGACATCGGCAGGCACAAGGCCGCTTAACCATAAGCCCAAACCGGTGCGCTCGATAGCAACCCCCATAGAAAGACCACCGGTTAAGAGCATAAGAACATCCCATGGGAGCTTGCGAAAGCCTTTGGCATCTACAATGGATGTTGCACCCAAAACCACAATGGGAATAAGCGCAATAACATAGGTTGAGATATTATGGAGCTTACCGGTAATCCAGAGGATAACCGTAAGTGCAAAAACAGCAATGGTAATTTTACGCTCTAAATTCTTTTTATTTTGTACGGCTATCTCTTCGGGCGTGGCGTCATCGGGTAATTTACCATCTTCTTCAAACTCAATTTCAAATTTAGAGATTGTGGGCCGATAAAAAAACCATATGGCCACTAAGCTCACTGCAAATAATATAAGAGCCACCGGAAAACCAATGATTGTCCATGTAATAAAATCGATATGCACCCCAACATTATTGAGTGCCTCTACCGCAATACCATTGGGGGGCGTACCAATGATTGTACCCATACCGCCCACATTGGCGGCCACGGGCACACCAATATATAAGGCTTTTGCAAAAGGCTCACCTTGGGGGAGCGTACGCACAAAGCTCGCCATTAAGGCAATCATCATGGCTGCTGTAGCGGTATTCGACATAAACATAGAGAGCAAAAAGGTTGTACCCATAGCCCCCAAAAGCACATTTATCGGTTTTGTACCAACGGCTTTCATGATAATGCGGGCAAAGCGGATATCTAACTTGGTTTTGGTTAAAGCCTCGGCCAACATAAAACCAGCCATAAATAACCACATTAAATTACTAGCCCATGGCAGTAAATATTGGCTAAAAGTTAAGGCGGAATCGGCCTGAACACCTTGGGGCGTTAAAATATCGCCCATGCCAAATATGTTAAACCCGTTGGCATCTGCCCCGCCAAACCCGGTAGAGGAAAGCAAAAGGACGTTAAGCCCAATAACAACAAGCGATACCGCATAAGCCGGAATGGCCTCGGTAATCCATAAAAAAGCAGCAAAAACAACAATGCCAATGGAAATGCGCGCTAACCCGGGTAGCTCTAAAAAATATTGCCAGCCTAAACCAGCGGGCAATGTTGCGGCAATAATGCCAATTAAAGAAGCAATAACAATCATGGCAAATGAATGCGAAATAACCCGCTCTTTATTACCAATAATCTGTTGACTCGCTGTGCGGGTATCACGACCACTCATAGGTAAACTCCTCTTACAATTATCTGCGAATGGCTATTCTATACAGATTTTTTGAGGCTTTCCCAAGCGCTAATCTTTAAAAAAAATATTAAAATGAAAAAAAAATTGGCATACTACTCAAACTGACTCAATTTTGTTTATTATTTATGCAAATAAATTTTTTTTAATGCAAATTTTGATTATATTATCCGCCTTTTTTCTTTCTTGAAAAAAACTAATTTTTTTTCTTGCCCCTATTATGACTATGGATTAATCTCACCAAAAAACGGAGCAAAAAAAATGCCGCAATTAGCATCACCTCATCAGATATTAAATAGAATCATTTACAAAAATCAGCTGAAAATTGAGCGTTCTTTTAAAAGCAATTTCATTTTGGGTGCCTATGGCGGTGCATTTATTGCCATTGCCGGTTTATTTTATATTATCATTTCTGCCGGTGATACAGCAATTTTTTATGGCTTAAAAAAGCTGCTCGGGTCGCTTGTTTTTACCACCGGATTTGTTTTGGTACTCGTTGGCGGTGCCGATATTTATACATCGAACACAATGCTGGCAATTAATGTTATAAATAAAAAAATGTCTGCATCGGCTTTTAGCAAAAATTTAATGAATGTTTATTTTGCTAATTTTATTGGCGCAATGATCTTTTTGGCCTTTGTGATATTAGGTAAAGTCCATTTACAAGGTGGTGGTGTGGTGGCCGATAGTATTTTGCATATTGGCTCGGCCAAAATGCAGCACGGATTTATAGAAGCGCTCTCTTTAGGCATATTATGTAACTTTTTGGTATGTTTGGCTTTTTGGATGTCAATGGGCTCTGAAACCGCCATTGGCAAAATTTCATCGCTTATGCTACCAATTGCCGCCTTTGTCGCGGGCGGGTTTGAGCACTCGGTTGCCAATATGTTTTTATTACCCTTAGCATTGTTTGTTAAAGAGGCTTTGCCCATGGATTTATGGTCGGCTATTGGTGCACAAGCGAGCGATTATGCCCATATCAATTTTTATAATGCCATTGTCAATAATCTGATACCCGTAACTATTGGTAATTTTATTGGTGGCGCTATATTTGTGGGAGCATTTTATAACTTGGCTTATGGCCAAAAAGATTAATTGCTTATGGATCCGCTTTTTGCATCGCTCATTGTTGCAATTGTTATTGCCATTATTTTATTTTGTATACGCTTTATATTTAAAACTACCCGAAAATTCTTATTTTTAATCAGCTTGATTGTGGTTGTGATTATGGTGATACTCAAATATCTGCCATCGGCGTAACAAGGCCCAAAATACTATGGTCGGGCATGGATAACCATGCATAACGCCCAATTGAAGCAACATCGGTTGGGTCCAATAAGATTGTTGCCCCCTTTTGTATGGCCGTTTCACAAAGAGCATCGACATGGTCGCAATAAATAAAACCCAACCAAAAATCATTAATATTTGCAACTTTTAGCCGCTCGTCCATGGGCATAAAATGAATATGAATATCAACATCGTTTTTATCCTTTGCCCGATAATAGGTCTGGCTATCTGTTTCTACGCGCTCAATCTTCCAACCGAATAATTGGCCATAAAACAATGCCGAATCTTTAACATCTTTTGCAATAACCTCATGGTGCCAATAACGCCCTTGCTCTTTAGCACGTGGGTTTATAGACATACCCTGAACCTCTATAATACAAAATGCCGCGCCAAATGGATCAACAAGAATACACCACCGCCCCATATTCTCCATCATAATTTCATTTACAACAATATGCCCACCCAGAGAAACCGCTTTTTCGCGTGTTTCTTCTAAATTATCTACGGCAATATAATAAATATGAAAAGACTGCCCGCCGGCATCGGCAACAATACGTGGTAGCTGAACAAGCCCCATACTCCCCACATTGTTGACCATGGCAATATTATAAGCAATATGGTCATCTAAAGGAACCTTATGCCAATCGTAACCAAAAAGTGCTTCATAAAAATTTTTCATTATAACAACTTCTTGGGTTTGTAGTTCGTTCCAAACAACTGTGCCGATGTAATTTTGCATTGCTAATTCCTTTTTTTTATTGTTATCTTAACATTAAAAATAAAAACCCTCAAAAAAACTTTTAGGTTCATTATGTGGATACCATTTTCGACAGCTATTGCACTATCGCTTACTTGTATTTCTATTGTTATTAGCCCGGGTCCCGATACATTACTGATTTTAAAAAATACAGCTAGCGATGGCATAAAGGCCGGAACTAGAACGGTTATGGGCATACAAACTGGTCTGTTATTCCATTTATTATTGGCTTTAATTGGAGTTTCGGCACTGGTGAGCAGCTCACCCACGGCCATGCGCATTGTTGCAATATGTGGTGCATTATGGCTTGGTTATTTGGGCATAAAGATGATAACCACAAACCATAATATTTCGATAAACCAGCCCAATATAACCCTAAAAAAACAATCAGCCTTTACGCAAGCACTCATAACCAATATAACCAACCCCAAAGTGATTATTTTATTTGTGGTGCTATTTTCGGGCTTTTTGAATATGGATCAGCCGATTGCCCCTCAACTTTTACAATTTACCGCAATTTTATTAGTAATTAATTTTATTTGGCAAATGCTTTTGGTTTTATTTACTGGGCAAATTTCAACTTGGTTAAATAATCCATTTGTGCAAAAATGGCTAGATATCATATGTGGCATTATTTTTATTTTAATTGCCCTATATTTGGTTATTGAGTTTTGGAATATGCCTAATGGAACATGATGAAATTATAAAAAAAATTGCAAATGCGGATAATATTGTTAAAAAACATTCGGTTTTTTTATCGGGGCATGCAACATCGGTTACTTTAGAAGATATTTATTGGAAGGCTTTAAAACAAATTGCCAAAAGCCAAAATCGCTCGCTTAGCCAACTGATTACAGAAGTCGATAACAATCGCGCAATCCCGCTATCTTCGGCATTGCGCATTTATGTATTATCTTATTATTTAGATTAAGCATCGTAAGCGGCGCGGTGAGCCTCGTTAATAAAATCGGCAATCTTATCGCTATCTTTTATGCCTTTTGATGCTTCAACGCCTGATGAAACATCAACGATTTGCGCACCAGTCATGCGCACCGCATTAAATATATTTTGTGGGGTTAGCCCACCGGCTAAAATCCATGGCTTTTCAAGCTCCATATCCTGTAGCCAATTCCAGTTAAAACGATGCCCTGTTCCACCCATCTGCTCCCCAATTTGCGGGGCATCAAATAAAATATAATCGGCAACATCATCATATTGGTGGGCTAAAAAAATATCTTCTTCCTCATTAATGTTAATGGCCTTAATAATAGGAATTTCCGTCATATCGTAAATCTCCCCTACCCTTTGGCGTTCCTCATTGCCATGGAGCTGAATGATATCGAGATCTAATACCGAAAGTACCTCGTTTAAATCATCATCACTTGGGTTAACAAATAAGCCAACCTTTTTAATTTCCGGATCCAATGCATCCATAAGCTCTGCGGCTTTTTCTAACCCGATAAAACGTGGTGATTTTTCAACAAACACAAATCCGGCCATATCTGCACCAAATTTATTCACTGCATCAATGGCTTCTATGGTCGTTAATCCACAAATTTTTACTTGCATCATTATATCCTTATCATTTTATTTATCAAAAAAAGACCCTTACGAACAAGGATCTTTTTTTAACGACTTTAAGAAATATCTTAGGCATTACAAATTAAATTATCACTTTGCAATCGCTTTAAAAGCTTTATTTTCTCTTTGTGCAACAAGGGCTTCAACTTCGCCTTTGATGGCCTCAATATCTCTTGATTTCTGCTCGGCTTGCCTTTTTTGTATTTGGAGCTGCATACGTTTTTTTTGACCAGTAAATAACATGGCTATTATACCCAATATAAAACCAACCAACATAGCTGCTAATACCCATGCAAAAGCCGGTAAAGCAATTGTTTGTTTCATTGGCCAAATACCCATCTCAACAAACTGGGTATTACTTACTGTAAAAGCAATCGCTACAATAAGCAATAAAGCTGCTAGTGGATATAATATAATGCGCATAACACCCCCTTATAAAATTCGGCGATTAGTTTAGTTTCTCAAACAGTGTTTTGCTTGAGCGAAAAGCCGGAACTTTGCGTTCAGGAACATCAACAGAGTCCCCTGTGCGTGGGTTACGACCTTTACGAGCTTGTCTGTCTTTAACAAAAAAAGCACCAAAACCGCGTAACTCGACACGATCGCCTTTTTCTAAACTATCACTGATTTCATCAAAAACAGTTAAAACAATTGCCTCTACTTCACTGGGTTTCAGATGAGGCATCTTTTCTTGTAATTTGTTAATTAGTTCTGAACGTGTCATTATCTTTCCATGTAATCTAATAAATAATTATAATTAGCTATTAAGTAAAGAATAACGAAAAACATTCCTTTATCACCCTACGAGTTATAAATAATGTTTTTATTAATACAAAACTTTTACTTATACTCTCCACCACTCTTTACTATATAAAATAAGGAGTTGCGCAAAAAAAAGCAACTCCTTTCTTTTATTTGGATAATTTTTTGCCTAAAATAATAACTTAAATAAGCAAAATTACCCTTTTTTAATCGTCTTTACGCGCTAAAGCCTCTTTTAAGGCATCGCCTAAAGCCGCACCGCTATCATCGCTTGATGAAAGTTCTTTCATTAAGGCTTTTTCTTCGGCTAATTCTAATGCTTTAACCGAAAGCTCGATATTACGGCTACCACGATCAATTTTTGTTACGCGGGCTTCAATTTCATCACCAACTTTATAGTTAGATGTATCTTGTTCGGCTCTGGTTTTTGCAAGCTCAGCTTTACGAATATAACCTTTAGCGCCATCGCCAACCGATACCACAAGGCCATCTTCTTGAACTTCAGTAACAGTTGCTTTAACAGCTTCACCGCGTTTTACGCCATCAAGGCCAGATTCAAACGGATCATCCGATAATTGCTTAATGCCTAAAGAAACACGTTCTTTTTCAGGGTCAGCCTCAAGCACTTTGGCTTTTACAACATCACCTTTTTTGTATTCTTTAATGGCATCTTCACCGCTAATATCCCAAGAAAGGTCAGAAAGATGAACCATACCGTCAATCTCGTCATTAAGGCCAACAAATAAACCGAACTCGGTAATATTTTTAATTTCGCCTTCAACCTCGGCACCAACCGGATGCGAAGCAGCAAAAGCTTCCCACGGGTTTTGTGTTGCTTGTTTAATACCTAAGGAAATGCGGCGTTTTTCTTGATCAACCTCTAACACAACAACTTCAACTTCTTGTGAGGTCGATACAATTTTGCCCGGATGAACATTTTTGCGTGTCCAGCTCATTTCCGATACATGCACAAGGCCTTCAATACCATCATCAAGCTCCACAAATGCACCATAATCGGTAATATTGGTTACTTTACCAGTAAATTTTTCGCCCACTTTATATTTATCGGCAACATTTTCCCATGGGTCAGATTCTAATTGTTTAAGACCTAAAGAAATACGCTGTGTTTCCTCGTTAAAGCGAATGATTTGTACTTTTAATGTTTGGCCAATATGCAATGCTTCAGAAGGATGGTTAATACGACGCCAAGAAATATCGGTTACATGGAGTAAACCATCAACACCGCCTAAATCAACAAA
Source organism: Alphaproteobacteria bacterium (assembly GCA_047972425.1). Lineage (GTDB taxonomy): Bacteria > Pseudomonadota > Alphaproteobacteria > JBKEAR01 > JBKEAR01 > JBKEAR01. The sequence goes on along the minus strand of JBKEAR010000032.1, from coordinate 3,915 downwards.
CGCACCGTAATCGGTAATATTTTTAACAATACCTTCTACATTGGCACCTTCTTTTAGGCCGGCAACAAGCTCTGAGCGCGCTTCGGCACGGTCTTCTTCGAGCACCGCACGGCGAGAAACCACGATATTAGAGCGGTTACGTTCCATTTTAACAATTTGGAAAGGTTGTTCTTGCCCCATAAGTGGCGCAACATCGCGCACAAGGCGAACATCCACTTGCGAGCCCGGTAAAAAGGCAATAGCGCCCTGAAGGTCAACCGTAAAGCCACCTTTAACGCGGCGGAAGATTGTTCCGTTAACACGTTCACCGGCTTCAAATTTCTTCTCAAGCTCAACCCAAGCTTCCTCACGGCGTGCTTTCTCGCGCGATAATGAGATAGCACCATCACGATCTTCGTAACGGTCTACATAAACATCAACTTGCTCGCCCACACCTAAAGTGAATTGCTGACCAGCCGATACAAATTCTTTTTTTGCAATGCGACCTTCTGATTTTAATCCAACATCAATAATCACATAGTCGTCATCAATTTTAACGATTGTGCCTTTTACAACACCACCTTCAAATCCTTCCTCCGGAACGGATTCATTTAATAAAGCTTCAAAGCTTTCGCCTGCAAAAATATTTTCTTCTGACATATAAATTTCCTTACTTTCATTTTAATTTCTGGCCAGTTGGTTGGTTCCAACGGTCTTTTCGGCTTTGTTTTCCCATAAACAATTGATAGCCAAAAAATTATTAATTAACCAATGTATAAATAGGGCGTTGCCTACGGAAAACCGTAATTGCAACACCCTCTTTTATATATTGAACGCATAATATACGCTGTTTTTTAATAAAAATCTAGTATTTTTGCCTATAAAATCACTATTTTTTCGCGTTAGAGCGTATATAATCCACCCCTGCCGCTAAAACATCATTAATACCCATATTGCTTGTATCTAAAATCCAAGCATCCTTAGCGGCTTTCATCGGGGACTCGGCACGGCCGGCATCGCGCTGATCACGCTCTTGAATATCCTCTAAAATCTGATCCGCATCGTAAACAATCCCACGTTCTTGCAAATCTTTAATCCGGCGGCGTGTGCGCTCTTTAAGCGATGCTGTTACAAAAATTTTGGCATCGGCATCGGGGCAAATTGTTGTACCGATATCCCGGCCATCTAAAACCACACCATCAAAACCATTGGGCGGATTTTTTGCAAAATTTTGCTGATAATCTAATAAAGCTTTACGCACTTTTGGATATTGGCTCACTTTTGATGCATAAGATGCCACAATCTCGGAGCGTAATTTTGGATTAGAAAATTCGGATTCGTCTAAAATCAGTGCAAGTTCGGCCAATTTATCTTCATCATCTAGAGCCACACCTTCCATATTGGCCTTATAACCCAATGCCCGATAGATTACCCCTGTATCTAAATAAGCATAATTAAAATATTGGGCTAACCCTTTCGCTAACGTTCCTTTACCCGACCCCGCTTGGCCATCTACTGCAATAATCATTCTAGCCTCCACTTCCTATAAACATTTTATTACTCTATATAGGTTATGCCTATTTTTCGCTTTTGCCAACAATATTCCCGCCAATTTGTTCCATTAATTGCACAAAATTCGGAAAACTTGTCTCTATGGGGCGCATATCATCAATCTCTATGGGGTTATTTGCATTCATGGCAGCAATAATAAAACTCATCGCCATACGATGATCCAAATGGGTTTTTATTTCCGCACCCCCTTCGATTCGCTTACTCGTACCCGTAATCCTCAACCAATCCTCGCCTTCTTCAAGGGTAACACCACAAGCTTTTAAACCTTGGGCAATACCATCAAGACGGTCGCTTTCTTTAACCCTTAACTCGCCAATATTGGTCATTAATGTTTCACCTGCAGCATTAGCGGCAGCAACGGCAAGAGCCGGATATTCATCTATTTGGCTTGCCGCCCAAACACCGGGGATTTCCGTTGCCTTAAGGGGGGTATACACAATATGAATATCGGCAATTTGATTATTATTTTTATAATTGAGGGTGATATTTGCCCCCATTTTTTGTAAGGAGCGGATAATACCATCGCGGGTTGGGTGCATGCCTACATTTTGAATGGTTAAGTCGCTACCGGGCACAATAGCCGCTGCCACAAGCGGAAATGCCGCCGAGCTAATATCGCCCGGTACAATGATATCTTGTGCAACCAGCGGATTACCCGGTATCAACTTAACGGTTTTGCCCCCGTTATCATCTTGGATAATCTCGATATTTGCCCCTAAATCTTTGAGCATTTTTTCGGTATAATCTCTGGTGGGTATGGGCTCATGAACAATGGTGGGGTTCTCCCCCCATAAACCAGCAAGTAATATGGCTGATTTCACCTGTGCCGATGCCACTTTGGGCGAAAAATATCCACCTTTAATTGCTTGCCCGCCATAAATGGTCAGAGGAGGCAAGCCATTACCCGTTGCCTCTATTTTTGCCCCTTGTTGCGATAATGGCTCGATAATGCGCCCCATTGGGCGTTTGTTTAAGCTATCATCGCCAACTAATGTGGCATTAAATTTTTGTGCCGAGAGTATCCCGGCTATTAATCGCATGGCTGTGCCTGCATTGCCCATATCTAAGATATTTTGGGGCGCTTTTAAACCATTTAAACCAACGCCTTCAATGCAATAGCGATTATCGGGTTGTTTTTCGATAATAACACCCATTGCTTTAAATGCATTTATGGTCGCCATAACATCTTCGCTTTCTAAAAGCCCCGATACATAACTGGTACCTTGTGCCAATGATGCCAACATAATTGCTCGATGCGATATGGATTTATCACCCGGAACAAAAATTGAACTCGAAATTTTATTGGTGGGGTAAGATACGGCACTATGGGTGTTTTGAGACATTTTTTAACCCTTAATCTTAAAATGGAACTGCTGAAAACTTAATGTATTTTGGGTGGTTAAACAAGCAACAAATAAAGTTTTTGACATTTGATTCATAACATGGCAAATGAATATTATATTATAAAATTTTTATGATAGAGAGGTAACGATATCAATGAGTGATCCACGTGGCAAAAAATGGGCATGTTATAAATGCCAAAATAAATTTTACGATTTAAAAAAGTCACCGGTAATTTGCCCAAAATGTGGGGCGAACCAAGCCGAAAAACCCGCACCCAAAAAAGAGAAAGCTGCACCCAAACCATCAAAGAAAATTGTTAAAAATGAAGTCGATGAAATTGATGATATTGATATTGATGATGTCATTGATTTAGAAGATGATATTGATGACGATGATGATATGATGGAAGTATCGCAAGATATGAGTCTTGAAGAAAAAGAAAAACAGGATGATCATTAAGATTATCCTTACTTAAAATGAAAAAATATTTTCTTATATTTTTTTGTTGCAAGCCCATTCATTTTTCAGTATAAGTTTCAAATCGGCTTGTGGGGCTATAGCTCAGTTGGGAGAGCGCTTGAATGGCATTCAAGAGGTCAGCGGTTCGATCCCGCTTAGCTCCACCATATATTTTAAACCTTAATGAAATATATGATTTAATAATTGCCAACCAACTCTGTTCATCATCACCATATCCCTCTTGTTTTTTGCATTTTAATACTTATATGATTATGAGAATAATAATTAAAATCATAACGAAAAAATATATATAAAGTGAATATATATGGCCATAATCAACAAAAACATAATATCCACCGTTATTATTAAGCGGTTAAACGTAAAGTGACTTACAGGGGGTCACAATGGTTAGCATGAATATGCATTTATTATATTTTACTATATTTTTTACAATACTTGCCCTTATTGGCGGTATAATAGCCATGCACTCCCCTAATAAATCCGATTTCTTTTTTGCTGGGCGCAATTTATCTATTTTTCGGTTATATGGGGTTTCATTTG
>JBKEAR010000024.1:0-36485 GCA_047972425.1 Alphaproteobacteria bacterium | reverse complement strand
GCCCCAAACTTTCCTAAAGTAACGGGGGTTATTTATAACAACCCTGCCCCCGCTTGGGATATTGAGATGGACAATCAATTTAAACAAAGTGAGCAAAAAGATATTAATGCCTTTTTTGATTATTTGCATAAAGGCGGTTGGAAAGCATAACAAACCTTTCGTTGTAAAGGGGCGCTTATGCGCTCCTTTTTTTATGCTTTTATCTATTATCATGTTATGATAAATGAAACCCAAAAAAAGTAGGAAGAGAATGTATTATATCATATTATTTATCATTGCCTTTATTGCGATATTTTGCCTAATGTCTTATAACCGTATGGTTAAAGCGTATCATCAGCTTAAAGAAGGTTTTAGTGGTGTAGATGTGCAGCTTAAACGCCGTGCCGATTTAGTACCCGCCTTATATGATTTGGCGGATCAACAATTAAGCCATGATAATCGGCTTTTAACTGAGCTTTCATCGCTACAAAAACAATCCATCGCCTTACAGGGTGAAAATTCTGATAATCGGCAAAAAATCGAAAAACAGCTTCATCAGAAAACCCAAGAGCTTTTTGCGATACTTAAGGATAATAATAAAGATACCCAAGGTTATTTATCGCTCCAAGGTGAGTTTATGACCCTAGAAGATGAACTGCAAATGGCACGGCGTTATTATAACGGCTGTGTGCGCGATTATAATATTTTGCTCGAGAGCTTCCCCAATAATCTGTTGGCTCCCTATTTTGGTTTTACACCGAGCGATTATTTTGAGGAGGAATAATCAATAATGCGGAAGTTTTTATTTTTATTCATTCTTTTTTTTGGTCTCGCAAGTTTTGCCCAAGAGGAAATTATTCATTTTGATAGCCAAATTATTGTGGATAAAGATGGCGGCTTAGATATTACCGAAACCATTACGGTAAGAGCCGAGGGCAATAAAATTCAACGGGGAATTTTTAGGGTTTTGCCGCAATATTTTAAAAAAGGTAACCGATTATTCGCAACCAACTTAAAATATAGTTATTTTTCCGTTTTTAAAAATGGCGTGGGCGAAAATTCTTTTATCCAAGAAAAAAATAAAAATATTTATCTATATATCGGCAATAGAAATAGGCTTTTACCATCTGGTGAATATACATATACAATTCGGTATAAAGTCAGTAATGCCCTCATTTATCTCAATGACCGAGATGAGTTATATTGGAATATTACGGGTAATGATTGGGACTTCCCAATTTTAAATGCCAGTACAACAATCACTTTCCCCCAAGATTTCCCTTTTATAGAGGCCTATGGATATACCGGCCGCACAGGCAGCCAAGGGGCTGATTATACTTATACCCAACTTGCCGAAAATAAATTTACATTTACAACCACACAGCCTTTAACACGCCGTGAAGGCCTAACGGTTGCCATAGGAATGGAAAAAGGATTTTTCACCCAACCCGCAACGGACAAAGCACAGGAGCTTCTATTAAAAGCCGAAATTCTTTTTTATGCTATTCCTTTGCCCACCAGTGCCAAACTTGCGATTATCGCTTTATTTTTTATTAGTATCGGGTTATCCATTATATGGTTTATATGGGGTAAGGACCCTAAAAAAGGGATAATTATCCCGTTATTTTATCCGCCTAAAGGCATAAGCCCTGCACAAATGGGCATGTTATATAATCAAAAGTTTGACTTTGATTTGCTCATGGCCTCACTTCTTCATCTCTCGTTAGATAAAGATATAACCATTACCAAAGAAGAACAGCTTGATAATTATCAGCATAAAATCGGGACGGATTATGTTATCCGCAATCTGAACACTGGTAATGAAAAAGAAGCGTTAGAAGAACAAAAGCTGCTCCTTTCATTACCAGATGAATTAAAACTAAACTCAAATTATCGTCAGCAAATAACGAAAATTGCCCAGCGATATAAATATACTTTAGATAAGATAGCGGATGAAGAAAAGCTATATAAACGCCGGGAAGCATTAAAAAGATCAATGATTAATTTATCAATTTTTTCATTTTTTATTTTAATTATATATGGCTTTGTACAAGATATTCGCACCGTATTTGTTATCGCTATCATTTATTTAGTTGTTTTTGCGTTCTTTCGCATCATGGGGCAACCCACCCCTAAAGGGCGCAAATTATTAGATGAAATAGAAGGCTTTAAGCTTTATTTAGAAAAAGCGGAGGAAGAACAAATCAAAGCACTTAATCCGCCCCAAATGAGCCATAAATATTACGAAGAAATCTTACCTTACGCCACCGCTTTAGGCTTGCAAAATCAGTGGGCATCTTATTTAACAACGGCAATTGAAAATGGTATTGTGCAAGATAGACCGACTATAGTAACAATAAGCAGTAATGATTATTCAGGCTTTCGTTCTTCTTTCCGGAGTAATGTTCAAGCCCAGTCATCAGGCTCTTCTTCATCAAGTGGCTCTTCATTCTCCTCACGTTCATCTTATAGTGGCGGTTCTTCTGGGGGTGGCTCATCAGGTGGCGGCGGCGGTGGCGGTGGTGGTGGCGGCTGGTAGAGCTGCTTGCCAAGCCGATTTATAATGGCTCTATACGGTCAAAACCAAAATTTTTGAGTTTATCGGGGCTAATTTGGTAGGATTTTCCTGTATAATATAAACATGATGTTAAAATGCTGGGTTTCGGTTCAACCTCAGCCAAGCGCCTTGCCAATTGGCGAGCTACAGCGGGGCCGGGGTCTAAAAATTTAATTTCGGTTTCCGCTAAAGCTTCCAACTCGGCAATGAGTAACGGGTAATGAGTGCAACCCAAGGCAACAATATCGGCACCATATTCTTCAAAGGCTTTTAAATTATCGGCAATAGCTGTATAGTCCAAAGGTTTTTCTTGCAATTTATCCTCGGCAATTTCCGCCAAATTGGGCGAGCCCACCTTAACCACATTGCAATCTGCCGCAAAATTATCGATTAAATAATTAATGTAAGGCCTATCCACCGTGCCTTCGGTTGCCAATACACCAATCACCCCTTTTTTGGTCATTTGCGCTGCCGGTTTAATGGCGGGTATTACCCCCACAACCGGAATATCATAATAATCCCTTAAAGCTTCCATAACGACTGTTGATGCCGTATTACAAGCCACCACAATAGATTCCGCTTTAGTAACGGCTAACCCCTTTTTGGTCAGCTTAAGGCAACGCTCAATTAAATCATCAACCTCCCTTGGCCCCCAAGGAAAGCCCTCATGGTCGGATATAGCAAATAGTTTAATTTCCGGATACGCCTGATGGATTGCCCCTGCAATAGAAAGCAAGCCCAAGCCAGAGTCAATCAGCAAAGTGGAGCGCCCCTCTAATGGGTAACGCCCAACTTTTCGTTCCACTAAGCTTATAATCGGCTGTTCCATCAATTAAATTTTCATATTATTATCTGTTATAATCTATCATAAATCCGATATAGATAATAATCAGTTAAGAAAATTATTTAAAATAACTCCCCTTGGGGGGTAGCATTGTTACTTGGCTCTTTACCTTCGGCAATATCAATAAATTCTTGCTCGCTTAATATGGTAATGCCCAGCTCTTGGGCTTTGGTGGCTTTAGAGCCTGCTTTTTCGCCCGCCACAACATAATCGGTTTTTTTACTCACCGAGCCCACAACTTTTGCCCCTAATTTTTCGGCTAAAGCTTTGGCTTCCCTACGCCCTAAATTTTGCATACTACCCGTAAACACAATGGATTTATCGGCAAAGGGATTATCGCTGACCGTAATGATATAATCATCAATCGTCACTTCTTTTTGTAATTGCCCAAGCCACTCAACATTATGAACCTCACTAAAAAATTGCCGGAGCTCAATAATCATACTTACCCCAATACCGTCAATGGCCATAATTTGGGTTACAATATCGGGCTGTTGGTTAGTGAGTTGCTCCATCGCCATAAAAAATTGATCGGCCGATTTAAATTCTTTAGCCAGTAATTTGGCATTTTGTGTACCCACACCGGCTATGCCCAAGCTGATAATAAAACGATCTAAGCCGATATGCCTGCGCCTATCAATAGCATCAAATAAGTTCTCAACCGATTTTTCGCCCCAGCCTTCCATTATTTTTATATCGTCATTATATTGTTTGAGGGTAAAAATATCCGCCGGATTTTTTATATAACCTTTATCGATAAATTGCTCGAGCTGGCGGATACCCATGCCATCAATATCAAAGGCATCTTTCGAGACAAAATAGCGTAATTTTTGTAATCTTTGTGCCGAGCAAAATACTCCCCCTGTGCATCGAATAGCCACTTGGTCTTCCACCTGCACCACTGGCGATTGACATACCGGGCAATGGTTGGGCGCTTCTATTTGGGGGCGATTATCATGGTCATTATCTTTAATAACCTCCACCACTTGTGGGATAACATCGCCCGCTCGCTGAATAATCACATCATCATTTACCCGAATATCCAAGCGCTCAATTTCATCCATATTATGCAAGGTTGCACGGCGTACCACCACACCCCCCACTGTTATAGGGGTTAAATGAGCAACCGGGGTTAAAACCCCTGTACGCCCCACCTGAAACTGAATATCCTCCACATGGGTTTGGGCTTTTTGTGCTGGGAATTTATAGGCAATAGCCCAGCGCGGCGAGCGCGAAACTTGGCCTAAACGCTCTTGCCAATCGAGCCGATTAATTTTAAACACCACACCATCGATATCATAATTTAAATCCGACCGTGCACTTTCTATATTTTTATAAGCTTTAATGGCTTGAGCCGCATTTTGGCATTTTTCGCTAAGCATATTGCGCTTAAACCCTTTAGCCTCTAACCATTTTAAAATACCCCACCAATCCTTGGCTATAGGCGTGCTAATCTCCCCAATACCAAAAGCCTGAAAAGCCAAATCGCGCGTGGCTGTAATACGGCTATCTAACTGGCGCAAGGAGCCTGCTGCGGCATTGCGCGGATTAGCAAATTGTTTTTTCCCTTGTTCATCTTGTTTCTGATTAAGAGCATCAAAGGCAGATTTCGGCATATAAACCTCGCCCCGAACCTCTAGCACATTCGGTGCGCCTTCTATATATAAAGGGATTGATTTTATGGTGCGAATATTGGCCGTTACATTCTCACCCACACTCCCATCGCCCCTTGTGGCCGCTTGGGTTAAATAACCGCCCTCATAACGAATAGAAAGGGAAAGTCCGTCCATTTTAGGCTCAACCACAATCTCGACATTCTCATCTTTGGGTAAAGATAAAAATCGTCTTGTGCGATCGACAAAGTCCCTTATATCATCATCATTAAAAGCATTATCTAAAGAAAGCATTGGCTGCGCATGGGTAACTTTAGAAAAACCTTCTAGTGGCTTTGCCCCAACCCTTAAGGATGGGCTATCGGCACGTTGAAGCTCCGGAAATATAGCCTCAACTGCTAAATTCCGGGCACGATAAGCATCATAAGTGGCATCATCCACAATGGGCGCATCATCTTGATAATAAGCAATATCAAATTCACCCATTTTTTTTGCAATATATGCCAATTCTTCTTGGGCTTGGTTGGGCGATAGTTTTGCAGGTTCAATGGCAATATAGGGTGTTGTTATCATATGATATCCGTCACTTAAGAATTTAATAATTTATCGGCAGCCGCACGGGCTTCATCGGTAATTTCTTTACCCGCCAACATTGCCGCAATGGCCTCGCTACGTGCTATTCCATCTAACTGCACAACTTGCGAATAAATACCCGATTTATCCTCAAACTTGCTCACCTGCCAATGGTGCCAACCACGCGCTGCCACTTGGGGCGAATGGGTGATAACCAAAAGCTGAATATCGTTGGCTAACAAACTTAGGCGTTGCCCCATGGCATCGGCAATGCGCCCAGATATTCCGGCATCGGCTTCGTCAAGTACAAGGGTCATTATACCATCGACTTTAGCCAAAACAATACGCAAAGCCAAGGTAAAACGAGCAAGCTCACCACCCGATGCAATTTTGCCTATGGGCCCCGGTGCTGCCCCTTTATGGGTAGAAACCTGAAACTCGATATATTCCTTGCCTTCGCTATTCCAATTTGGCTCCGATAATGGCTCTATCAGCGTATGAAAACTGGCTTTGGATAAATGCAAAGGTGTAAGCTCGGCATTTAAGGCTTTATCGAGCTTTTGGGCGGCTTTTTGCCGGGCATCGCTTAGGGTATCGCTTGCGGTTATATATTGCTCTTTGGCTTGTTTAAGTTCTTTTTCTAACGCTTTTAAACTATCGGCACTGTTGTCAATCAAATTTAAATTTTGCCGAAACTCATCAAGCTTTTCAGCCAGTTCATCACTGGTTACATTATATTTACGGGCAGCCCCCCGCAAGGCAAATAGCCGATCCTCTAATTTTTCTAAATCGTAAGCACTAAAATCAAAATTGCGCTGTTGCTCTTGTAATTCATAAAGGGCATCATCACTTTTTAGGGCAATATCTTCTAACAGCTGAATAAGCTTTTCTAATTTGCCATCGGTTTTTTCATTGGCTTGCTCTAAACGGCGTTGGGTTTGGCGAATAAGCATTAATATGCCATTTTCGCCTTCAATATATTCGGCCGACTGATTAAGGCTCGATACCAACTCATGGGAAAGCTTCATAATATGGCGTTGCTCAGAAAGCTGCGTTTCTTCCCCCACTTGTGGGTCTAAATTTTCTAATTCTTGGGTCGCATGGCGAATAAAATCGGCATCATTTTGCTGGGTTTTTAAGCGCTCTAAAGCATCGTTATATTTTTTTTGGGCTTTCCCCCACCCCTGCCAAGCTTCTTTGACATGCGCTAATAAAGTTTCATTTTGCCCATATTTATCCAAATAAGATTTATGGGTCGCGGCATCGAGCAATTTTTGAGTATCAAACTGTCCATGAAATTCTAATAATTCATTACCTATAGATTTTAAGATATTTAAAGAAACAGGGCGATTGTTCAGCCATGCTTTAGAGCGGCCATCATTAGTGAGTTTGCGCCGAAATATCAGATTTTCACCAGTCTCGGCTAGTTCTAAATCCTTAAGTTGTTGATAAATTGGGTGATTAACAGGGAGTTCAAATTCTACCGAAACTTCGGCTTCTTCTTCCCCTGCCCGCACCAAGCGGCTTTCGGCACGTTTACCTAAGGCCAAATTTAAACTATCTAAAAGGACGGATTTCCCTGCACCGGTCTCGCCCGTTAACACGCATAATCCAGGGTAAAACTCTAGGTCTAGCGCTTTGGCTAGGACAATATTCCGGATAGAAAGCCGGCTAAGCATTACTCGGTTACCGAGCTACTTTTTTTTCTGTTAAAAGGATTACGAAAACGCGATTCACGGATTTTTTGATCATTAATTGTTTTATAGGCGTAATCATACCATTTAGAACCCGGATAGTTATGCCCCAAAACTTGGGCAACCCGCAAAGCTTCGGCATCTAAGCCTAAGGCTTTGTAAGCCTCTACCTCTCTAAAGAGTGCCTCGGGCGTTTGTGACGATGTTTCATATTCGCTCACAACATACTGAAAGCGATTAATCGCTGCCGAGTAATTTTGATTTTTAAGATATTGGCGCCCGATATCCATTTCTTTTGCCGCAAGCTGATCCACCAAAATATCCATTTTTACGCGCGCATCTTTGGCATATTCGCTATCGGGCCAATTTTCTTCGACCAATTTAAAATATTTCATGGCGTTTAAAGTATTACGCTGATCGCGCTGTGGGTTTGGCATACGCTCAAAATAAATAAGACCTGTTAGCCAATAAGCATAATCTAAATAATCGCTATTGGGATAACGGATTGTATAACGGCTTATGGTATCTAAAGCCTCATCATGCTGGCCAAGTTTATATTGTGCCCAAGCCGATTTTAATGTGGCTTGGTTGGCATAATCGGTACCCGGATATAGGCGGATGGTCTCGTTATAATAATTTAAGCCTTTACTATAATCTTTGGCCGCAACGGCTTGCTCCCCTAAGTCGAAAATTTGCTTAGCTGCAATTTTAGGTTCGCCAGTATCACTGGTCGAGGTATTTTCGGGAGTCATCGCTTCTTGCCGTGTAGCTGTTTTAAAAAATTCTCTACCGCCACAAGCCGAAACCGTTAGTAACATGACCATTGCAAAAGATATTTGTTTTATGCGCACAATTAAACCTCTTTGCCTTACAAACACATATGGCGTCTAAAAACTATAGACGCCACATAATTTACACCTTTATGAACAGAAAAGAAAGTATTTATCGTTAAATAAACTAAATTATTTTACTTTTACTTTCAAATAGCGATAGAAACTCGACTTTCCTGCCAAATTTTTTCTTGTTTGTTGCTCCGAAAAGCCAAATTTAAAGCAATAGGCGCATCAATAATTTCATACTGGCTATCATCGGCAAATAATGCCCGTAAAAGTTTATTATTCATCTCATGACCACTTTTATAACCATAATATGCACCCATAATATGTTTACCCGATACATAAAGATCGCCCACGGCATCTAAAATTTTATGACGCACAAACTCATTTTCGTAACGTAAAGGCTCGGGGTTTAAAATCCGATCGCCATCTAAAACAACCGCATTATCAAATGAACCACCTAAAGCTAAACCATTTTTACGAAGCAATTCTAAATCTTGCACAAAACCGAATGTCCGCGCACCCGCAATTTCTTTATCAAAATTATCGCCGCTCATTTCAATTTCAAAATGCTGTTTACCAATGGCCTTCGATGCAAAATCAATCTCTAAACCAAATATCGGTGCATCGGCCGGTTTAAGCTCTGCAATACGGCCGGCATCTTCAACACGTACGGTTTTAAGAATTTTAACCATTTTGCGTGGTGCCAATAGGTTTTTAATACCAGCCTCGCCGATTAAATCCATAAATAAATCTGCCGAGCCATCCATAGCCGGAATTTCCACACCCGAAACTTCAATAATCACATTATCTATAGATTGCGCAGCCAATGCAGCCATTAAATGCTCAATGGTCATAACCTTATGGCCGTATTCGTTGGCAACAACCGTACAAAGCCGTGTATCCACAATTGTTTGGGGGGTTAAAACAATATCGGCTTCATTTTCTGCAACATCGGTACGGCGGAACATAATGCCTGTATTTTCAGCCGCCGGAAGCAACGATAACGTAACCATTACACCACTATGAAGCGCAACGCCTTTGGTCGTTACTTTTTTGGCTACTGTTTTTTGTGTAATATATTGCGCATTCATTCGTTATGTTATCCTTAAATATAATTTTTTATGCTTAGAGAATAACTCTTTTTAATCCATAATAAAAATCAATCATTGTTAACAATTGTTACATTATTTTTAACAAAAAAAGCTCTCCATAAAAAAACAAGTAAGCTATTGATTTCAAAACAACTTACTTGTCTATTTTTTAAAAATATAATCAGATAATTCGTTTAGTCGTTATTACGGAACCACTCGGGCAAATCATCATTATCATCTTTGCGGTTATTACCACGGGTTGCGAGGTCAAATAATTTGCGTGTTCGGCTATCGGACTGCGCATCTTCATTATTATCCACGCTTGGTAATTCCACACTGCTATCTTCTACCGCTTGGTTGGTAATTGGGCGCTCGGGCACAAAAACATCAGAGCCAATATTTTCGTTATTGTCTCTTGCACTAAAAGGTTGCTCCACATTACGCGGATGCGAACGTGCTTCTTCATGACTTTCTGTTTTTTGCGGTGTTTCAACAGCTGAGCGAATAACATTTGGCCGCTGAATTTTTTGTTGGGGTTTGCGCATGGCTGATTTTGAAATATCAACACCTGTTGCCACAACCAATACCCGCATTTTACCATCTAAATCATCATCAATCGCCGCACCATAGTTAATAGTGGCATCGGGCCCGACTTGCTCGCGAATATGGCGAAAGGCTTGTTCAACCTCAAATAAACCCAATTTGGCACCGGTAATATTAATTAAAACATAACGGGCGCCCTCTAATGTAGCGGTTTCTAATAATGGGTTCGCAATGGCTGCACGTGCGGCTTCCATCGCCCGATTATCACCTTCGGCCTCGCCGGTGCCAAGCATAGCACGGCCACCTTGGAACATGGCAGTTTTAATATCGTTAAAATCTAAATTAACCAAACCGGGGCGGATCATTAAGCTGGTAATACCCCAAACACCTTGGGCTAATACTTGGTCGGCAATGCGAAAAGCATCGGAGAAACTTGTGCTTTCATCCGCAACCAAAAATAGATTTTGGTTCGGCACAACAATAAGGCTATCCACAGCGGCCTCAAGCTCTTTAATACCGTCTTCGGCAACTTTGGCTCTTTGGGTGCCTTCAAACTCAAAGGGGCGTGTGACAACGGCAACGGTTAAAATGCCCATCTCTTTAGCCAACTTAGCAATAATTGGCGATGCACCTGTACCCGTGCCCCCACCCATGCCGGCTGTGATGAATAACATATTCACGCCTTCGAGCTGGGCTTTTAAGGCCTCGGCAGATTCTTCCGCTGCGGCTTTACCCATATCCGGATTAGAGCCTGCACCTAAACCACCGGTTGTTTGCTCCCCAAGCTGAAACTTATTTTCGCAAATAGATTGATCTAAAGATTGTGCATCGCAATTCGCAACAATAAATTCTAAATCACCTTGGTCATGGGGTGAATCGGGGCGAAGCATATTGTTAATTGCATTGGTACCCGCACCACCAACACCTAATACTAAAATACGTGGTGTTTTGCCTGAATAGGCATGACTTGTTGTGATATTTGCATTACCTGTTTCTGGCATATCGAACTCTAAAGCCATCTTGTTACGTTCCTTTCGTCAAACATATCTCTATATTGTGATAAGATTATAGCAGAAAGATTAATATATTGCTAATAAACATTAATTTGTAAAATATTTCAAAATTATGGCAAAATTGATACAAATAGAAAAAAAGAGCCAAAATATTGGCTCTTTTATAACACAGACTATTCTGTTTATTAGGGTTTACGGATATTATCCACCAATTGTTGTATCTCTAAAGGTGTCGGTTTTGTAAATGATGATACTGTAAACGCAACCACCACATTTATAATACAACCCACAACACCAAAACCGGCAGGGTCAATACCCAATATCCAATATTCGGCATTATCGGGGAGTAAATTTGCCCCTTTAATAAAGAACAAGCCCTTATAGGTAAAGATATACATTATGGTTGAAAATAACCCGGCTAGCATGCCTGCAATGGCTCCTTCGCGGTTAATCTTTTTAACAAAGATTCCCATCATTAAGGTCGGGAATATCGATGCCGCTGCCAAACCAAAAGCAAGCGCCACAACTTGTGCGGCAAAACCCGGTGGGTTAAGCCCTAACCACCCGGCTACCAATGTAGCAGCCCCCATGGATAAACGCGCTGCTAAAAGCTCGTTTTTCTCGGAGATTTGGGGGGCAATAATGCCTTTTAGTAAATCGTGCGAAACCGCCGATGATATAGCCATAAGCAAACCGGCCGCTGTTGATAATGCTGCCGCTAAACCACCGGCTGCAATAAGAGCGATTACCCAATTGGGTAATTTAGCAATTTCTGGATTAGCCAACACCATAATATCGCGATCTAAAGTGACCATTTCATTGCCTTTCCAGCCATATTCCTCGGCCTTAGGAGCAAAATCGGCATTTTTTTCGTTATAATATTGTATCCGGCCATCTCCATTTTTATCTTCATAAGCCAATAGACCCGTTTTTTCCCAATTTTTAAACCATTGGGGGCGCTCATCATAGACTAAATTGGTGGTAGGAGCGCCAATGGGCTCGGCCTGTACGGTGCGGGTGAAGTTAAAAAACGACATTGCCCCCACAGCCGGTGCCGTTGTATATAAAATAGCAATAAAAAATAATGCCCAACCCACTGATGAACGGGCATCTTTAACCCGTGGAACGGTAAAAAAGCGCATAATTACATGGGGTAATCCGGCTGTGCCAATCATGAGCGAAAGGGTAAGTAAGGCGATATTCAGCTTAGATGCTTTGGCCGCTGTATAGGGGGAAAATCCTAAATCGCTCAGTACCAAATTGAGTTTTTCTAACAAATAAGTGCCTTCGCCCTGTAAGGTAGAAAATAACCCCGTTTGCGGAAAGAAATGCCCTGTTAATTGTAACGAGATAAATATGGCCGGTACGGTATAAGCAAAAATCAAAATACAATATTGGGCAATTTGGGTATAGGTAATCCCTTTCATACCGCCCAAAACAGCATAAATTAAAACGATGACAATACCAATGGCCAAGCCAAGCTCGTAAGGGACTTCCATAAAGCGCGAAAAGGCCACGCCTACGCCCTTCATTTGCCCAATCACATAGGTGATAGATGCCACAATTAAACAAATAACCGCTACAAGACGCGCGGTTTGTGAGTAAAAACGATCGCCAATAAATTCGGATACCGTAAATTTACCGAATTTACGTAAATAAGGCGCAAGTAATAAGGCCAAAAGAACAAATCCGCCTGTCCAGCCCATTAAATAGGCCGAGGCATCATAGCCTGAAAAGGCGATTAAACCGGCCATGGAAATAAATGAGGCCGCGCTCATCCAATCGGCGGCGGTGGCCATACCGTTTAAAACAGGGTGAACACTCTCATTAGCTACGTAAAATTCTTTTGTGCTGCCTGCACGCATCCAAATGGCTATACCAATATAGACCAAAAAAGTTGCACCAACGACTAAATATGTTAAAATTCTTAAATCCATTACTTAGCTCCCCTGTGCCTGATCTGCATTGGTAAATTCATCATCGGGAACATGATATTCTTTTTCCACAACATGAAATTCTTTTTCTATTTTACCCATGCGCCATGCGTAAAAGATAATAATCAGCAAAAAGGAATAAATAGCCCCTTGCTGGGCAAACCAAAAGCCAAGCCCTGCACCGCCTATTCTGATATTATCGAGCTGATCTTTAAAAATAACGCCAAAGCCGATAGAACATATGAACCATACAATCATACAGCCAACGAGTAATCGCAAATTGGCCTGCCAATAGCGATTATCTCTTGCTTTCTCATTTTGTGACATTTTGCCTCCATGTCAATCTTGTTATTGTTTTTCGATACGTTTTGTATCATATTTTGTTATTTTCAAGTCAGATTATCACAGAAAAAAAATAATGCAATCACTATTTTTGTATCATCATCATAAAGAAACTATTGATATCATTAAAAAAATACCCAACTAAAAAAGTTGGGTAAGCAATAGAAAAAAGCTATATCATAATTTAAATTTGGCTCAGAAATTCACCAATCATATAAAGTGAGCCGGCCATTAATATGCGCCCCTTTGGCAAATGAGACAAATATTCAAAAGCCGATGGCATATCCATAAATGCTGTGGATTTAATATCGCGCTTTTGCAGTGCATATTGCAAATCTTGCGGACTATGCCCATTGGTTGTAGAGGTAAGCGGAATGGTTACAGCCTCGGCAATCAAACCATCAAAACTTTCTAACCATTCATCGGCATTTCGATTATTAAGCATACCCATAATAAGGTAAATGGGCTGATCGCCCCATTGGTCTTTTATATGTGCCGCAAGCGCTTTTGCCCCATGGGGATTATGGGCACCATCGAGCCATAACTCATGGGAAAATGATGTTGGTAAAAATTTATTCACCCCAACTTGCTGCAACCTTGCCGGCCAAGAAACATTTTTTAAACCCAACAAGGCTTTTGTATCATCAAATTCATCACCCAAAATATCTTTAAGTAAGCTGAGCGCAAGAGCTGCATTTTGGTTCTGATGCACCCCTTCAAGCCCTAAGTTAGTTAACGGCAATGAATTTTTGCCCATTTGCCAAGCCTTGGGGGTTACCAACCAGTTTGTCCCTTCTTGTTTATAGGGGCAGTCGATATTTTTAGCTTGGCGTACCAGCTCGTCCGTTACAACTTTTTGTTGTTTTGCCCAATAGCTTGGGGTGTTTTTACGCAAAATCCCTGCTTTTTCGGCCGCAATTTTCACAATATCCGAGCCTAAAAATTCTTGATGATCAATATCAATCGGCGTAATTGCCGTAGCTACAGATTGTTCAATCACATTGGTCGCATCAAAGCGCCCACCCAAACCGACCTCTAACAATAAATAATCCGCCGGTACACGACTAAAAGCCAAAAACGCAATGGCGGTTGTCACCTCAAAAAAGGTAATCGCTTCGCCGTCATTGACTTTTTGAACCTCTAAAATCAGCTCACTCAAATCATCATCGCTAATGGCTTGGCCGCATAATTCTATACGCTCATTAAATTTTACCAAATGGGGCGAGGTATAAGCATGCACCGTTTTACCATGGGCTTGTAAAATAGATTTTAAAAAAGCTTGTGTGCTGCCTTTACCATTAGTGCCCGCAATATGAATGGTGGGGGGTAATTTTAAATGGGGGTTATCTAACTTTTTTAGCAAAGATAAAAGACGACCCAAAGATAAATCAATTACCTTTGGGTGCAATTGGGATAACCCGTCTAACAACTGATTGATGTTGGTCATTTCTTTTTAGATTTTGCCTCTTTTTTCTCGGCGATATCATGGCTTTCGGCCGCAGCTTTAGCGGTATTTTCTTCTACCACTTCCTTAATCACCTCTACTTTGGGCATATTTTCTACTTTTTTACCTTGGATACCCGCCATAAGAAGCGTTAAAATATCAGCCAATTCCTTTTTAAGCTGATGGCGATGCACCACACGATCCACCATGCCATGTTCTTCCAGATATTCCGCACGCTGAAAGCCCTCGGGCAATGTTTCGCGCACGGTTTGCTCTATTACCCTTGCACCCGCAAAACCGATAAGGCTGCCTTTTTCGGCCAAATGAATATCGCCCAACATGGCAAATGATGCCGAAACACCCCCTGTTGTCGGGTCGGTCAGCACTACAATATAAGGAAGGCCGGCTTCTTTGACTTTTTCTACACCCACGGTGGAGCGTGCCATTTGCATCAGCGATAATATACCCTCTTGCATACGCGCCCCACCCGATGCCGGAATAGCAATAAACGGTAATTTTTCTTTAACAGCAATTTCTGCCGCTTGCACTAAACCCTCGCCCACGGCAATGCCCATAGAGCCGCCCATATAATCAAAATCGAATGCGGCAACAACCGCCTTAACACCGCCAATTGTGCCTTTGGCCACAACAATCGCATCATCGCGGCCGGTTTTGCTACGGGCTGCTTTTATGCGCGATGTATAAGATTTACTATCTTTAAATTTAAGCGGATCATTGGGTGCCTTGGGTGTTTCTATCACCTCAAAGGCATCTTTATCAAATAATAAAGCAATACGCTCTGGCGCATTAAGCCGCATATGATGGTCGCATTTGGGGCAAACTTTCAGATTTTTTTCTAAATCTTTACTAAAAATCATTTGCTCACAATTGGGGCATTTTATCCATAAATTATCAGGAACATCTCTTTTACTACTGCCCACTAATCCCCGTAAGGTCGGGCGTACATAATTGCGTATCCAGTTCATGGTTATAACTCCTTATAACAGCTTAACTCTTAAGCGCTTGGCTTAACGATGAAACAAAGCTTTCAACATTTTGCAGCACATCTTCTATGGGTTTTTCACCCGCTTGGGCTATACGCCCAACAATTGAAGAGCCCACAACAACAGCATCGGCAATTTCACCGGCCTGTTTGGCCTTTAAAGCATCATTAATACCAAATCCGATGGCAATAGGCAATTGACTATTTTGCTTAATGCGTTTTATCGCATTTTGTAAGTCGGATTGCGTGGCCGATTTTGTACCTGTAATACCGGTTATCGAAACATAATATAAAAAGCCCGATGCTTGGTCGCTAATCGCTTTTATCCGCCCGTTTGGTGTTGCGGGTGTAATCAGCGATATAAAATCGAACCCCATATTTTGAGCCGGCTCCTGAAACTGCGCTGTCTCCTCTAAAGGTAAGTCTACAATAATAAAACCGTCAACCCCTGCCGCTTTTGCGTCATCTAAAAAAGCTTGGCTGCCATAATGATATACCGGATTATAATAACCCATTAAGATAATAGGCGTGGTATCGTTTGACTGGCGGAAATTTTTAACCATCGCAAAGATTTTACCCACATTTGTACCCGATTTTATCGCCCGCTCCCCAGCTAATTGAATAGTCGGGCCATCGGCCACAGGGTCGGTAAAAGGCATACCCAGCTCAATAATATCGGCACCCGCATGGGATAACATAGCCAAAATTTTTGCCGAATCCTCTAAATTCGGGTCACCCGCCATGACATAAGTAACAAGGGCGGCACGGCCATCGGCTTTGGTTTGGTTGAGCTTATCTGTAATGCGTCCCATTATAAATTCACCCCTTTCCATGCAGCAAAAGTTGCCATATCTTTATCCCCACGGCCAGACATATTCACCACCATATGATGATTTTTTGGTAATTTTGGTGCTTCTTTAATTGCCCATGCAATGGCATGCGCACTTTCTAATGCCGGAATAATCCCTTCAAACTTTGTGCAAGTTTCAAAGGCTTTAAGGGCTTCTTCATCGGTTACATTGGGATATTCCACCCGTTTTTGATCTTTAAGCCACGAATGCTCGGGCCCCACACCGGGGTAATCCAACCCGGCCGAAACCGACCAAGGCTCGATAATTTGCCCGTCTTTATCTTGGATTAAATAAGTAAGGTTACCATGTAAAACACCCGGTTCGCCCTCGCCTAAGGATGCCGCATGCTCACCGGTTTCTATACCTTTACCCGCAGGTTCTACACCTACAATGCGCACATTATCCTCATTTAAAAAGTCGTAAAATAACCCAATCGCATTCGAGCCGCCACCCACGCAAGCCACTAAGCTATCGGGTAACTTACCATCATTTTGGGCAGCAAATTGCGCTTTTGTTTCTTGGCCGATAATACGGTGAAACTCCCGTACCATTTCCGGGTAAGGGTGCGGCCCGGCAACGGTACCGATAATATAAAAAGTATCATCCACATTGCTTACCCAATCGCGCAAGGCCTCGTTTAAAGCATCTTTTAAGGTATGGTTACCCGATGTTACCGGCACAACCTCGGCACCAAGGGCATTCATGCGGAATACATTGGGCTTTTGCCGCTCTACATCTAACGCACCCATATATACCACGCAAGGGTGGTTAAATAATGCGCAAACCGTTGCCGTTGCTACGCCATGCTGCCCTGCTCCGGTTTCGGCAATAATGCGTTTTTTACCCATACGGCGAGCTAAAAGGATTTGCCCCAAAACATTATTAATTTTATGGGCGCCGGTATGGTTGCAATCTTCGCGCTTAAACCAAATTTGCGCGCCACCCAACTCGGCACTTAATCTTTGGGCATGCCAAAGGGGGCTGGGGCGGCCGACATAATTGGCACAAAGGGCACGATACTCCGCCCAAAAGCTTTTGTCATCTCGGGCAATATTCCAAGCTTGTTCTAGCTCTCTTATAAGCGGCATTAAAGTTTCGGCAACAAAACGCCCACCATATTCGCCAAAGCGCCCCAAATCATCGGGGCTTGTTTGATACGACTTCATATCCTATGCACCTTTACTCTGATATTTAAAGTGCCCCTATAATGCCAAAGTTTAAATTGGGATACAATGATTTTGTTTGTATGTTTTATGAGGATGCTAAGCGTATGCCCAAAAAGGCAAAAGCCCCCGCAAAAATATAACGTAAACCTTTAACCACTTTTGGGCGTGTTAAAATATAAGTTCGGGCTAAAGAGGCAAATGCACCATATAATATAAAAACAACAAAAGTCATTACCATAAATATAATGGCTAAATATATGAGTGTTATCGTGGTATTTCCGTTGCCATCTGGTAAAAATTGTGGGAGAAACGCTAAAAAGAAAAAGGAAAGCTTCGGGTTTAAAATATTAAGGACAATACCATCTTTTATGGTTATCAGGGTCGATTTCGGGATATGCTGTTGATTAATATTAAAACTGCCATGCTCTTTAAACATGCTCCAAGCCATATAAAATAAATAAGCAACCCCCATATATTTTACAGCTTGAAAAGCTATTGCACTTGTGTGAAAAATAGCCGCCAAACCCAAAATAGATGCCAATGCGGCAGGCATAATACCTAAACTACAACCCAATGCCGCAGCTACACTTAAGCGAAAACCTTTGTTTAGCCCTACCGCCACCGTATATAAAACCCCTGTACCCGGCAACAAAATAACAATGAGTGAATATAATAAAAATTCTGTAGACATTACCTATTTTCCTCAGCTTTTGCTCGGTGGTGATAATATAATATTAAGAGATGCTATATAATATTATCAGTTTACTATATATTTTTATTAAAAACAATAATCATGCTCTCTGCAAAAGAGTTACGGCTAAAAGCCCTAAGATTTTGTTATCAGCTTTAATTTATTGTAGCGATAAATATTTGAGTAGCAAACCCACCCATCCAAGGAGGGGACAAACTTCGTTTGATTGTTATTTTTGCATTATAGATAATCATAGCATAAAACTTTTATTTTGTAAAGAACAAATAGAGAACAAAAACTTCACTTACTTGAATTTACATGAGCTGTATCAAACAATCGTCATTTCTGATATAGGTAATACTACTTAAAATGATAATAAATTTTAGTATTACCTAATGCTTTGAGGTTGCCCACAGCGTAGCTGTGTGCGGGGATTATATCTTGTCGGAGACAAGTTATCTTTTTTTAGAAAGCCTTCGGCTTTACGGGTTGCAAACCCCTTAGCATCAAATTATTACTGATGTTTATATAATCATTTTATTATGTATAGACTATATAATGGGAAATATAAAGAATCAAATCTTTTAATCAGACTCCTGCTTTACGCAGGAGTCTGATTAGTCATTTAAAAATTGCAAGCATTTGTTAATTCAGAATAAACGGAGAAACTTATCCCCTCTTCCAGAGGGGTGTCACGAGTGATGTGATGTGTTATGCATAAAAAGAGAATATTCAATCGTTTTTACTATGTAAAGACCGAACACACCCCGAGTTGCCTTGCAACTCACCCCTCTAAAAGAGGGGATTATTTTTTAGATTTTATCGTCATGCCCAACTTGATTGGGCATCTTTTGCAGTTGTATCTTATATTTACCAGATTGCCAATCAAGCTGGCAATAGCGGCTACATATAAAGCGCGCATAAATTCATTCTAACGAAGTTAGTTATTTTGGCCAAGAAACCGGCGTGTTGACTTGGAAATATTTATTAGGTGCCGAAACACCAAACTGAATATTGGATAAGTTGATATTTACCACATTGCCATCGGTATCGCTCATGGACCAGCCTTTAATCACAACGGGCTTATTTTTGGTCATGGTTACGGTTAAATAGCCATCTTGCGGGCGGGGTTTCCATTGCATGGTTACGCTTACATTATTACCGCTTTCGTTATAATCTAAGATTTTGATATCATTATCAAAAAAGCTAAAGTTTTTTTGTACCATGGCTTTAATGGGGGTTTGGCCTGTGGGGATATTACGTTTTTTACCGGCTTCCCACCACAAGGTAACACCCGAGTTTACAATAAGAGCAGCATCACTCACGGGGGTATCATATTGCATGCGCATTTTACCCGGACGGCTCATAAGCAACCGCCCCGATGCACTGCCCCCACGGGAGCTTGTTTGGGAGAAGTTGGCTTTAACAGTAGAAACTTTGTTAAACTCGCTTGCCAAAAACTCTAGGGTTTGCTTTTCTTTCGCCGTAAGAGCCGATGCCGAAAGTGCAAACATGCCCCAAACACTCAAAAGGATTGCTAAAAATTTGGTATGTGATTTTTTAAACATTTATATATCCTTTAGCTTTAAATATCACCTTGTGTATGATCCTCAATTAATACCGTACGGCGGCCAACTCTATCGGCCGGCGATATAACACCATCGCCTTCCATTTGCTCAATAATCCGTGCCGCCCGATTATATCCTATAGCCAATTGGCGTTGGATAAAACTGGTTGAAGCTTTATTTTCTCTTAAAACTATGGCTAAAGCTTGGTCGTATAATTCATCTTTATCCGATGCATTGCCTGCACCCCCCGCTGCCCCAACCGGGCTACCGTCTTCATTGACATCTTCGGTAACGGCCGATACATATTGCGGCTTGCCTTGCGCGCGGATATGATTGGCAATTTCTTCCACCTCTTCATCGGATACAAAAGGCCCGTGCGCACGGTCGATGCGTGCGCCGCCGGCCATATAAAGCATATCGCCCATACCCAAAAGTTGCTCCGCCCCTTGCTCGCCTAAAATGGTGCGCGAGTCAATGCGCGATGTTACCGCAAAGCTGATACGGGTTGGGAAGTTGGCCTTAATGGTACCGGTAATAACATCTACCGATGGGCGTTGTGTGGCCATAATCACATGTAAGCCCGCTGCCCGTGCTTTTTGGGCAAGGCGTTGCACGGCAATTTCAATATCCTGCTTGCCACCCATCATCATTAAATCGGCCACCTCATCAATAAGAATGACAATATATGGCATTAAATCCATATCTAAAGGTACGGATTCCGTAATCGGGTGGCCGCTTTCATCAAAGCCGGTTTGGATATCTTTCGTTAGGGTTTCACCCTTGGCTATGGCCTCTTTGATGCGGGCATTATAACCGGCAATATTACGCACGCCCATTTTAGCCATTTTGCGATAGCGATCATCCATCTCGCGTACTGCCCATTTAAGGGAGACAACAGCCTTCATTGGGTCGGTTACCACAGGGGTTAACAAATGGGGGATACCCTCGTATACCGAAAGCTCCAACATTTTAGGGTCAATCATAATTAGGCGGCATTCCTCTGGCTTAAGGCGATAAAGCAGCGATAAAATCATAGTATTTACCGCAACCGATTTACCCGAACCTGTTGTACCCGCAATGAGGAGATGGGGCATTTTGGCAAGGTCGACCACCATGGGTTCACCGCCGATATCCTCACCTAAAGCAATAGCGAGCTTACCTTTGGCTTGGCGGAAGCTTTCATGCTCAAAGAGCGAGCGTAACCATACGGTTTCGCGCTTATCATTAGGGAGCTCAATACCAATCACATTTTTGCCCGGCACGGCTGCAACCCGCACAGAGGCTACGAGCATTTGCCGCGCAATATCATCGGCCAAGCCAACCACACGGCTGGTACGTGTGCCGGGTGCGGGCTCAAGCTCGTAAAGGGTTACAACAGGCCCCGGGCGAACCGAGACAATCTCCCCTTTTACGCCAAACTCGGCCAAGGTTTGCTCGAGGCGTTTGGCATTTTCTTCTAAGCGCTTAATTTGCTCGGGATCTTTATCCGCTTTTAGCGGGGCTTCGTCCAACATATTCAGGGTTGGGTACTTATATGTCCGTTTTGGATCCACCTGAATTGCTACTTTATTATCCGTATTTGGCTCAACTGGTGCAGCTGGTTTGGGTTGTGGTGGCGCTTTAGTTGCTAGGGATTGGATATTTTGGGATGGTAATGGCGGTGCTTCGGCAAAAACATCATCTATATCTTCGTCATCATCATCAAAATCATCTTCTACTTCCGATGCCGGCATAACCGAAAAATCATCCCGCTGTACAACCTTAGGTTGAGGGGCTGAAGTTTGCACAATAGAAGGTGATACACGTTTTTCTACTGGTGTTTCAGCTTTCGTTTCGGCATCATCTGTATCTTCAGGGTCAATGCGCTTAAAGCGGTTCATCGAGTTTTTGGCTTTATGACCAACTGATGATAACCAACTAAAATTAAACAATTTTTTGTTCTCAATATATTCTTCATCATCACTTTTAGAAACCACTAATGAATCTTCTGGCTCCGCGGTATCCTTGCGTTTGGCAAATAGGAACAATAATGCATTTTTGGCTTTTGCCGACCATGACTTCCAAAAAGAGAATGGTAAAATAAGGGCATAAGCCGTTAATATTACTGTAACAATTAATGTACCAACAAAGATAAGGACTGAAGGAATACTGTTAAAAACATCTAAATTGCCACCCAAATTTTTAGCAACAATATCGCCGATAACGCCGCCAAAATGGTTGGTAACAAATGGGTCGGCATGGGGGGTTTCGGGGGTGAGCCACGATAATATAGCCGCAATACCCGCAATTGAAGGAATAAGCAATAAGGGGCGAAGGCGCATCCAACCCGGCAAACCTAAATCGCGCACATAACGTATGCCATAGGCTATTAAGGCAGCAACAAATAAATAAGCGCTATAACCAAACCATTGCCACAGGCCATCGGCCACATAAGCACCAAATGAGCCCAACCAGTTTTTAGGTTTGATATTGGCCGAAAAATTGGCCGAAGGGTCAAGGGCATTATAGGTAAGCAAAGCCACAGCCAACATGATGGCTAAAAGCAATAAACATACACCCATAATCTCCATAATCCGATGTTGGATAAACTGAGAAAATGCCGGTGATATAATCCGTTTTTCTTCGCTTCTTTTTTGGCGGGTTTGTGCCATTATTTGTCCTTTACCTTAAATTATTGCATCCATAGCATAGCGTAATCGGGTTAATCCTTCGTGAATAAGCGCATCATCATGAACTATTGCCACCCGAATATATTTTTTACCCGGATTTATGCCATTGACTTCGCGGCTTAAATAACTGCCCGGTAATATACGCAAAGCTTGGTTTTGCCACAGATATTTGGCCGCTTTTTCATCATCTTTTACCGGAAGCCACAGGAAAAACCCACCTTTGGGTATTTTAAAATTGGGCCAATCCTTTAAGATTTCGGCCGCAATAGCAAATTTTTGATTATAAGCCTTGCGATTGGCTGCCACATGGGTTTGGTCCGCCCATAATTGTGCCGATGCTGCTTGTATGGGCCCCGGCAATACCGCCCCGCCATAATTGCGCAAGCGTAACATAAACTGCACTAAATTTTTATCCCCTGCCACAAAACCCGAGCGCAACCCGGCAGCAGAAGAGCGCTTAGATAATGAATTGACAACCAATAAATTATCAAGCGACGAACCCAAAGCTTTAGCCGCATCTAGGCCGCCAATGGGTGGTTGATTGCGATAAATTTCCGAATAACATTCATCCACCACCAAAGTAAAACCATATGTGCGGGCTAAAGCGAGCTGGGCTTTCATTTGCTCTAACCCCATTAATGCCCCTTGGGGGTTAGATGGGCTGCAAATATAGGCCAATTGGGTGCGCACTAAAATTTCTTTGGGTAGTTTGGTATAATCGGGCTGAAAATTATTTTGCGCATCGGCCGCACAAAAATAAGTTTCGGCTCCGTTCATTACGCTTGCCCCATGATAAACCTGATAAAACGGATTGGGCATCAGAACAATCGGTCTTTCCCTACCCTGCTTATTAAGGCATAACATGCCCAACATAAATAAACCTTCCCTTGTTCCGTTTACCGGAATAATTTGGCTTTGGGCATCGAAATCTAAACCATTTAGCCCATAACGAGCATCTAAAAATTGCCCAATGGCTGTGCGTAATTCGGGGGTTCCGGCCATATTGGGATATTTATTCCATATATCTTTATGGGCATTTAGGCCTTCTGCCAATATTTTGGGCGGTTGCATTTGGGGCTCGCCAATAGACATCACCAAAGCTTTTAAATCTTTTGGCGGCGTGCAATCATTAAGCAAGTTACGTAAGCGGGCAAAAGGATAGTCTGTCAGCTCATTTAAGAGGGTATTCGTCATTTTTACGCCTATATCGAATTTTGTTATGCTTTACATCATAATAGAAAAACGTAAATAGAATACTAAAAATTATTTAAGCTGCTTATATTTTACCTTGTTGGATTGGCGATATTTTGATGTTTGGCGTTCGCTTTTTAAGCGTTTATCGAGCATTTGATTCGCCCGCGCGCTTTCAAAACATAATTTTTTATAATTATCAAAACGTCTTTGGCTTAATTGATGCTCGGC
Source organism: Alphaproteobacteria bacterium (assembly GCA_047972425.1). Taxonomy (GTDB): domain Bacteria; phylum Pseudomonadota; class Alphaproteobacteria; order JBKEAR01; family JBKEAR01; genus JBKEAR01. The sequence goes on along the minus strand of JBKEAR010000024.1, from coordinate 12,649 downwards.
AATAGCGGCTTTAACCGCACAACCAACCTCGGTATCATGGTTGCAATCTCTAAATTGGCAATTATGCGCCAAAGTGACAATATCGCCAAATGTGGCATCTACAGCCTCTTGGGTCGCAAGAGTTTGCAGCTCCCTTATCCCCGGGCTATCAAGCAATAATCCGCCATCTTTAAGGCTATGGATAGAGCGATGGGTAGTGGTATGGCGGCCTTTGCTATCATCGGCTCTAATATCGGCTGTTAGCTGAATATCATCGCCCATCAGCGTATTAACAATGGTGGATTTACCCACACCCGATGACCCCATAAGTGCAATAGTTTGCCCCACCCCGCACCATTGTTGTAACGGTTTTAGGCTCTCGGCATTGCAGCCGTTAACAAATGCATAATCCATATCGCCCAATTCTTTAAGGGCTTCTTTATAGGGTGTGATATCGGCACATAAGTCACTTTTGGTCACAATAATCACCGCTTGGGTTTGGGCATCATTGGCAAAGGTTAAATAGCGTTCTAAACGGTTCAGATTAAAATCATCATTACAAGAAGTCACAATGAATAAAGTATCAATATTCGCACCAATCAGCTGAATATATAAATGTTTGGCCGATGTCACCCGCTTAAATAGGCTTTTGCGGTTAAGCCTGCGTATAATTTTTTGCTGTTGGGCATCAAATAAAAACCAATCGCCAACCACAAACGGATCGGAACTGCGCATTGTACCCGATAGCGGAATCCAAAATTCATCTTCTATTGTTTTTAATAAAACAGATTCTTTTTGCATGGCAAAAATCCGTGCAAACTGAAAATTATTCAGCTCTGATTCTGTGCATTGGGATTGAAAAAACTGACTCCAGCCAAGCGCTTGCTGTTTGTTGCTCAAGTGATTATGTATCTTCTTTGTTGTGTGAAAAAGCGTATTTTATCGCATCTGTTATATAAAACAAGGCAAAAACAAACAATCACTTGACATAAATTGCTGATGATGTAATTTTTTACTTTACGAGTGCAGAAAAATCCGCTAATTATAGCTGCGCAAAACTATACGGGTGTAGCTCAGTTGGTAGAGCATCGGTCTCCAAAACCGAGTGCCGGGAGTTCGAGTCTCTCCACCCGTGCCAATTTATAAGGTCGGGTGCTTTGGTTGCATTCGGCCTTTTATTTAGTTTATTTTTGCCAAAGGGTAAATACCAAGGTAAAAATGATAGAATGGAAATTATATAGGAAGTATTTTTTAAGATGATCTCGCCAATGAAGTTTATTCGCCAAGTTGAGGCCGAATTAAGAAAAGTAACATGGCCTACCCGCAGAGAAACATTAATCTCGACCGCAATGGTTTTGGTTATGGTAACAATTGCTATGTTCTTCTTTTTGGTTGTTGACCTTTCGGCGCGCGAAATTTTAGATGTTCTTTATGGATTAGGGGGTAAATAATGGCACTACGTTGGTATGTTGTACAGGCTTATTCCGGCTTTGAAAAAAAAGTGGCCGAAACCATAAGAGACCAGCGGGTTCGCCAAGGCTTAGAAGATAAAATTGAGCAAGTTTTAGTACCGGCTGAGGAAGTTGTTGAGTTACGCCGCGGTAAAAAAGTGAATGCCGAGCGTAAGTTTTTTCCGGGTTATGTGTTGGTGCGTATGGAAATGACCGATGAAACTTGGCATTTAGTGAAATCGACCCCACGTGTAAGCGGTTTTTTAGGCGAAGCCCATGGCAAACGCCCTACACCCATTAGCGATAGCGAAGCCGAGCATATTTTAAACCAAATTCAAGAAGGTATCGAAAAACCCAAATATGCCATTAGCTTTGAGATTGGCGAGCAAATTCGGGTTATTGACGGGCCGTTCCAATCCTTTAATGCAACGGTAGAAGAAGTTGATTCTGAAAAAGCCCGCTTAAAAGTTGCTGTATCTATTTTTGGGCGTTCCACAAATGTGGATCTTGAATTTAACCAAGTGGAAAAATTATCGTAAAGTAATTACAGGAGATAAAAAATGAACTTTATTGAACGTTATTTTAAAGATCTCGACAAACCGCTCGCCCCTAAACTCATTGCTTTGGGCCTACGGGTTATTGCTTTATTTTTTATATTCTCTGCCATTGGTGCAATTGCCGCTTTTGCCGTACAAGGCTTGTGGCGCTTTGCGGTTTTGGCATTACTAACATTACCCATTACGGTTGTAACCAGCCTTGTTATCCCCGAAATGTTTGTTGCTTTAATGGATTTACGTTACGAGAGCGAAAAAACACGCATTGAGATGAACCGCCTACGCCGATTAAACGAAGCCTTTGCCAAAGGGCAACCTTTACCGGATTTTAAAGACGAAGATTAACACATTTCGTATGATTGAATTTATATGCGCTGTTTAAAGTATTTTAACAGCGCATTTTATTATCCAAAATCAAAGCTTTTTTGGATTAAATAACCGTTTTACCGTTATATTCCCATTGTATGGCATAGCCATCTTTATCGAAGAAATGGGTAATATCTTTGCGATAATAAAGCGGTATTTCCTGCCCAAGGCTATAACGCTCAGCTAATCGTGCCGGGGCTTTAACCACCACACGCTCCCCATTATTAACGGCACAATGCAACAAATAATCTGCCCCTAAATCCTCAATAAAATCAATAACCACATTTAATGTACCATCGCGCTCGGGGGTATGTTCCAAATGCAAACGCTCGGGGCGAATACCGCCTTCTACGGCATCGTTCGGTGCGTAATCTAAAAATGCAGGGTTAAAAAAGTTCATGCTTGGGCTACCTAAAAAATCTGCTACAAATTTCGATTTCGGATGATTATAAAGCTCGTTCGGCGTACCCACTTGCTCAATGCGCCCCGCATTTAAAACCACAATACGGCTCGCCATCGTCATGGCCTCTACTTGGTCATGGGTTACATAAATGGTTGTTGCATTTAAATCATCATGGAGCTTGCGTAATTGCACTCTGGTTTCGGTACGCAATTTGGCATCGAGGTTCGATAACGGTTCATCGAACAAAAATAGCTCTGGTTGGCGCACAATCGCCCGCCCCATGGCCACCCGTTGGCGCTGCCCACCCGATAGCTGATGAGGTTTTTTTTGCAGCTGATTGCCAATTTGTAAAATATCGGCCGCTTCTTGCACCCGCTGTTCAATCTCGGTTTTTGAAAAACCTCGATTTTTAAGGCCATAAGCCATATTGCCAAATACGCTCATATGAGGATAAAGGGCGTAATTCTGAAACACCATGGCCACATCTCGATCTGCCGGTATCACTTTGTTAATCACCTTATCATTCAGCTTCATTTCCCCTTGAGTAATGGCCTCTAAGCCCGCAATCATGCGCAATAAGGTCGATTTACCACAGCCCGAAGGCCCCACAAAGACAATAAACTCTCCGGCCTGAATTTGTAAATCGATACCATGAATGGCTTTAAAACCATTGGGGTAGACTTTCTCTATTTTATTTAATTCTAATTTTGTCATTATCTATCCTATTTTTCGCTCTCTAATAAACCTTTTACAAACCAACGCTGAAAAATCATTACAACGGCAACCGGTGGAATGAGTGCCAAAATACCCATAGCAAATGCCCGATGATATTGGGGCACAGGCCCATTGGTTTCTTTAATGGTGGTCATAATATTTTGAATACCCATTACAATGGTTGTATATTCGCTTTTTGTTGTCATAAGCAACGGCCACATATATTGGTTCCACCCCACAACAAACATAATAATGAATATCGCGGCAATCATGGTACGGCTGAGCGGTAGTAAAATATCTTTAAAAAAGCGGAACGGCCCTGCATTATCTAATTTTGCGGCCTCTAATAATTCATCGGGTACTGCCTTAAAAAATTGGCGAAAATAAAAAGTTCCCGTGGCCGATGCAATCAGCGGAATAATCAGCCCACCATAAGAATTGGTACCGATATATTGCCCGATGATTGGTGTTTTCCCCACAATGGTCATCACCTCGTAAGATGGGCCAATGCGAACCTCGAGCGGTAACAGCAAAGTAGCAAATATGGCTGCAAAAATAAACGATGCCCCCCGAAAGCGAAAATAAACTAAACCATAAGCAGCCAACATAGAGATAATCACTTTACCCACGGCAAAACCCACCCCCATAATGGTAGAGTTTAAGAGCATGCGGCGAATATCAACATCATTCACAATGCCCAACCCCGATAAAACCTCTTTATATCCTTGTAAACCAATAGAACCAATAGTCCATTGCATACCATTTTGGTGAATAACCTCGGGTGCATGGGTGGATGATGCAAATACCAGCCATACAGGGATGATTAAAAATAAGCAGCCCATAATCATGATAAGGTGATTGATGAATGTCATTAAAAAATTTTTTTTCATTATACTATTCCCCCCCCCTTTAATAATGGATTTTACGCTCAATGAAGCGAAACTGAATGAAGGTGAGCAAAAAAACCACAATCATCAGCACCACACATTGGGCGGCCGAGCCACCGTAATCTTGGTCGCGGTAAGCTTTATAGGCTTCATAAACCAAAGTCTTTCCACCGGGGAAACCACGGAAGGTCATAAGATCAATCACACCAAATGTTTCAAAAAAGGCATAAGTGGTATTAATGACCAGTAAAAAGAAGTTGGTGGGCGCAAGTAGTGGGAAAGTAATTGTCCAAAACCGCCGCATGGGTGAGCGGCAATCCAGCGAAGATGCCTCTTTGACCGAATTGGGGATATTTTGTAACCCAGCCAAAAGGAATATAAAATTTACCGAAACTTGCTTCCATATGCTCATCAATATAATTGCTATAGAAGCATGGGTGCCATTTTGGGCGATATTAAAATCGATACCCATATTTTGCAGCATATGGGTAAATGTACCAAAATGCTGGTTAAATACCGATGCCCCAACAAAACCGGCTAATGCGGGTGCAACGGCATATATCCACATAATGAGCGAGCGATAACCATTGCGTGCCTGCCGATGCATAATTGCATTAGCATTAACCGCCAATACCATTGCCACCGAAAGTGCGCCTAAAGAAACAATAAGCGAAAATAATAATGTATAAGCAAAAGTACCCCAATAGCTTGAGTCTTCAAATAGCATCATAAAATTATCTAAGCCGGTAAATATGGCATTGCCCATAAATGGGTCTTCTACAAATAAACTCTTCCATAATGCCCAAAATGCCGGCCAAAAAAAGAAAATACTTACAATAATGACTTGCGGCGCTAAAAGCAAAAAAGGTAATGGCGTATTTGTAAATTGAACTTGTTTCATAAAATCTCTCTATTCTTAAATAGTAAAGCGACCTTAATTAAGGTCGCTTTATTTATTTTATGCTTAACGGACTGTTTTTGAAAACCGATCTAAAAGTTTATTGCCTTCTTTTTCAACATCTTTAAGAGCAGATTCGGCATCTTCTTTGCCGTTGATTACATCTTCAAACTTTTGATAAATCACTTCACGAATTTGTGGATAAAACCCCATACGATAGCCATTGTAATCACCGGGTTCTAAATTAAGCTGTAAAACACCAATCTCTGCAGCCGGAAAACGATCATAATGACCATCAGCCTTAGCAAGCTCGTATGCGGCATTAGTTACGGGCACATAACCTGTTGTTTTATGCCAATAATATTGGGTTTCGGGCTGGGCTAAATGTTCAAAAAATTTAACGGTACAATCATTTTCTTCTTTGGATTTGCCAGAGAGTGCAAATAAAGCACCACCACCAATATAGGTACCTTTATTACCGTTTTCAATCGACGCCCAATAAGGTAGATATGTGGCCGAGAAGTTTAAGCCATCAACCGATTGTAACCCACCAAATGAACCAGATGAGCCGAGCCAAAAAGCCACTTTTCCTTGCTCGAATGGTGTTTGGTTATCGCCCCAACCGGCACCGTAATATTGATACAAGCCGTTATCCGACCAATCTTTAACTTTGCTCCAATGCATGATTAATTCGGGGTTATCGGTTAAGATTTTTGTGCCTTGTGCGCCATCGTAACCGTTTTTATTCGTAGCAAATTGCTGGTTATTGCGGCTCATGAAGTTTTCTACAAAAACCCAAGGTGTGTGCGATTGCGCGAGTGGCACAAACCCGGCCTCTTTGATTTTAGGTGCAATTTCTTCGAACTCTTCCCAAGTGGCGGGTGGGGTAACACCGGCTTTATCTAATATATCCTGATTAAAATACATAATCGGGGTCGATGAATTAAACGGCATACCAATCATTTTGCCTTCGCTATCGGCATAAAAAGAACGCACACCTGTAATATAATCATTACGGTCAAAAGCCACACCCGCATCTGCAAATAAATCTTCTACAGCTGCTGTTGCACCTTTAGCACCAATAATAGTGGCCGAGCCGGCATCATAAATTTGTGTAATATTGGGGGCTTCACCCGCACGAAAAGCCGCAATAGTGGCGGTCATGTTATCTTCGTAAGTGCCTTTATTAACAACTTCAAGTTTGCACATATCTTGTGCATCATTAAATTCTTGGGCAATGGTATTAATGGCATCGGCATGAACACCCGCCATGGCGTGCCACCATGTTATATTCGTTTCGGCCGAAGCCGCAAACACTAAAAAAGATGTTAAGGTTACGGTAGATATAATAGATTTCGACATGTTTGTTCTCCCTTATTGTCGATTATGTTAACCAAAATTGCATATCTTATTTTTATTATTTTATATGCAAATTAACTTAACCATCTATCCTTAAATATGTAACATGTATTTTGATACAATTAATCTCGTTAAATGTCAAACCAACATTTTATAATATTTTTTATTACGCTAAAATTGTAAAGCTATAGTTTTAAATTATACTATATATCTCTATTGCATGGCTTTAAATTTATGCTATAAGAGAAATATTAAATTTTTAAATTTTAAGGTGAAAAATGGTAGCAATTAAGCGTAGTCTCAAGGTAGATAACTGGTCAATTATCGAAGATAATTACGATGCTGAGCGTAAAAACCAGCATGCCTCATTATTTTTTGTTGGCAATGGCAATTTGGGCTTGCCCGGTGGTTTTTCCGAGGATGGTAATACCCCATTATATGTCAACGGTTTTTTTGAAAGCTCACCTTATACTTACGGCGAAAAAGCCTATGGCTACCCCGAGAACAAACAAACCATGCTGCCCCTTGCCAGCCCAATCATCTTTCATTTAGAGGTCGATGGCGAACGGCTTGATTTAAATATCATTGAATTTAGCCAATATGAACGGATATTACATTTTAAAGATGCTATTTTAAAGCGTTCTTTCATTTGGCATTTAACCAATGGTAAAAAAGTTACCGTAGAATTTGAGCATTTACTTTCATTTTCTTACCTTAATAGCGGTTTTGCATCACTTATAGTCACACCGCATGATGATGCAGAGGTGCAAATTCAGGTAATTTCTGCACTTCATATGAATAACATTATCAAACAGCATGATCACGACCCGCGCAAGGCCGAGGCTTTTAATCATAATATTTGGCATACCAAAAAATCTGAAGTTGATGGAGAAAAGGGTTTATTTTCACAAAATACAACCAACTCCAACATGCATTTTGCGGCAGCTATCGGTCATAAATGTAGCGCACCCAGCTTTAGCGAAAGCCAAGCCAAAGATACCGGGCTATATTTCACCTTTAATGCAACAACAGCCGAACCTTATGAAGTTACAAAGTTTTTTAGCTATACCACCAACATAGAGGCCGAAATTAATAATTTAGAAGATGAAGCCCAAACTGCTTTAAATAATATAGAGCAACTTGGCAAACATTTGCTGATAAAAGTACAAGAATCTTATTTAGATTCCTTTTGGCAAGATGCCGATATTGAACTTAATGGCAATGATGCCTTACAACAAGGCTTGCGATACAATGCTTTTGCATTATTGCAATCTGCCGGCCATGATGGCAAACGCTCCATTGCCGCCAAAGGTTTAAGCTCCGATGGTTATGAGGGTCATTATTTTTGGGATGCCGATAGCTATGTTGTACCCCATTTTATTTATAGCCAGCCCGAAATCGCAAAAGCCATGCTCACATACCGCTATAACACGTTAGATAACGCCCGTGCCCGTGCCCAATTGCTTAGCCATAAGGGTGCACTTTACCCGTGGCGTACCATTAATGGTGAGGAATGCTCGGCATTTTTCCCTGCCGGTACTGCCCAATATCATATCAATGCCGATATCGCTTTGGCCATTAAACAATATGTGCAAACCACAGGTGATACCCAATTTTTAGAAGATATAGGCAAAGAAATACTCTTTGAGATTGCCCGCTTTTTTATGTCCCTCGGTTATTTTAACCGCAAAGGGAAATTTGTTATTAATGGCGTAACAGGGCCCGATGAATATACGGCTATTGTGAATAACAATATGTATACCAATATTATGGTGAAAGATTCCCTTAAATATGTCGCCAGCTTAAAAGATGATGACGAAGCGAAGCTTTGGCAAAAAGCATCAGACGCCATGTATATCCCCTATTGCGATGAACTCGCTATCCATAAACAAGATGATAGCTTTTTGGATAAAGAAGTTTGGGATTTTCAGAATACCCCCAAAGAGAATTATCCGCTTTTGCTCCATTATCACCCGCTTAATATTTATCGCTATCAGGTGCTTAAACAGCCTGATGCCGTGTTGGCTAACTTATTCCAAGGGCAATATTTCACCTATGCCGATAAACGCCGTAACTTTTATTATTACGACGGCCTATGCACGGGCGATAGCTCCTTAGCGCCATCGGTACAATCCATTATGGCAAGCGAGCTTAATATGCCCGAGCTTGCACTCAGCTATTTTAACCAAACCGCCCGTATGGATTTAGATGACTTACACGATAATGTGGGTAACGGTATCCATACCGCTTGTATGGCCGGCACATGGTTGGCGGTTATCCAAGGTTTTGGCGGTTTTCGCAATATAGACGGCACTTATCATTTTGCGCCCAATTTACCCAAACCATGGCAATCACTGAGCTTTAAACTTAAACTGAGCGGTTGCATGCTCCAAATAGTGATGAATAAACAAGAAACTGTTTATACATTGGTAGAAGGCATATCGCTTACCCTCACCCATTATGGCGAAGAGATTATTTTAAGCAATAACCAGCCCATTGCAAAACCCACCGCATTTGAACTCAAAGCCGTTATTTTTGACCTCGATGGAGTAGTGACCGATACCGCCGAGCTTCATTACCAAGCATGGAAGCAAATGAGCGATAATATGGGTTTAAACTTTGATAGAGAAGTGAATGAAAATTTACGGGGCGTTACACGCCGCCGCTCGCTTGAGACGATTTTGGAGCATAACAATACAAGCTTGCCTGACGATGAAATTGAGCGTTTGATGGAAGAAAAAAACAATATCTATACCGAATTGCTCAATGATATTTCGCCCAAAGATATTTTACCGGGCATTGCACAATTTTTAAAAGATTTAAAAGATGCCGATATCCATGCGGCTTTAGCATCAGCCTCGCGCAATGCACCCCGCATTTTAGAGCAATTGGGTTTAACCGAATATTTTGCGCTAATTGTCGATGTGCCTTCCCTTAAAAAGAACAAACCCGACCCCGAAATTTTCTTAAGTGCTGCCGAACAATTGGGCGTGCATTATAAAAATTGTGTGGGTGTGGAGGATGCCGCTGCGGGCATTGATGCCATTACTTTAGCGGGCGGTATGATGTCGGTGGGTATCGGCGATGCCGCCAAAGAAGGCTATTGGACAATTGCCGATACGAGCTTGCTCAATTTAGCCGACCTAAGGGTAGAGTTTAAAAAATACCAACAGAATTGATGAAATAATTAATCCTTATTAGGAACTAACCAATCGGTGCGGGGCTGTTGCTTTGCACCGAGTTTTTTATGGTCAAAAATATTCTGATCCAACATATGGCTGGGCGATATATTTTGCATCGCAGCAAAAATGCTTTCAATCCGTTGCGGATACATAGCTTGCCATTCATGCAACATATGTTTAATCATTTTGCGTTGTAAATTCTCTTGGCTGCCACATAAGTTACACGGAATTATCGGGAATTTTTGCAGCTCAGCATATTTTTCAATATCTTTTTCCTTACAATAAACCAAGGGGCGTATCACAATAGATTGCCCATCGTCCGAAAGCAGCTTTGGCGGCATCGTACCGATTTTACCCCCATGGAACATATTTAAAAATAAAGTTTCTATTAAATCATCACGGTGATGGCCTAAGGCAATTTTGGTAAAGCCATGTTTAATGGCATAGCTATATAATATACCACGGCGCAAGCGGGAACATAAGGAGCAAGTGGTTTTACCTTCGGGGATTTTATCTTTAACAATGGAATATGTGTCTTCTTCAATAATATGATAATCATAACCTTGTGCAGCCAAATAATCGGGTAATATATCTTCGGGGAATCCCGGCTGTTTTTGGTCTAAATTCACGGCAGTTATGGTAAAGTTGATAGGGGCGGATCGGCGTAATTTCTCTAAAATATCCAGCAATGTATAACTATCTTTTCCGCCCGATAGGCACACCATAACCTTATCACCCTCTTCAATCATGTTATAATCCATAATCGCTTGGCCGGTTTTGCGGCGTAAGGCTTGGGTAAGCATGTTGGCGCGCCGCTTTTGCGTTTTTGATGGCTGGTTGCTTTCCGCATCCACCTCATTATCATCATCTTTAGCAGGGGTAAATAACGGTACCGAGGGCTTTATAATCTCATCAAAATCCATATAAATATCCTTATTATTCGCCTTATTCTTTTAATGCAGCCCATTAAAATGGTCAAGCCTATTGTCATGAGTATGTTGATTCATGTAGTGCTAGATACAAAAAAAACATTACTACAATCAATGACAAAAAATTCTATAGTATAAAATTTATGCGTAAGCTTAATATATTTCAAAAGCTTGTTTCATTGATTGCTTTGAAGTATTATACTATTTATTGGGGAGAAATATGTTTAAATTTAATATTCCCTCATATTACTAGGAAAGAAATATATGACTGAACAAACTCAAATTATAGATTATTCAACAATGCTTTTAGAGTTGAAAAATAGTGAGACCGATTGCCATTTATTATTAGGGAATGGTTTTAATGCTTCATTGGGAGTAAAAACTACATATGAAAATATATTTAATGAAATGAAAAATATCTATAGTGATTATTCAATGTTAGAAGATGATGCGAAAAAAAATTATTATGATATTGAAATTTTAATAAAAAAAATTGAAGAGGCATCTAATGTCCAAGATAAAAAAATAAATACTTTTTTATCCCAATTTATCGAAACAAAAATTAAACTCGATTTTATGAAGGCAACTTATTCTATAGTAAAGAATGAAATAAAAACTATTTATCAAGAAAAGAAAGATGAAGGAATTTATCTACTCTTTAAAAATTTTAATAGCTACTTTACATTAAATTATGATCCTTTCCTATACTTAATATTGATGAAATACAAAGAAAATAAGCTAGAAAATCAGGCTATTTCTTTTCTTAACTCATATTCATTTATCCAAGATGAATTAAATAAATACCAAAACTATATATATTCTGACATACAGGAGTTACGTAAATCTGGTACAAACTGGATTAGTGTTGGGAATGATAATCCTTCTAAAAGAGATATGTCTAAGATGACAAAAAGTGCTTTTGAAGCTTCAATAACTGAGCACTTCAAAGATAAAAAGTGGAAAACCAAAGATATCAAACGAGTTTGTGATTATATTTGGGAAAAAGAGAAAGGAAATAACAGAATTAATAATATTAATGATGGATTTTTATCAGAAGAGTTTAACCCAATACTGCATTCATTACAAAATATCTTTTTCTTACATGGCGCTTTTCATATATATGAAAAAAATAGATCACAAATATATAAGATTACTCAAGAAAAAAATAAAGCACTTTATCAGAAATTAGAGGATACTATTAACTCTGAAGAAAAAGAAATCGTTTGTGTTTTTTCTGGAACAAGTAAAGAAAAAATAGATAGCATTCAAGAAAATAGCTATTTGCGTCATTGTTATGGTAAATTAAGTACGCTTAATGGATCATTAGTAATTTTTGGTAGCTCAATGGCAGAAAATGATAACCACATTTTCGAACAAATAAACAAAAGTATGATTGATAATATATATATTTCGAATGATGGGGAAAATATAACCAGTGATTATAAAAAAATGAAAGAACTCTTTCCAAATAAAAAAATTACTTTATTTAATTATAATACTGTCAGTTATAGTGAAAAGAAACAACCTATAAATATAGGATAATTTTGTATACTACAAAGGCGAGGGTTGGTGATGATGGCATTGCTCATCGCCATGGTCATCGAGCAAATGGATTATCGGGCAAGGTTCGCTATTGGGTGTGGCCTCGCATTGATGAATGATTTTCCGTAAAGTTAGTTGTAACTTTTTAAGCTCGGCTATGCGTTCATTTACCGCATGCAAATGGCGCTCGGCAATATCATGGGCTTGCTGATTATGATCGGGCTGTTTTTTTAGGGCGATGAGATTCTTAATATCTTCGATTGAAAATCCCATGGAGCGCCCATGGCGAATGAACTGCAACTCCTTAAGCTGTGCCTCGCTATATACCCGCCGGTTAGAGTTTGTACGCTCGGGTTTAGAGATCAACCCAATCTCCTCATAATGC
>JBKEAR010000066.1:0-2795 GCA_047972425.1 Alphaproteobacteria bacterium | reverse complement strand
TTGCAACCCAAGATATTCCCAAAGGCACACATATTCATAGCCATAATATGAAAACAAAATTGAACGATCAGCTCAATTATCAATATCAAGAAACCACACCGCATAACCAATTTACCCATGATATGCCTAAAACATTTATGGGCTATCTGCGCCAAAATGGAGCAGTTGGCACACGCAATGATATTTTTATCATTCCGCTTGTGGGTTGTATTAATGGGATATGCAATGTTGTGGCTGATAGTTTTACCGCTAAATATCGTGGTCAATTATCGCCCGATACCCGTGTGATTGTCTTAGAGCACCCCTATGGTTGCTCGCAGCTTGGTGATGATTTACAAACCACCAAAAAAATATTACAAGATTTTGTTGTTCATCCCAATGCGGGGGCGGTGCTTATTGTTGGCCTCGGTTGCGAGAATAATAAGCTAGACAGCTTTTTAAAAGATATTCCGGCTTACGATGCCAATCGTATTCGCTACTTTAATGCCCAAGATGCCGAGGATGAAGTTGAACATGCCGAAAGCTTGTTAGATGAATTATTCATTAATCTGCAAAAAGATGAGCGCACAGCGCAGCCATTTTCTAAGCTAAAAATTGGGCTTAAATGCGGGGGCTCCGATGGTTTTTCGGGCATAACCGCTAACCCGCTTTTGGGGCGTTTTTCCGATAATCATTGCGCCAATGGGGGCACAACTATTTTAACCGAAGTACCCGAAATGTTCGGTGCCGAGCATTTGCTTATGCAGCAAGCGGCAAGCCACGAGGTCTTCGATAAAACCGTTAAACTCATTAATGATTTTAAAGGATATTATCAAAAGAATAATCAACCCATTTACGAAAACCCATCGCCCGGCAATAAAGATGGTGGCATTACCACCTTAGAGGAAAAATCTTTGGGCTGCACCCAAAAGGCAGGCCATTCGCCCGTTACCGATGTTTTGGCCTATGGCGAGCGCTCAACGCATTCGGGGTTACAGCTCTTATCAGGCCCGGGTAACGATTTAGTTGCGGTTACGGCCTTAAGTGCCGCAGGCTGCCAAATTGTTTTATTTACCACGGGGCGTGGTACAGCCTTTGGCGGTGTAGTGCCAACAATTAAAGTATCATCAAACACGCAGCTTGCCCAAAAAAAGAAAAATTGGATTGATTTTAATGCCGGCGCATTAATAGATGACGGGCGCGATATTAACCAGCTCAGCCAAGAGCTAACCGCGTTTATCAAACAAGTTGCCGAGGGGCAATATGTAAGCCACGAAAGATATAACCAGTTTATGATTTCTATCTTCAAAACTGGCGTAACCCTGTAAAGCTTGGCATAACACATAATGGATATAATCGCGCTCATATCAATATAGGCTTTTCTTATCGTGTAATCCGATATATGATAAATTCGTAAAAACTATAAAGGGTAGAAGTTTGGCTTATTTATCATTAAACGAGATTAAAAATCGCGCCGCAAAATTTTCTAACGATTGGGAAAATATCACTAAGGAGAATGCCGAGAGCCAAACATTTTTAAACGAGTTTTTAAATATCTTTGGTGTTAATCGCCGCCAAGTTGCAAGCTTTGAGCAAAAAGCCAAACGTATACAAGGCGGGGCAGGGCGCATAGATATGTTTTGGCCAACTATGCTTTTGGTCGAGATGAAAAGCCGCGGCAAAGATATGAGCGAGGCCACCAATCAAGCTTTTGATTATCTCGATAGCATCAAACCCCACGAGCTCCCCAAATATGTAATGATATGCGATTTTCACCATTTTATTTTGCATAATTTGGATACTAAAGAGATTATTCAATTTACACTCCCCGATTTAGTTAATCAGATAGAAAATCTAAAATATCTGGGCGGCTATGAAGATAAAACCTATCGCGAGCAAGACCCAATAAACCAAAAAGCGGCCGAGCAAATGGGGCGCTTGCACGATTTACTTGCCGCCGATGGTTATAGTGGCCACCAGCTAGAGGTCTATTTGGTACGCTTAATGTTTTGTATGTTTGCCGAAGATAGCGGTATTTTCGAAAAACAACAGTTCGAAAATTTCATTCGCGAGCGTACCTCAGAGGACGGCACCGACCTTGCCGGCAAGTTACAAACTTTATTCCAAACCCTTAATAAACCCATGGCCGAGCGTATGCGCTCCTTAGACGATAGCCTTAAAGACTTCCCTTATGTGAATGGCGGGTTGTTTAAAGAGGCCTTAGAAACCGCAGCTTTTGATAGCAAAATGCGCCAAACCTTGCTCCATGCTGCAGCAATGGATTGGTCGGGTATATCACCAGCCATATTCGGCTCTATGTTTCAATCTATCATGAACAAGGGCGAGCGCCGAAATTTAGGTGCCCATTATACCTCAGAAAAAAATATTTTAAAACTCATTGAACCCTTATTTTTAGATGATTTACGCCTAGAGCTCAGCAAAATTGATAGCCTTAAAAATCAATCAGAGCGTAAACGCCGCTTAATGGAGTTTCATGATAAACTTGCCAATATCAAAATTTTCGACCCCGCCTGTGGTTGCGGTAATTTTTTAATTATTGCCTATCGCGAGCTCCGCCAATTAGAGCTTAACGTCCTTAAAGCTCTTTATGGTGACCAAGCGGATCAGCGCTTGTTATTGGTTGAGGACCTCGATAGTAAAATCAAAGTTAATATTCACCAAATGCATGGTATCGAGATAGAGGAATTTCCGGCCGAGATTGCCAAGGCTGCCCTTTATTTGGTCGACCACCAAATGAACCGCAAGGTATCGGCTGCCTTTGGTGTCTTTTATGTCCATTTACCCTTGCCTACAGC
>JBKEAR010000062.1:0-2817 GCA_047972425.1 Alphaproteobacteria bacterium | reverse complement strand
ATAACGGCTTTTATAATCGGCACCATTATCAAGCTTGGCAAATTGCGGTACACCCCAATCTAAAACAGCCCGCCGTAACAAGCTCACAACAGCACTGGCTTTAGAAGTCCGGCTCACATGGAGCTTTAATCGGCGGCTATAAACATCTATCACACCAATAATATTATGGCGTTTACCGTCAGCAAGCATAACGTCCGTTGGTGTACTATCAAACTCCCATAATTGGTTAAGAGCGATAACATCTTCCGAACGTGATCCCGCTGCAGCTTGATATTTATTTTTAAATTTATCGGGGGCTTGAATAGCCATGAGAATAGAGGCGTTCTCATTTTTATAATTGGCTACCCAAGCCTGTACACGACGATACGAGGGGAGCGCAGAGCCGGGGAAAGTTGCTCTTAAGGCGCGCATAATATGCTTGCATGAAACATCATAAAATTCATACAACATACCTACAATCAAGTCGTGCATCTCTGGGTTTTGGTCTATTTTGGATTGCCCTTTGCGGTGCTGTCCACGTTTATCACCTAAGGTATTTAATTCCTTACTATTGGCTTTCCAACGGAGCAAGGTACGGCCGCTAAAATTAGGGATTAACACCTTCACCCAATCTTCTACAGGGATGTTACCCGCTTCATATTCTATGGAAAATTTTTCGGCAGCGTTACTGAGGCTTAAATCCGCATTCGCTGTAAATTCTTCTAATTGGCGCACAAGCACGAGTCGTGCCTCTGCTTTGGTCTTTTGTTTCTGATTAAGCCCATTCATAGAAGTCAGTATCTGAAGCTCACTACCTTTGATATGAACATTTGCTTTCATATTGCGTCTTGCCAATTCTACACGGGCAGCCTCGGGCAATGATGAAATATGATATTCCTTGCCACCACCGCTTGCTTGGCGTGGGCGATTTTGCCAGTTCTCTCTTTTAGCTTTAGCTAATATAGAAACATTTGTCGTTGGCATATCGTTTAAGCTAAGGTCTGCTAATTCGGGAGCCGTGAACCATTCTTTAATCATCTTCAGCCTCCAATGCAGCAATCTGTGCTTTTAAGGTATCAATTTGTTCTTCACGTTCCGCTTGCTTAATGCGCTTGGCATAACGTTCTTCTAAAACGATATAACCAACACTATTAGCGATTTCTTGAAGTAGCCGTATGTCTTTTGTAACCTCGATTAATGCCCAAAATCTCGCAACCGTAATTTTATACTGGTCTCTCGCTTGGCTAGAATATGCATTAAGCATAGCCCCACTCATCTTTTTATCACCAAGCCATTCAGCCATTGCCGTAGCGATATCATCTCGGCTCCGTCCATCATCTTTAAGAATTTTACTTACAGCTAATGCAATCTTGCCTTCAACTGTACCTGCCCGCACATCTTCTTTAGCGAATACAGGCATTGGCTCTGGTAAGTCAGAAAATAAATCGGGGGTATGTGAGCAATGATATTTTTTACGTTTCATAAAACACCCCCGATTGATCCGCAAAAGCCGTAATGACTTTTGCTTTCATTTTCCCTATACTTGAAATTGCCAAAACAGATTGAAGGGAAAATAAAATGGCCAGTTTTAAAGATAAAATCGAATACCGCCAAAAATGGCTCAATAAAGCCGATGATTTCAAAAGAGCAACACAGCTTATTGATGTTGAGCAAGAACGTGAAGCTTTGCTTCTTTGGGCAAAAACATCTGTGTATAAAGACCTACCAGAAGATGAAATATTACAACGGCTATCACTTTTTCCAGACGACTTAAACCAAGCTTTCTTTATTGGCAATGCAATGCTGCAAGATGTAGTAATTTTTGGAGAACCAATCGTAAAATTCGCAGAAACCTTCGCAAAACAGCGCAATTTACCATATATATTACTGGATGAGTTCATGGAGTACCTCATCTGCAGCGGCCATTTTGACAAATAACAAAAGGGAAAAACCTAAACTTTTATATTGCCCTTCTGTTAGGGGGATAAGTGTTAATAACTCATAATATGATCTACGCACTATATCGTCTTTTTCTTTGTCGTAATAACTTGTACCTGCTTTTTGTATAGCAGCGTCATAGTCCGCTTTCCCAACCATATTACGTACAATAGCAGCCAAATAAATAAAGTTTGAGGTTGAAGAGCAACATATATACTCAATTTCGTCACATAAACATTTTACAGCAGCTTCATGAGAGCCCTTTTTTTCAACCAAATCCCAATAGAAACAATAACGTTCACGGATATAGCCTATCCCGAATAAAATGATTCGATATTAAAAAGCTCGTCAATTGAACATTGTATTTTTCTTCTCATCTTCTTCAGTTGTGCCCATTTTTTTTCAATTGGGTTAAAGTCAGGGGAGTAGGGAGGTAAAAATAGTAATATATGCCCTGCTTTTTTAATCATTTCTTGCGTATCCTTTCTTTTATGGAAAGCGGCATTATCAAGAATAATTACTGTCGGTTCTTTAAGTTTGGGCAGCAAGTCATGCTTAAGCCATATATTGAAAATATCTGAAGTGATATTACAAGGAAACAAACCAACTGTAAGTAAAGCTTTCCCAATTAAAGCACCAATCGCATTTGTGCACCCTTTGGCATGCCAATCCTGCTTGCCATAACAAGCTTGGCCTTTAAGAGAATAACCATGAGTGCGAGGCATATCATAAGCAAAACCACTCTCATCAATATAGGCAAGTTTATAACCTTCTTGCTTATAACCCTTTATATCTTGTTGGAAGAATTGCCGTGCGTCTTCGTCCCGTTTGGGATGGCGCAGTGTTTTTTTTATAGGTAATGCCTAATCGGCGCAGGGCGTGTTCTATTCCTGTTTTACT
>JBKEAR010000065.1:0-22431 GCA_047972425.1 Alphaproteobacteria bacterium | reverse complement strand
GTAAATCTACAGTTGTTGAATGAAATTGCTTATATGATGTTTATTTAATAAAAATGGCATCTGTAACAAAATTGAGAGAAAAGGTTAATTCCGATGAAAAAAATTCTTTTAGGTACTTCTGCTATTATCGCTATGGCAGCTATGGGCGCAAGTGCTCATGTACGTGATGGTTTAGTTGATTCTTCTCCTACACGTTTTGAACTTACAATTGCTGGTGAAGTTAGTTCTTATGTTGGTTATACATCTGTTTCTGCTGAAGATGCTGATGGTAATGAACTATTTGATGAAGATTATTTTGGTCAAGATTATTCTGCAGATATCGACTTCATTGCTAAAACACATGTTCGCGATTGGGAAATCGAAGCACGCGTAGAATTAGATTATAATTCTAACAATAGCTTTGATGCTGATGAAATCTATATGGATTTCACAAAAGCTAATATTGGTACATTCCGTTTAGGTCGTGGTCCTGCTCCTTCTGATATGATTTCTTTAGAAGCTGCTCTTCCCGGCGAAAACTGGGATGATGTAGGTGCAATCAACAATTCATTTGGTTTAGGTGGTGTATTCGGTGGTTTAGATAACAGCCGTTTTGCAGACGATGCTAACCAAATCGGTTACTATTCTCCTAAATTCGGTGATATGTTCCAATTCGGTATTGCTTACATCTTTGAAACAGAAGACAACTTAGATAACGACGCATTAGCAAACTCTACAGATGACGATGCTGTTGAAGTTGCTGCCAAATTCGAAAAAGAATTCTCTGGCTTTAACTTCGGTGTTTCCGGTGCTTACCGTTACTTCTTCGATCAAGACGAAGTAGAAGATTTTGCTGAAAAATCTGATCAATGGACTGTTGGTTTAGTTCTTGGTTACATGGGCTTTAACTGGACAACTACTTATGGCGAAACTTCTTACGTAGATGTTGATGCTTATGATTGGGGTGTTCGTACTGCTGTAACTTACGCTTGGGATCGTTGGGAAGCCGGTGTAGCTTACGAAACTGGTGCTCAATATCAATCTTCAGACGAAACAACTAAAACTTCTTTAGTAGAAGCCGGTTTGTCTTTCCACGTATTTGACGGCATGGACGTACATGGTGCTTTAGCTTATGCTTGGTCTGACCATGACGAAAACGCAGCTACAGCAGCTGATTGGTCTGCAGATGCTTTCCAAGTACGTACAGGTATCGATTTAAGCTGGTAAGATTATTATCTAATCAGATTAATAAATACTAAAAAAGAGAGCCCCTATTTTAGGGGCTCTTTTTTTATATACAATTTTCTGCCTTTAGTTGTTTATTAAGGCAAGATGAATATAAATAATTCTCCTCCTCGGAGGGGTGAGTTGCATCAGCAACTCGGGGTGGGTTAGGATATTTAACAAACCACCTATGATAGTTAACTACCAAAAATAAAACACACCCCGCCACTGTCGTGGCACCCCTCTAATAGAGGGGAAACCTATAGACATAATGATTGGTACAATCTGGCATATTTCAGACTAAAATCCAGATGAAGTCTGGCCATATTCGGCTTTATATTCATCGGGGAGTTCGTCAATCAGGTTAATATCAAGCAATGTCGCTTTATCGAAAGCAAGCCTTGCCTTATCACTATCGCCCTTACGATCATAAATAAAACCTTTAACAAACCAAAATCCGGCGAGTTTATCGCTAATAATCAAGGCTTGCTCAATGGCATAAAGGGCTTTATCCAAATGTTGCGCCTCGGATTCTTCATTACCCACCACATTGGCCATTTGGATATGACATGTGGCTAATAAATCCCATAATCTAAGCTCATTACCATCTTGGCTAAGCCCAACAGTTGCACTATCAATGCCCCCTTGCAAATAATGGGCTTTTTCAACATCATCGCTATCGGTAAGCTCAGCAAGTTTAAGCAACAGGGTCGCTTTTGTTCCCCATGCATCGGTATTTTCAGGGTTATTTTCTATTTCTAAATCTATGGCTTTTAATGCTTTTTCAAACTCGGCTTTATTATACATGGGTTCGTACTTTCTGTAAAAAACGTTGTGGATTCAAATAAATGTTTGTAAACAATCTAAACTTTTGATAAATTTAATCAAGATATTTTTAAAAAACAAACAAGGAGCGTTTAAACATGGCGGGAAAATTTGTAATTGATAATGCCAAAAATGGTGAGTTCTATTTTAATCTTAAAGCCGGTAATGGTGAGATTATTTTAACATCAGAAATGTATAAGGCCAAACCATCGGCATTAAACGGTATTGAATCCGTGCGTAAAAATTCACAAGATGCATCGAAATTTGAAAAGCGCGAAGCCAAAGACGGCCGCGGTTATTTTGTACTTAAAGCCACTAACGGACAAGAAATTGGCCGTAGCCAATATTATAAATCGGATTCTGGTTTAGATAACGGTATTGCATCGGTAACTAAAAATGCACCCGATGCCGAGCTTGTGGATTTAACAGCCGAAAAACGTGATTTGAATTTTGAAGATGGCGAAAAAAACGTAAAGTAGTCACTTCGTGACTCTGTTTAATCAGTCGGTTTATAAAAGATGCTCATTAACTTGGGCATCTTTTTTTCATCAAATCAAACAGGCTAAGCCTGCTGTTGGGCTAATTTTTGCAAATGCTCAATAATATATTGGCTAAGCGGGCTATTTTTACGATAATCGGCACGAAAGCAAGCCTCTACCCGATTTTGCGCATAAAGCCGTTGGGCGGTATTGCGGTAATCATCGTTGGGATAAACCGAAAGCGCTAACCCACCCCGATTTTTGGTTACCTTCATACAAGGTACATCGGTTTCGCCATCGCCGATAAAGATGATATTCTCAAACGGTACTAACCGATTAATATGAGGCATATGCTCGTAAAGCTCTAAATAATTACCTAAATCAAACAATCCTTTATGAATACGAAAGAGAAATTGCAATTTATTGGTAGAGTTTACAATATGGGCCGGCCATTGAGCTTTGCCATTATCGTCATAAAAAAACTCATTGGCATAAATACCGTCAAATTCGGGGGCAATTTTGCATGCTTCTATTACCTCTAATTGCCCGGCCGATATAATATAATGCCGTGGTTTAAAACCCAAAGCCGAGGCAAAACTGTTGATATGCGGAAACCATTCACTCTCAATACCTTCGCAAAAAGTGAGGTTGCTTGCTGTAGCCGCAAACCAATCGCGGGTAAGGGTGATATTTTGGCTTTCTGCCAATTGCTTTAAATAGAGCATTCCTGCCCCATGGGGATCAGCCTGCTTATGGCTGCCAAGCTTATCAACATTTTCCCAAAAGCGAAATCTATCCATACCTAAAGCCGGCAAAACACTATAGGTAAAACTATCTTGGGGGGTTAATGTGCCATCGAAATCATAGACAAAAGCAATATTTTTATTATTCATTACAAGCTTCACTTTTTCCCTTTTATACTCTAAGCTTATAAGTTGTTTAAACAAAAATTGCAAGGCTTGACTAGAAAGGAAAGATAATGGGGAAGGTTTTAGTAATTGGCAGCAGTATGTATGATCTTGTAACATATACCGATATTATGCCCAAGGCCGGTGAAACATTAACCGCCAATAGTTTTAAAATGGGTTTTGGTGGCAAAGGGGCTAACCAAGCGATTGCAGCCGCTAAATTGGGTAGCGATGTGGCGATGGTCGCCGCTGTAGGCGATGATAGCTTTGGCGATATGATGTACCAAAATTTTAAGAGTAATGATATTGATACCCAGTTTGTTTATCAGATACCCAATCAATCGAGCGGTATTGCCACAATTATTGTGGATGAAACCTCGCAAAATCGCATACTCATTGTTAAAGGGGCTAATTTAGATTTAACCAAGCAAAATATCGATGATGCTTTGGCTAATTATACAGAAATTGATTTTTTAATTTTACAGCTCGAGATTGATTTAGAAATTGTTTATTACGCCATTGAACAAGCTAAAAAAATGGGTATTCCTATATTATTTAACCCCGCACCTGCGGCCAAAGGTTTAAATTTAGATATTATTACCCAAGTGGATATTTTAGTACCGAATGAAACTGAATTAGAGATTTTATCGGCCATGCCAACAAGCAATATGATAGAGATTAAACAAGCCGCCCAAAGTCTACTTAACCAAGGTATTGGGGCAATTATCGTTACCTTAGGTGCAAAAGGGGCTTTATATTTAACCAAAGAAAGTGAAATTTTGGTGGCTGCGCCCAAGGTAAATGCCATTGATACCACAGGCGCGGGCGATGCTTTTATTGGTGCTTTTGTCTCGGAATATAGTGTGAATAAAGATATTGAGGGCGCTATAAAATTTGCCATCGGCTATGCGTCTTTATCCACCACCAAAAAAGGCACACAAACCTCTTATATTTCTAAAGATGAATATTTGGCTTAATAAACAAATGGCGTAACTTAAAGGTTACGCCACTTATATTTTAGTGAACCCTTGCCGAAGGCCCTGTGAGTTTCAATTTAGTGCGCCCACTGGGTAATGGCGGAATTTCACCAGCCATTTCTTTACGGATTTGTGTTCTAAAATAATCCACCGGGATTAATTTGCCCTTTGCTTCAAAATGCCAATAAGTCCAGCCGTTACAAGATGGTGCATTTTGAATGGAAGCCCCTACTTTATGAATAGAGCCGCTAAATCCATCATCGGCCAATAATGTACCATCGGCACGAACAAGGGCTGTGTTTTTACCACGGCTATCAAATAATTTATCACCGGGTTGTAATAATCCGCGCTCCACAAGCTCACCAAAGGCCACACGGGGCTCGGATTTTTTCGGTAATGTATGGCTTAAAGATTTATCTTGTAACTCTTCAGTTGCATCAATACGGGCTTGGGCAACATCAATATAATCCTGCTCCATTTCGCAACCAATAAAATTACGCCCCAATTTTTTAGCAACCGCACCCGTTGTGCCCGTACCAAAAAACGGATCCAAAATTACATCGCCCACGCTTGATGAGCTTAAAATAATACGATGCAACAAGGCCTCGGGCTTTTGAGTAGGGTGGGCTTTTTTGCCGTCTATTTTAATACGTTCACCGCCATTACAAATAGGGATTACCCAGTCCGAGCGCATTTGTGTACCCTCATTCAGCTCTTTCATGGCCTCGTAATTAAACTGAACTTTGGATTTTTCATCTTTAGCCACCCAAAGTAAAGTCTCATGGGCATTGGTGAATCTTGTTCCTCTAAAATTGGGCATGGGGTTGGATTTACGCCAAATAATATCATTTAAAATCCAAAAGCCCATATTTTGTAAAGTAGAGCCAACACGAAAGATATTATGGTAAGAGCCGATAACCCATAATGTACCCGTTGATTTTAATACACGCCGTGCCGCTTTAAGCCACTCGGTTGTAAATTGATCGTAAGAGGCAAAACTTTCAAACTTATCCCAATCATCATTTACGGCATCTACCATGCTATTATCTGGCCGATACAAATCACCGCCCAATTGGAGGTTATAAGGAGGGTCGGCAAAAATCATATCTACCGAAGCCTCGGGCAATGCGTTCATTAATTCAATACAATCGCCTTTTAAAATTTTATTGACGGGAAGTTTTTTTATTTTGGTCATGGGTTGCCTCTTTTATTTCTTTATGGCTAAAGTTTAATAAAAAGAGGTAAACAAAAACTTAACTATAACTTAGTTGTACGCTGCGACTCGCCGATTACGCTAAATTATCAGATTATTAAAATATATAATTATACCGGTCTGTATCTTTATATAAATAAGCCAAAACCCTATCTTGCAAGCAAAATAGGGTTACATATAATCAGCTTATATCATTAGCGTAATTTTGTAATAATTTGACTTTGCACTTCTTTAAAGGCTTGGTTCATGGCACCCGCAACAGCCCCCATGCGGTTCTCGTTTGCCTTCACTTTTGCGCTTGCTGTAAACTGGCGGGCAATTGTTTTGTTAGAGGCGTTCACTAACTTAACATCTACGACTACATGGGCTGTAGGGGCGCTATCCTTACCATTATCATCGGTTCCGGCATATTCCGCTTGGAAACGCCGTACATCGGTTACCAAATAATAGCTTGGGTTTAAATTGACTTTATCATTAATCACAAATTTATAAATTTTGGCATTGTTGATGGATTCAACCAGCCTATCTTGCACCATGACCGATAAATTATCGCTCCAACGTGCGCCCTGATAATAATCGAGCTTGATACCATTATGGACTAAAGCAATTTTTTGGCTATCGAGGCCTGACGCGAGTAATGGTTTCGCCACTGATAACCCACCTTTGCTTTGGCTGCTATTGCTTGGGTCTATGGCCGAGAGCACATAGGTGTTCTCTGCCCCCGTATTGGTTGTAAGCAAGCTGCCACAAGCCGCCAAAAAAACAAATAAAGATAACGATATAATTTGTTTAAGAGCTTTCATTTCATTACTCCACAATTGCATAGCCCTTATATTCGGGCTCTTTAATGATTGATGACGGGTTGTCGCTTAGCTCTCCGCCCAATTTACTAATGCTATCTAAGCTTGTGCGGCTCGATTGCAAAGTTTGCTCTAACTGTGGCAACGTTGAACCTTTAACCTCGGCTAATGTTGAATTTAGCTGGGCGAGCGCTTTTTGTGCATTGGCCAAAGTTTCTTTAAGCTCGTTGTTAATCACATCATCGGCACTTAATATGGTTTGGTTTAAGTTTGTGCGCACAGTTTCTAAGTCGGCTGTTCCGCTTTCTAAATTTACAAGCACATTATTCACTTGGTCAAATAATGTATTAATACTTTCGCTACGGCCCTCTAATGTTTTGGTGATTTTTTCGGTACTCACTAACATGCTTGATACCGCCTGCATATTATCTTCGTTAAATAATGTTCGGGCTTGGTTAATTAAATCGGTTATAGCGGCCATAATCTCCGGTGCATCGTTAAAAATTTGCTCAAAGGCTGAGCTGTCCGATGGTATTAATGGGATATCCTGATAAGCTGTTGGCAATAATGGCTCTTCAGAAAAACCTTTATTTTCTAATTGTACTTTCACTGCACCCGAGATGCTGGTAAGCGCCAAACTGGCTACTGTATCTTCACGCACCATAAAGCGGTCTTCTACCTGAATAATCACCTCTACCGTAATCTCATCATCAAGCAGGCGAATATCTTTTACCGAGCCAACATTAATCCCTTGCAAAGTAACATTAGAGCCAACAGTTAAGCCACCAATATCTTTTTGGAATAAAATGGCATATTCGTTATAATGCACAACTTTTGTGCCATAAAAACGAAAAGCCACAAACATTAATGCAACCATAACGGCAATAATGAATAGACCAACACGAAAATAATGGTTTTGATTTTCCATATTATACCTTTGCCTCCAAAATATTCCGAGAGCGCTCTCCATGAAAATAACTTTGTATCCACGGATTATTATTTTTTAGTAAGCTCGATAAATCCCCAACAACAATTTTTTTATCAACCAATACCGCAATGCGGTCGCATATGGCATATAAGGAGTCTAAATCATGGGTAATCATCATAACCGAAAAACCTAATGCATGGGTTAAATCTTCAATCAGCTTATCAAATTTCGATGCCGATATCGGGTCTAACCCTGCTGTAGGCTCATCTAAAAATAATATTGCAGGGTCCAACGCCAACGCCCGTGCCAATGCTGCGCGTTTAATCATACCACCAGAGAGTTCCGATGGCAATTTATCCTGTGCCACTTTATCTAGCCCAACCAAATCAATCTTCATACGGGCAATCGCATAAGCTGCTTCTTTGCGTATTTTATTATGTTCTAAAATCGGTAAAGCCACATTTTCCAATACGGTTAAGCTCGAAAATAATGCCCCACCCTGAAACAAAACACCCGATGCTTGCTGCATTTTTAAAAATTCGTCATGGTTCAGTTTACGAATATCGTGGCCATCAAAATAAATACGCCCCGATGTAAAATTATGTAAACCTAAAATAGAGCGTAATAAAACCGATTTACCCGTACCCGAGCCACCAACCACACCCAAAATTTCATTGCGCCGAATGGTTAAATTAAGGCCATCATGCACGGTATGGGTGCCAAAGCGATTCACCACATTTTGTACAATCACAATATTCTCTGCAAATTCTTCGGCTGTTGGTGTTTTGAGTTCATCGCCCATTTATCGTATCCCCGTAACCTGAAAGAATAACGCAAAAAATGCATGTAAAAATATCACCAAAAAGATTGATTGCACAACCGCCGCTGTGGTATTGGTGCCAACCTCTTGTGCCGAGCTACGCACTTGTAACCCCCGCAAACAACCAATTGCACCGATAACCAAACCATAAACCGGTGCGCGGACAAAACCCAAAATAAAATCATAACCCAAATTCAGCGAAAAAAGCTCGTTAAAAAAGCTGGCGGGGCTTGCCCCAAGCATGGTGATAGAAACAATTAAATCGGCCGCCAAACCCGCCAAATCGGCAATAATAGTTAACAAACATATCGAGATAATCACCCCAATAATCCGCGGTACAACCAAAACCTCAAATACATCCATACCCAAGGTTTCTAATGCGGCGGTTTCCTCGTTAACATTCATTACCCCTAGCTCAGCCGCAAAAGCCGAGCCCGTACGCCCTGCCACCATAATGGCCGTAAGTAACACACCCATCTCTTGCAATACGCCCACTGCCACCAAGCTCATGGTTAAATATTCGGCACCATAGGCCTTTAAGGGGGCTATCATTAAAAAACCGATAACCACTGCAATAGAAAACGCAATTAAGGTAACAATCCCCACGGCTTTAAAGCCGGCTTTATAAACTTGCGCACTGGTTTCTGCCAAGCGAAAACGCCCGGGGTTAAGCAACAAACGCCCAAAAGTTGTAAATAACCGGCCAATAAATGCGATAATTAAAAATAGCTCATGGGTAACCGAGCTTACCCCTTGCCCAATAAAGATAAAAAATTCTGCAATAATATTAGGCTGAGGTGCGACCTCTTGATTGGGTTGGTCATCTAATTGTGTAAGCTGTTGCCAAAGAGTCGCCATTTGCGCCGATACATTGGTAATACTGGGAACAGGGGCAATATTCATTTTTTTAAATAAATGAATAATCATCCATGCGCCACCCGTATCCATATGCTCTAATTGGGTACCATCTATTGCGGTAATATGGCTTATATCATCGGCTTTTAGCTGATCAACGGCTTTTTGGAGCTGCACCAAATTATCGCTTACCCAGCGCCCGTTGAGCACAAGCGTATCCTCATGAAGCTGAAAATTTGCTTGTTTATCTTCCAATGCAACTTCCTTTTAAAAAACAACCTAATTTTTACAAATTTACATAGTTATTTGATAAATAGCAAATATAAAAAACTCGGCTTTTATTCAAAGCCGAGTTTAAAAATATAAAAATAATAAATTTATTTTTCTACAACCACTTTGGTGCCCGATTTCACGCGATCGTAAAGTTTAACAACATCGCTATTATACATGCGGTAACAGCCTGATGATGCTGCCTTACCAATAGAGCTTGGATTATTGGTACCATGAATACGATATAAATCCCAGCCTAAATACATTGCACGCACACCTAATGGGTTACCGGGTCCACCGGGTACAACCTCTGGCAGTTTAGGGTCCTCGCGGCGCATTCTGGGGGTTGGCCGCCATTCGGGATTGACCCGCTTATAAGATACACGGGTTGTGCCATAACGTTGCATACCATCACGACCAACGGCAATCGGATATTGTATCGCTTTGCCATGGCCTAAAGTGTAATATAATTTACGCTCTGCTGTACGAATAACTATAACATTTTTGCCATAATAATTGGGAAACCGCACAATTGTCTCTTGGGCTGCTGCCTGTTGCGAAATAGCAACAAAGGGGAGCATGAATGTTAAGGCAAGAAGTAATTTCCATATACGATTCATCGGATACAATCTCCTATTTACTTAAATTAGAAATTTGTTTTACTATTAGTATAAGTAATTATCAAGAAATTGCCTATATTCCGAGTATACTTCTCAACCTTATGTGTTTTTTTTACAACATTATGGTAAAAAAGTAACGGTCTGTCTTTTAAAAAGCAAGGAATAACGATTTATCGCAAATGAAAATAAAATAAAATTTTATATGTATATTATTTTATTATACCGAATCTATATAAAATATAATATTTATATTATAACATTAATATGTCACAAAACGACAATTTTGGCGTTTTAAATCCTTAATAATCCGCGGCAATGCAGCAACTGTTTTATTGGATGTTGAATGCATAAGGATAATCGGAGATTTTAGTTTTCTTGCATCTGCAGCCGCATCAATAATCGCTTGTACCGATGGTGCCCGCCAATCATTGGTATCGATATTCCAACGAACCTCGCGTAATCCTTGTTGTTTGAGTACCGATTGTGCATAAGGTGTAATAGAGCCAAAAGCCGGCCGATAGGTTTTTACTTTACCATATTTCTCGAGAATTTTTTGAGATTTCATAATCTCGTTATATTGCTGTGTGGATGACACTGCTTTAAGATTTTTATGGCTATAAGAATGATTACCCAAACCATGCCCCGATGCCACAACTTTTTTTACCAAATTGGGGTAAGTGGAGACTTTAGAGCCATTATAATAAAAGGTCGCTTTTACACGCTCTTTTGCTAATATGGCTAAAATTTTATAATCATTTTTATGGGGGCCGTCATCAAAGGTAATCGCACAATTTTTTTTACTGGTCGATTTTGCTGCGGCTTCGGCTACAGATGCTAAATTATATAATGCAAATATGCATAAACTCAATATTATTAAAAGCAATCTAAGTTTTCTGTTCATTTTTATTCATTCTTATAAAAAAAATACGCATATTTTTACTTCTTTTTGATGAAAGGGTAAAGCAAAATATTCATCACTTGAAAAAATAGGTAAACCTTGTTACCATAATTTTGATATAATTGATTTATGTTGCGCATTACGATAGATAAAATTTAGCAAAGAAGAGGAATTCTTTATGGAACTTTGGGCAAGCATTAACAATGGCTTAGGTTGGTTAAGTGGCCAACTTTGGGGCTTTGTTTTAATATGGGTTCTGATTGGTGCCGGTATTTACTTCACAATTTTTTCTGGTTTTTTACAAATTCGTTACTTTGGCCATATGTGGAAGCTTCTTTTCACCTCGCGCACAGGTGCCGATGGCGGTATTAGCTCTTTTCAGGCTTTTGCAACATCACTCGCTGCCCGTGTGGGTACGGGTAACTTGGCGGGTGTGGCCGTTGCCATGACAAAAGGTGGCCCCGGCGCTTTATTTTGGATGTGGGTAACAGCCTTTGTTGGTATGGCAACATCTTATATAGAATCATCTCTTGCGCAGCTTTATAAAGAAAAACATGGCGATGGTACCTTCCGTGGTGGCCCCGCATATTATATCGAAAAAGGCTTAGGGCAAAAATGGATGTCCGATATATTTGCGATTTTTCTAATTATCTCATTTGGTTTGGCTTTTAATGCTTTTCAGTCCAACTCAATTACGGGTGCAATTGTCAATGCATCGGGTGGTGCTGTTAAACCTTGGATGGTTGGTATTGCTCTTGTAATCATTGTTGCCCCCATTATTTTTGGTGGATTACGCTCGGTTGCAAAAGTAGCCGAAATTGTTGTGCCTTTTATGGCCATTGGTTATTTAATTTTGGCTGTTATTGTATTGCTTTTAAATATCAAAGAAGTCCCTGGTGCTATTTCCGATATCATTGGCTCGGCCTTAGGCTTTAAACAAGCCGCATGGGGTGCTGCAGGCTATGGTATTATGGTGGCGATGCAAAATGGCGTAAAACGCGGTTTATTCTCTAACGAAGCCGGTATGGGCTCTGCCCCTAATGCTGCGGCTACCGCCACAACCGACCCTAATCACCCTGCCGCACAGGGCTTTGTACAATCGGTAGGCGTGTTTATTGATACGATTGTGATTTGTAGCTGTACTGGTATTATTATCATGCTTTCTGGGCTTTTAGAACCCGGCATGCAAACGGGTGGTATTGAGCTTACCCAACAAGCACTTTCTGCCAGTATCGGGCATTTTGGTACATTATTCATTGCTGTGGCTATTTGCTTTTTTGCTTTTACTTCTATTATCGCTAACTATTCATACGGTGAAACCAATATTGAATATATGGGTGGTAAAGCAGCAATTATTCCGTTACGGATTGTGGTGCTTGCCCTTGTCTTTATTGGCTCGATTTCCGGCCTTGATTTCGTTGTCGATTTCGCCGATGTTTCTATGGGCTTAATGGCGTTAATCAACCTAATTGCTATTTTAATCTTATCGCCGATTGCCTTTACGGTTTATCGCGATTATGCACGCCAACTTAAAGAGGGCAAAAATCCAAGCTTTAACAAAAAAGATTTCCCAAAAATTGCGCCAAAACTTAGCCCCGGCGTATGGGAAGATAAATAATTATCATTCGATATATCATAGTAAAAGGCTCCTTACGGAGCCTTTTTTCTTTTTTAGGTTGCAATGATACCACATAGAGCATAACTATTATAAATAGGGGAGTATTTTAAAAAACAAAAGAATAAAAGGAATTTACAATGAAGAAAATATTGATAACTTCAGCCATCATTATCGGATTGAATATTTATGGTGTCAGTTCCGCAGAAAACTCCAACTTCACACAGCCGGAAGTTTTACAGCTTAATATTGTGCCCGAAGTCGAAGCCTTTGCTGACCCTAAGATTCTTGAGCATTTAGCCCCAATAGTATGGCAGGGTGAAAATTTAGCCGTAACCGAAGATAGCGAAAAAGTAAACCCACGCGCCACTGCATTTGCTAAACAGATGCCCAAAACCATTTATGAGCCCGTTAAAGGTAAGGCTTATTTAATGAGTGGTTGGCAGCTCACATCTACATTAATTGTTGTGGGCGACGGCGGTTTAATTGTGGTTGACCCAGGTGAAAATGACGATGCCTCACGGCAAATTCTAACTGATTTTAAAGAAAAAGTCGGTGTGGATTTACCCGTTAAGGGAATTGTTTATACCCACCGCCATGTAGATCATGCTTTTGGTAGTGCCGGTTTAGGCGTTACTCAAGAAATGGTCGATAAAGGTGAGGTCAAGATTTTTGCCCACCATCAATTTATGGATTATCTCAAGAACGATGCGAGTATTGTGGGTGATATTTTAAGTGAACGCACTGCTTATGGTGGGGCTTCTTATTTAGGCCAAAATGTCGATGGCCTTATTCATGGGGGTTTGGGCCCCACATTTAGCGCAGGCGAAATTTCGTTCATTCCGCCAACTGATGTAGTTACCGATACATTAGAAACCGAAGTTGCCGGTATAAAAATGACGATATTTGAAGCTTACGGCGATGCTGAAGACGAAATTGATATCTTCTTCCCCGACTTAAAACTCGTGCATGGCTCCGAGACCATTCAAGGTGAAACCTTTCCGAATTTATATACTTTACGTGGTACAAAATATCGTGATGTTCAACAATGGTATAAAGGGGTGGATCGCCTTATCAACTATGCCGCACAAGCCGATGCTTATAGCCATTCTCATATGCGCTCTTGGGTGGGTAATGACTTTATTATGGAGCGCATCCAAAATTATCGCGATGCTATTCAATATATCCATGACCAATCGGTTTATCATATTAACCGTGGGGCAACCCCTGAAGAATTGGTAGATTTAGTCAAATTACCCGATAATTTAGCCAATGACCCTTGGTTACAAGAATTTTACGGTACCGTTGCTCATTCGGTACGTAACGTTTACGGTGGTTATATGGGTTGGTTCCATGGCGATGCTACCGAGCTTGCCACCCCCACTTTTAAACGCAAAGCTGCCCTTTATGTCGATGCTTTAGGTGGCCGCGATAAAATTATTGAAAACGCAAATGCTGCTATTGAACGTGGTGATTATGGTTGGGCAATGGAAATTACCACCCATTTGGTGCGTGCCACCCCCGATGACCAAGAGGCCCGTAACATTAAAGCCAAAGCTATGCGCAATTGGGGTTATGGCCAAGCCAATATCTATTGGCGTAATTTTGCCCTTTCGGGAGCCGCCGAACTTGATGGCAGCATTAATAAAGCAGGCTCTTGGAATTTCGCGAATCCTGTTATTGTTCGCCAATTCGATACCGGCTCTATTTTAGAGAATATGCGAGTAAAAATTAATGCCGAGCGCGCCCTCAATGCCGATTTAATCGTGGGCTTTAAAATTGATGATCAAAATTATGCTTATCATGTGCGTAACGGTATCGGCGTTTTTTATGATTATATTCCTGAGAATGCGGCGGTTACATTAACAACCGATAAAGAAGCCTTCTTAGCCCTCCTTGGTCAAGAAAATTCTTTAGCCAATATTCTTAATAATGAGTCTATCAAAATAGAAGGAGATAATGCAAAAGTAGAAGAGTTTATCGGCTATTTTGATTTCACCCATGATCCGATTAATCTTTCGGGCAGATAATCACCACTTATTCCAATAAACTTACGGGGTTGCAAATTGCAACCCCTTTTTTACTAGATATTCTTTCACCCCATGTATATAGTCTATACATAATAAAATGATTATATAAACATCAGTAATAATTTGATGCTAAGGGGTTTGCAACCCGTAAAGCCGAAGGCTTTCTAAAAAAAGATAACTTGTCTCCGACAAGATATAATCCCCGCACACAGCTACGCTGTGGGCAACCTCAAAGCATTAGGTAATACTAAAATTTATTATCATTTTAAGTAGTATTACCTATAATATAAAAATCAACAGAATTTAAAGAGTTAGAATAAACAATAAACGCAATATCTTATGAATAAAAACAAGAATAGTTTACGTTACAAAATTTGGCAAGAAATTCGGGTGCATACAGCAGCAAGTGAGCGTATGAGTACCGTTAATTTGCTAATTATTTTTCTTATCATGCTCATGGTAGCCATACTTACCATTCGCTCTATACCTAACTTACCGCCAAAAATAGATAAAATCCTTAATTTTACCCAAATTTTTATATGGATATGTTTTGTGATAGAGTGGATATTGCGCTTTTGGACAGCCAAAGAAGACGAAACCCTACAACATTATAAATATTCGCGCCTGCGGTGGATGATGCGACCATCGAGTATTATTGACTTATTAGCCATTGCACCGGGTTTCTTTTTATTTGTCGATGGCGTATCCAATGTGGGTTTTGCTTTGCGCATTTTGCGCCTTGTGATTATTGCACGGTTCTTCCGCTTTTTTAAACGGAGTCGTAGCTTTTACTATTTTACCGAACTCTTTAAACGCCATTGGCGCGAGCTCATGCTCTCGCTCAGCTTGCTGATTATCATCGTTTATGTATTGGCTTGTTTGTTATGGCTTATGGAACATAATGTAAATAGCAAATTAGATTCCATCCCCGAGGCTTTTTGGTGGGCCGTTGTTTCCATATCCACCGTGGGTTATGGCGATGTTGTACCCATGACCCCATGGGGTAAAATTATCACCGGTGTATTTTTATTGCTTTCCATGGCCTTTGTCGCCCTGCCCGGTGCCATTATGGCCGGTGGTTTTATTGATTTACTCCAAGAAGAAAAAGATAAAAAGAAACATCACCAGCGATAAAATTTTATCCACTCAATAAAAAACATATATTTCAATCGGTTTACAAGGGTATTATCCAATGCCCTTTTCTTTTTAGTATCCGCTGAATAATTATCTTTCGGAGTTATTCTAATCTAGACAAAATTAATATTGACTATCATTTGCACCATTGATAGGAATATTTACCTGACAAAAATAATAGGATATTAATTCATGATAAAATTTTTTAAAGCAGCAATTATCAGCTATATCGCGATTGGTTTTAGTTTTTTGGCTACGGCCGAAAAAACAACAATAACCGATATTACTGGCCGTACGGTCGAAGTCAATATCCCCGTAAAAAATGTTATTTTGGGTGAGGGGCGGCAAATTTACTTTTTGGCGGCACTCAATAAAGAAAATCCATTTGAGCATGTTGTGGGTTGGCGTGACGATTTAAGCAAGGCCGACCCCGAAACTTATGCCGCTTATTTGGCTTTATATCCTGAGATTGCCGATTTAGCCGTTTTTGGCGGCATGAAAGGCGGAACTTTTGATATTGAACAAGCGGTATCGTTACAACCCGATGTAATGATTATGAATTTAGAATCTAAAGTTGCCACCGATGAATCGGGATATGAGGATAAATTGGCTAAAGTGGGTATTCCCATTGTTTATGTAGATTTTAGGGAACACCCAATGGTCAATACCGAACCCAGCATGCGTATTATTGGCAAGCTTTTGGGCAAGGAGGATTTGGCCGAAGAATTTATTGCTTTTAGAGCCGATGCGATTAAAAAAGTCACCGATCGTTTGGCTGAGGCTAATCCGGAAAAACCCGTTGTTTTTGTTGAACGTGCCGGCGGATATTCCGATGATTGCTGTATGTCCTTTGGCAATGGTAATTTTGGCCGCATGGTGGAAATTGCAGGGGGTATCAATATGGCTAAAGATATTATCCCTGCAACATTCGGTAGTGTAAACCCTGAGCAAATTATTGCATCTGACCCTGCACAAATTATTGTAACCGGCGGCAGCTGGCAAGGTTATGTGCCCGGTGGTGCTTGGGTTGGCTTAGGTTATGGTGCCGATACCACCGAGGCGCTCAGAAAACTGAAAAATTTAATGAACCGCCCCGGCTTTACCGATGTAAAAGCAGTTAAAGAAGGCAATGTGCATGCCATTTGGCATCAATTTTATAATAGCCCATATCAATTTGTGGCCATTCAACAAATGGCCAAATGGTTACACCCCGAATTATTTGCCGATTTAGACCCCGATGCGACCTTTAAAGAACTTTTCGAGCGGTTTTTACCATTACCTTACAAACCAGGCTTTTTTGTTTCGGTTGGGTCGTAACTAAATGCTGGCTCAATCGGCAAAAATAAACAATACAGGGCATGTGCATTATCGTGCCCTGGCTTATCGGCGCTTAATCCTGCTTTTTATTATGCTTGCTCTTTTGCTTGTATCTGTTGCTGTGGATTTATCTTTGGGCCCTGCCCGCTATAACCTTAACGAGGTTACTCGGGCAATTTTCACCCCCCATGAAGTTAATAATCAAATGCGGGTTGTGTTATGGGATATCCGCATGCCAATCGCCTTAATGGCTGTTGTGGTTGGCGCTTCCCTTTCAATTGCAGGTGCACAAATGCAAACTATTTTAGCCAATCCTTTAGCCAGCCCTTTTACATTGGGTATTTCGGCCGCCGCCAGTTTTGGTGCGGCACTTGCCCTTGTTATGGGTATTAGTTTTGTGCCGATTATGCCCCAATTTATGATTCCCCTTAATGCATTTTTAATGGCCATGTGTGCCACATTATTCATTCATTTTGCTTCAACTATGCGTGGCGTAAATGTACAAACAATTATCCTTTTGGGCATTGCCCTTGTTTTTACCTTTAATGCGGCTTTGGCGTTATTACAATATCTGGCGTCAGAAGAAGCGCTTTCCGCCGTGGTATTTTGGACAATGGGCAGCCTAACCAAAGCCACTTGGGATAAATTGCTCATAACGACTATTGTCCTTGTGGTAACTATTCCGCTTTTCATGCGCAATGCTTGGGCATTAACAGCTTTACGTTTGGGTGACGATCGGGCAGCCAGTATGGGTATTCGGGTGGGGCGCTTACGCCTACAAACCATGCTGATTGTAAGTTTGCTCGCTGCGGTTCCCGTATCTTTTGTGGGTACAATCGGCTTTGTGGGTTTGGTGGGGCCCCATATTGCCCGCATGCTTGTGGGTGAAGACCAACGCTTTTTTATGCCGGCATCTTTTTTATGCGGAGCACTTATTATGTCGCTTACCTCAATATTATCCAAAACAATCATACCGGGGGCAGTATTACCCATTGGTATTATTACGGCATTGGTCGGGGTACCATTCTTTTTTGTTCTTATTTTCTCAAACCGGAGACAAATATGGTAAGTTTAACGTTAGAAAATTTAGGTGCAAGCTATGGCAAAAAACAAATATTATCGGGTGTTTCTATCGATAATTTAACGGCCGGTAGTATTACCGCCGTTATCGGGCCCAATGCCGCCGGAAAATCCACTCTATTTAAACGTATTGCTGGGCTTATTAAGGGACAAGGCAAGGTAAAGCTTTCAGGTATAGAAGATAATCCGTCTAAGGCGATATGTTATATGCCGCAAGATAGCGGCTCTAATGCAGTATTGAGCGTGTATGAGGCCATTTTACTTGCGGCCAAACAAGGCAGTAACTGGCGTGTGAGTGACCAAGAACTTTACGAGATTGACCAAAT
Organism: Alphaproteobacteria bacterium; assembly: GCA_047972425.1. GTDB lineage: Bacteria > Pseudomonadota > Alphaproteobacteria > JBKEAR01 > JBKEAR01 > JBKEAR01. The sequence goes on along the minus strand of JBKEAR010000065.1, from coordinate 4,133 downwards.
TATTGACGATTTATCCATTAAAGAGTTAGCATTTCGGGGCTTAGGCGAGCTTTCAGGCGGGCAGCGACAAATTGTGTCTTTAGCACAATCTTTGGTGCGCAAGCCCAAAATATTGCTGATGGACGAGCCAACATCGGCCTTAGATTTGCACCGACAAATAGAGGTATTGCAATATGTAATCAGCCTTGCCCAAAAAAACGGTATGATTATCTTAATTGCCCTTCATGATCTTAATCATGCATTACGTTTTTGCGGCAATACTATTGTTATCCAAAACGGAAAAATGGTCACAAGCGGTAAATCTTCAACAGTTATCAATAATCAGCTATTGCAAGATGTATATAAGGTAAAAGCCCAAATTCAAACATGTGCCTATGGTCGCCCTTTTATTATTGCCGATGAAGTCATTCATCATGCATATGCATAATATAATCTTTAATACTGCATAATAATACTTGCCACTGCTTTAATATTTGTTTATAATTCCCATGTTTTTTAAAAAAGGATTCATTTTTTTATGATTATAAGCTCATTTGTTGCAAAAACTACGAAGTATTTTTAAAGCTTGTGGAAACATTAAGTATCCAACAAGCTCGCATGGATTTTGCGGGCTTTTTTTATAACTAAATTTTAAGGGCTGGCAAGCCTTAGACCTAAAGAAAATTGAACCAATCATTCTGATTGTTATTGAGTAAGAAAAAGGAAGAAAAAATGGGATATAAAGTAGCCGTTGTCGGTGCAACTGGTAATGTGGGGCGCGAGGTTCTGCAGATTATGAGCGAACGTAACTTTCCGGCGGATGAAGTGGTGGCGTTAGCCTCTCCACGCTCAGTAGGTAAAGAAATCTCTTATGGCGAAGATAAAACGCTGATTGTGCAAAATCTTGAAACCTATGATTTTACCGGTACCGATATTGTATTTAGTTCGCCGGGGGCTGCTGTTTCTAAAATTTACTCTCCTAAAGCAGCCGCTGCGGGTGCGGTGGTTGTGGATAATACAAGCTATTTCCGCATGGAGCCCGATATTCCTTTGGTGGTGCCCGAGGTCAACCCCGATGCCATTAAAGCCTATAAAAAACGCGGTATCATTGCAAACCCAAATTGTTCGACTATCCAAATGTTGGTGGCGCTAAAACCCTTGCATGATTTTGCGAATATCGAGCGGGTTGTGGTTTCGACCTATCAGTCAGTATCGGGGGCGGGTAAAGAGGCTATGGACGAGCTTTTTAACCAAACCAAAGGGATTTTTATGAACAAATCCGCTAGTGAAAATCAAAAGAAATTCACCAAACAGATTGCCTTTAACGTGATACCCCATATTGATGTATTTATGGATGACGGCTATACCAAAGAAGAATGGAAAATGGCTGCTGAAACCAAAAAAATTATGGATCCCGATGTTAAAGTGACAGCCACGGCTGTACGTGCCCCGCTGTTTTTATCCCATGCGGAGTCCATTAACATTGAGTGCAAAAACCCGATTACCCCCAAGCAAGCCCGCGAAATTTTACGCGAAGCCCCCGGTGTTGCCGTAATAGACAAACATGAAGATGGCGGTTATGTAACCCCTGTAGAAGCCGCAGGTGAAGACCTTACCTATGTTTCACGCATTCGTAAAGACCCAACCGTTAAAAACGGTTTAGCCCTATGGGTGGTTGCCGATAACATTCGTAAAGGTGCGGCTTTAAATACCATTCAGATTGGTGAAGAGCTCATCAAATTATGGGAGACTGAGGGGCGTTAATACCCCCTCCCTACCCACATCATAAAAGGGAGCCAAAAGGCTCCCTTTTTATTGCATAATCAATAGCTTAAGCGGCTAATATCCATTGTTTAAATAAAGCTTGGTCAATATTCGCCCCCGAAAATGTTATGGCAATCTTTTTACCTTTATTTTTGGTGCGCTCTTTATATGCCCCAGCCAAACTGGCCGCCCCTGCACCTTCTAGCAGCTGATGGGTGGCCGACCATGCCAGTTTAATCGCCTGTTTAATTTCATCATCACTCACCAAAATAATATCTTCTGCGCCCGATTTCACAATCTCAAAAACCTCTGGCAGTACCATGCGGGTGGCTATGCCATCGGCTAAGCTATTGGCGTAGTCGGATAATTGTATCTCCCCGGCCTTAAAGCTATTATACATGCTCGGTGCGCCTTCGGCAGAGACCCCGTAAATCTTTGTTTTTAAACCCAATAAATCCCGCACCATAATCGCGCTGCAAATGCCCGAACCCATACCAATGGGCAAGTAATAGGCATCAATATCCGGGTTTTGGGAAAGCAGCTCATAATGATAAGTCGCCACGCCGCAAATCAAATCCTCCATATAAGGGGCAATGGGGGTTAAACCTTGCTCATTGGCCAGTTTGCAAGCATGCAGGCGGGCTTCTTCGAAATCCGCACCATGCGCAATCAGCTTTGCGCCCATAGCCCGCATAGCAGCATTCTTCTCTTCACTGTTGCCATGGGGCACAACAATGGTTACAGGGATATTAAATTTTTGCCCCGCCAGCGCCAAAGATTGCCCATGATTGCCACGGGTAGCCGAAATAACACCATTAATGGTTGGTTTTTTGGATAAATTTTCCATCAAAACCAGCCCACCCCGCACTTTAAATGCACCGGTCGGGTTGGTATTTTCATGTTTGATTATGGCCTCAGATTGTAATTTTTGGTTCAAAATTGGCCAGCTCATCTGCGGGCTGGGTTGCATATGCCGATATATGATTTTTTGAGCATTTTCAATCTGTTCTAAACGCAACATGGGTCTTCTCCAATTATCTCTTTACAGTTCACTATCATGCATTGTAAAATTGTATGGGTCAATTATAGGATTGTATGGCATGCAAAATAATCGGAACATTTGGATACCTCAAATAGAGCGGGAAAACAAGCCTTTATATAAGGAGATTGTGCGGGCTATCCGCCAAGACATCAGCACCGGCATATTGCAGGTTGGCGATAAAATGCCCCCGCAACGGGAGCTTGCTTGGGCGTTAAACGTCAACCCCTCCACCATTGCCAAGGCCTATGATTTGGCGGCACAGGAGAATTTGATAAGCGGCGAGGTCGGCCGTGGCACTTATATTCGTGGTGGCAGCCACGAGGCTTGGTTGTTCCGCCTCAATAGCCAGCAAAACCATGGCGACCTTACCACCATATCGCCCCAGCTCAGCCACAATATCCCGCCCGATGCGCTGCTTACGCTCCTTGCGCAATCGGCATGGACTTATATAAATATGGGCGAAATTCATGCCATGGAGCAAGCCATACGGGCATGGGATAAATTGCCTTTTACCGATGATACCATTGTGCTTACCGCCGGTGCACACCATGCGTTGGGGCTGATTGCCGATAATTTATGCGGGGTGAATGATACAATTTTATGCGAGGAGTTCACTTATCCGGGGCTGATTTCGGTGCAAAATATCCGCCCCTATCGCCTGCAACCGGTGGCAATGGATAACCAAGGTATTATCCCCCAAGCGTTAGAGGCCGCAATTATTCGCTATCGCCCCAAAATGCTCACACTCATGAGTTATAGCCAAAACCCGACCATGGTCAATATGCCCACCCCTCGCCAACAAGCCATTGCCCAAGTGATTGCCCATTATAAACTCACCACGGTAGAAGACGATGTTTGGGGGCGCTTTCGCCCAGATAATAAGGCTTGTTTATATGGGCTTTTACCCAAATATGTATTGCGTATCAATAGTTTATCTAAGACTATTTCGGGCGGTGTGCGCTTGGGTTGGCTTAGGGGGTATCACCCCAGATTAAAGACCATTCGGCAATCGCCCGAGCTTTCCAGTTGGATGATTGCCCCGCCGATGATGCGCCTTATGCTCCATTGGTTGGGTAATGGATATGCCGAAGATTTATTTAACCATCAAAAAACCCAAATGCAACAGCGATTTGCCCTTGCCCAACAGATTTTAAGGTTAGGCAAACAGCCATTAAGCAGTTATTTATGGCTTAAAACCAAAGAGAGCGGCAGCCAAACGGCGGCGATGTTATTAAAGGAAGATATTAAGGTAGCCCCTGCCCAGCTTTTTAGCCCGCTTAATAGCGATGCCCCTTATATTCGCCTCAGCCTGCTCCATAATCAATCCGATGCCGATTTAGCCTATATG
>JBKEAR010000046.1:0-8760 GCA_047972425.1 Alphaproteobacteria bacterium | reverse complement strand
TCAGGGGTGCAATGCAACCAGCTATTTTTTAATATTTCATCTTCTAACTGCCCTTTATCCCAGCCGGCATAACCTAAAAAAGGTATAAAATGGCTAGGCCCATGGCTTTCGGCAATATCACGAATAATATCTATATTGGCACTTAAATAAATATCGTCATTAATCGGGGTACTATGGCGCTTATCATGGTAATCGGGCGAATGCAGTAAAAAGCCTTGGGCAATCTCAACAGGGCCGCCGCTACGCACAAGCTGCTTAAAATTCACATGATTTTTATTCACCATATTTTCCGGTGCAAGCTGATTAATAACATCACCAAAGGTCATATTATGAATTAAATTGGTTAAAACCAACCCCATTGTGCCTTCATCGTCATGGTGGCAAATATAAATAACCGAATGGGCAAAATAGCTATCTTGCAGCTGGGGCATGGCTACAAGTAATTTTCCGCTGAGATTTGTTACATTTTTTATTGCCATCATATTTGCCTTTTGTAAATAAATGCGTATATTTAGCATTAAGTATAGTTTATCTATATATAGTCTACAGCTTTTAACCATATTTGGGAATATTTAATGTATAAACTCTTTAGATTGTTAATTTTATCAATTTTTATGTTGGTTTATCCGGTTCTTGTACATGCTTATGAAATTAGCGGTGCAAAGGTGGAGTGGATTAATGATCATAAAGGGACTGCGGGTTTAGATTTTACTTTAGAAGATGGTTGGCATATTTTTTGGGCGCATCCGGGGGCTGTTGGTATTTCAACATCTGTAACCATTAGCCAACAAGGCCAAAGTGAGGAGCTTGTGAATTTATGGCCGGCACCCACCAGTTTTATGGTGGGTCCGTTGCAAGGCTGGGGATATGAAGATGCCGTCATTATTCCCATGGGTATGCCTAGCTGGGTAAACCCTAATTTACCTTATCAGATAAAAATATCGGGGCAAATTTGTAAAGATGTTTGTATACCATTTTTAATAGAAGATGAAATTCAGCCCTATGCGCCGGCAATGCAATCACAGCTTGATAAGCTGCATCAAACCATCAACCAACTCCCGATGGCAGCTGCCAATAATGTTACGGCTGTTGCCATATATCAACCCATGGCCGAAAATGACGATTTAGCATTATTACAGGTAACTATTGATAATCCATTGGGTTTTACCAACCCCCAATTATTTGAAAGTGCCCAAAAAAACTTAGGATATATAAGCAAAAATACGCAATTATCAGATAACAATACAAAAGCCCATTTTTTATTAGAGGTCAGCGGGTTAAAATTTGATGCGAATGCACTGCTTGAGCGCGATTTACAATTAACGATTGTTGATGGAGAGCAAAGTTATTATCTGAGTACAGCGGTAACAAAAGGCATTATTACGGTAAAAAATGCACCTTCATTATCGTTAATTATTTTGGCACAAGCGCTTTTAGTGGGGCTTATCTTTAATATTATGCCTTGTGTTTTACCGGTATTGGGTATTAAGTTGGGCACAATTGTCGGCTTAGCGGGTGCCGAAAAAAAAGAAGTTCGGTTGCGTTTTCTTTTAACGGCTTTGGGTATATTAATTGCGTTTACAACCTTGGCCACCATGTTTGTTATTGCCAAAAAATTGGGTGTATATTTGGGTTGGGGGGCGCATTTTCAGCAGCCGTTATTCATTGTGTTTATGATGATTATTGTAACTATTTTTGCGGCATCGCTTTTGGGTTTATGGACACTCAATCAAATCTCCGTTACGAGTAAAGGTACACAAACAAGTATGCTGGGCGAGGTTGGCTCGGGCATATTAGCTACTATTTTAGCGACCCCTTGCACTGTACCTTTTATGGCACCGGTGGCCGCTTTTGCTTTTGCCTCATCGCCGATTAATTTGTTTTTAATCTTTATTTTTATTGGTTTGGGTATGGCATTACCTTGGTTAATGGTAGCGCTTTTTCCGCAAGCGGTATCGCTATTACCTAAGCCGGGGCGTTGGATGCTCTATGTTAAACGCTTTTTTGGCTTATTGCTCATTGCCACCTTATTATGGTTACTTTGGGTTTTACATAACCAAGTTATATTTTGGCTATGGTTGCTTATGTGCTTTGGGGTAATGGCCATATTTATTGTGTTTATAGCAAGCAATAAATGGGGTTTCACCAAAAAATGGTGGGTAATTGGCGCTATTTCGGCCGCTATGATGTTGTTGGCGGCATTTGCTATACCCCCTAAAAATACCGCACAAATTGGCCAAACGCAAAAAGGCGAGCTTGTGGGCGAAACATTTACACAGCAGGCCTTACAAGATGCTTTACAAAAGGGGAATAATGTTTTGGTTATCGGCACAGCCGATTGGTGCATAACCTGTAAAGTGAATGAAAAACGTGTGTTGAGCCAGCCGAAAATCGCTCAAAAATTAAAGGATCACCATGTGGCCATTCTCATTGCAGATATGACAAGCGATAATCCTGAAGGTCAAGCATGGATGCAGCAGCTTGAGCGTTATGGCTTGCCGTTAACTGTTTATTATCGGAGTTTAACGGATTTTGAAATTTTACCTACTTTTTTATCGGAAGATGATATTCTTAATCAGTTATCGGTTCGCAATTAAAAAAGTACCGCCCTCCGTGGGCGGCACTTTTTTATATTATTGAGCGAAAAAGGTTAGTTTAATATAAGCTGTTGATTATGAATTTTATTTTTAACTATTTTTTGAGTTTTCTCGAATGCGCGCATTTCAATTTGGCGTACGCGCTCGCGGCTAATATCGTAAACTTTCGATAATGTGTCTAATGTTGTTGCAGGGTCTTTTAAACGGCGCTCAATAAAGATGTAACGTTCGCGCTCATTCAGCTCTTGCAGAGCTTCGCCCAAGAGCCTTCTGCGCACTAATAATTCTTCACGCACAGCGAGCTCTTTCTCATGGTCTTGGTTTTCATCTACAAGCCAATCTTGCCATTGCCCACTACCGTCATGGGAAATCTCGGCATTAAGCGAGTGATCAGCGCCTGAAAGCCGGCGGTTCATGCTAATTACTTCATCTTCGGGTACGTCAAGTTCTTCTGCAATGGCTTTAACATGGGTATTTTTAAGTTCGGTTTCCTCCATAATCTCAAGGCGTGCTTTGAGCTTGCGCAAATTAAAAAATAGTTTTTTTTGTGCAGCCGTTGTCCCAATTTTTACAAGCGACCAAGAGTGTAATATATATTCTTGTATGCTCGCTCTAATCCACCAAATGGCATAAGTTGCAAGGCGGTATCCTTTTGTTGGGTCAAAACGTTCTACAGCTTGCACAAGCCCCACATTACCTTCGGCAATCAGCTCGGCAATCGGTAAACCATAGCCTTTAAAGCTCATGGCAATGCGCACAACTAAGCGCAAATGCGATGATACAAGTTCTTCAATTGCTTGCTCATCATGCTCGGCAACAATTTTACCGGCAAGCTCTTGCTCTTGCTCAAACGAAAGCATCGGGAACTGCCGAACTTGCCGTAAATATTTGGTCAGGTCACTCCCGGGGTTAATATATTGATGCTGATTAGAAATCGACATTATACTTCCTCAATTTATTTTGCACACCCATAGGTAAGCAATATCCGTGCCAACAAATTGGTTTATGTATAATTATATAAAAAAATATTAAAAACTAAAAGCGAGATAATTCAAGATTCTGCTCTAGCTCGGCCATATCGGTGGGGAGATTAGTGGTAAATAGCATCTCTTTTTCGCTCATTGGGTGGGTAAATCCTAGTGTTGCCGCATGCAGGGCTTGGCGTTTAAATTGTTTGGCTGCTAACCAACTTTTATCTTCTAAAGTATTTTTTAAAGGGTTTTTTATACCATAAAGGGGGTCCCCTAATAATGCATGGCCTTTATGAGCCATATGAACCCGAATTTGGTGGGTTCGGCCAGTAGCAAGCTTGCACTCAACTTTTGCGACAGCCATGTCTCCATAAATTTTTATGCTTTTATAATGGGTCAGGGCATAGCGACCTCTATCATCATTAAGTACCGCCATCTTTAACCGGTTTTTGGGGTGGCGGCCAATATTGGCCTCAATTTTGCCGACCATCGGTACTGGCACACCCCATACAAATGCAAAATAAGAACGTATATTGGTTCTATTTGCAAATTGCGAAGCTAAATGCGCATGGGCGATATCTGTTTTTGCAATAACCATTACACCCGATGTTTCGGCATCAAGCCGATGCACAATCCCGGGGCGCTCTACCCCCCCAATACCCGAAAGACTATCTTTACAATGATAAAGCAGGGCGTTGACCAATGTGCCATCGGCATTACCCGCACCCGGATGCACCACTAAACCGGCTTGTTTGTTAATAACAATCAGATATTCGTCTTCGTATAAAATATCTAACGGAATATTTTGGGCTTGGGGTGTAGCCTCGGTAGGGGCAGGAATTGTTAAGCAATATTCTTGGCCAATTTTTGTTTTTGTTTTAGCGGTATTGATAATTTTATCATCTTGGGTTAGGCAATTTTCTTCAATAAGCTGCCCAATCCGAGTTCGCGAAAGTGTATCAACACGTAGCGCAATTGCTTTATCTATGCGCATACCGGCATTTTCCTCATCGATTTTAATTATTAAAGATTGCGACATATCATTCAAGTTCCTATAATGACCCAAGATTATATTAACATAAGAGGAAAGCATGAAGCTCGCAACCTTAAAAATTATTGTTTATACAATGGGCATATTGCTTGTTGGCTCGGTATTGTTTTTGGGATATTCAATCTATAAAAAGATAAATAATCCCGGTTGGGCACCATTTCGGGCAACACAAAGTGTTAATATTGAGCCGCAAGCCATGCAAATAGGCCAAATAACAAAACAACCATGGCCGGCATATTGCTTGGAAGGGGAAAAAACAATGGTAACCATTAATCCGCAGCGAATTGCCATAGCAAACCCCAATTGTGATTTTATTGATATATATAACGAAAACGGCCAATTTATTAATCGTATAGAGCTTGGGGGTGAATAATGGTATCGCAAAATTTTATGAGCGATAATATATGGGGGGTGCATCCAAAAGTGATGCAAGCCCTTAACGATTGTGCGCAAGGAGCCGATAACGCTTATGGTCATGATGCTTATACGAATAAGCTCCGTGAAGAAATGAATATTTTGTTCGAAAAAGAAGTTACATGTTTACCCATACAATCGGGTACAGCAGCCAATGGGTTATGCCTTGCTTTATGTGCGGGGCCAATTAACCGTGTACTTTGCCATAAGGAGGCGCATTTATGGGAATCCGAATGCGGTGCAATAGAAAATTATACGGGCGGTGCAGCCTTAGAATTTGTAGCCGGCAAAAATGGCAAGGTAGATGCCAAAGCATTAGATGGGTTATTATCAAGGGAAGATCACGACTTTCATCGGCAATTGCCATCGGTATTATCCATTGCCCAAACCACCGAAGTGGGGACGATATATACGCCCAATGAAATTAAAGCGCTTTCTGCTGTGTGTAAAAAACACGGCCTTTATTTACATATGGATGGTGCAAGGTTAGCTAATGCCGCTGTGCAGTATCCTGAACTTTCGATAAGTGAATTAACGTGGAAGTTAGGGGTGGATGTTCTCTCTTTTGGTTTTACAAAAAATGGTGCAATGGGCGCAGAAGCAGTTATCGTTTTTGATCCCAAATTATCCAAAACGCTCTATTTTAGAGCCAAGCGGGCAGGGACAATCGCCTCTAAAATGCGCTTTGTATCCGTGCAAATACTGGCAATGCTCAAAGATAATCTGTGGTTAGAGCTTGCAAAAGATGCAAATGAGCGTGCAAAAACGGTTTATGATGGCTTAATCGGGCTTAATATGGTGGGCAAAAATATCCCATTTGAGAGTAATCAGCTATTTATTAATATCGATAAAGGCCTCAGAGAGAAGCTCAGAGAGCAGGGGTTTGAGTTTTATAACTGGCATAGCTTAGGGGGCGATTGTTGCCGCCTAATATGCTCGTGGGAAACCAGCCAAGCATCCGCCGATTTACTGGTTAAAACAGCAAAAGAGTTGGCCGGTTAAAGTAATTCTATTTTTTTAAAAAAAAAGCTTGCAAGCTTACGATTTATGCCTTATAAACCCCTTTATCACTTTAAAAAATGGCCCCTTCGTCTAGTGGCCTAGGACGCCGCCCTTTCACGGCGGAAACACGGGTTCAAACCCCGTAGGGGTCACCATTTTAAAAGCGATAAAACAATATTAAATGGCCCCTTCGTCTAGTGGCCTAGGACGCCGCCCTTTCACGGCGGAAACACGGGTTCAAACCCCGTAGGGGTCACCATTTAATAAATAATCAGGCTTTTAAGCCTGTTTTTTTATGCCTATTTTTCTATAGTAAAAAAATGCGCTGTAACAAGTACAGCGCATGTAAAGTCAAGCAGGCGAAGCCAGTTACCAGCTTACACGAACACCAAGGTCGCCTTTAAGTGCATGATAGTCATCAAAGTCAGTGGCAAAACCTAAATCGGTGTACATTTGTACTGATTTGTAAACATCGGCTGTTACACCCACTTTAATCTCACCCGCTGTGTTATAATCTACAGCTTCAAAGATAGTATCGGCATAGGTGATATTGGGTGCATCGGTGAACTCATGGAGTATACCCGCATAAACCCAAGGTTTCACCTCGCCATATTGGGTTTCGATATTTTTTTCTACCCGTACACCTGCACGGCCTGTTACATATGTATGATCTTCAAAGTTTATGTCATTCACACCATCATTAAAATCATCCCAATTAATATGGGCAATTTTCACTTGCGCTTGGGGTTCAATAATCCAATTTTTCGCCAAATCAAAACTATGTCCCACTTCAATTGAGCCAGCTAAGGCATAACCATCAGTGCTTGATGTTAAACCTGCAGCATCAATATCGGCATCAAAATCCATATATTGAGCAACCAAGTCGATATATGTACCTGCGGTGTTAAAGAATGTGGCATATCCGCCGATAGACCATGCATCAATATCGATATCCGCATGTTCGTTGGAGGTATATTGATTGCCACGGCCTGAAGTTTCAAAGTCACCTGTTTTGTAACCACCGAATAGACCAGCAAATAATGTCCAATCGGGTGATGAATTACCGAGGTCGAACTTTTTATCGATACCCAAGTTAAACCCACCATAAGTACCCGATACATCAAAGCTGTTATCGGAGCTGATATCAAAATGGCTGATTGTGCCTTTGAGCCATGCGTTGGCTTTGCTTTCATCGAAGCCGATAACATTATGCCACTCTTGACCAAGATTCGTTTTAAGATTAGAGCTACCGCTACCCACCCAACCTTGGTTATTACGTAACTCACCTAAGCGGGTATGTAAGCGCCCAAGTTCATCCATGGCCATTTCGCGGCCAATGGTTGGTAAGGATACATATGCCGGAATTTCAGCAACAACGGGTGGTTCGGGATTACCCGGAACTGTGGTGGTTAATACCCAATCATTACCCGAGTTTGCAAGTGCCCATACATAAGGTGAACCGGTAAAGCGGCCTTGTTTGCTATTGTTGTTATATTGGTTGGCATCAGCTAAGTTAAAATCTTCATCCGACTTATCACTATCATTGGGGGCTTCAATAAGTAAAATGCTTCCATTGGCTGCATTTGCTGCCTCGGCTTTCCCCGCATCTGTATCCGAATAATCATCATAACTTACCGCTGTAATATCGTTAATTGCAATTACACCATTCGCTGTTACATTACCGTTAACCGTAATATAATCAGATTTTTTGGTATAAAAATCGGTATCGAATATATATGTACCTGTTCCCGATAAATCACCTGCCACAGTTAAATGATCACCCGCAGCATCGTCCTTAAAATCCACAATGCCGTCATTATATAATGCTGCATTAATTGTATAGTCACCTGTTCCTGCACCTGTCATTGTTGCTGTTGAGGTACTATCAACGATAAATCTTTCATAAGTTGCGGTTTCGTAGCTATCGCCGAAATCCATTACCGAACCTTCGATAAGGCCAAAATATTCAAAATTTTGAAGATCATAACCCTGTGCATCAAAATTGGCCATATCATCTTGGATATTGGCTAAATTAATTTGGTCAATGTAACCATCTACGCTATCTGCATCGTCACCACCATTAATTGTACTACCAAATGTACTGTTAAGATCGTAAAAGTTAAAAGTATCCGAGCCATTACCCATATGAACAAGGCCTGTAACCGATGCTGATTCTACATTAATAATATCATCGCCTGCACCAATAGATTCATTTGCTGTATCGTGGAAGTCAGTAAAAATATCGCCACCAACGCTTGAGTTATTTATTGTTACGGTATCATTACCTGCCGTATATTCTGTAGTCGGTAGGCTTTGATCAGTATCTGTATCGCTTAATATGAAATCTTCACCATAAATAGAACCTGTAACAACGGCGTTATTTTGCAATGTAATAATATCATCACCACCAATGCCAGCTTTATGACTATTTTGAAAGAAGCTTTCGCCTGCAATATCACTTTGTACTTCTGAAGCATCAATAGTAATAATATCGTTACCACCTACATTTTCTACAATGCTCATACCATCATCATATCCGGGGTTAGCTTTATAGTCAAAGCCATCACCACTAATTCTATTAACAATAACTGATCCATTTTCGATGGTTATTGTATCATCACCACCATAAGATGAACCATTTATGCCATTACTGTCGCCCAAAATAATACCATATACTGTGGATTGATTAATTAATATTGTATCATCACCGCCCAAATTTTCGGCT
>JBKEAR010000006.1:0-6625 GCA_047972425.1 Alphaproteobacteria bacterium | reverse complement strand
TTGCTTTTTTGAAAAAATATATTACCATACCAGCATAAAGGGTTAAAAATAATCCAACAAAAACAGGGAGACTTTTTAAATGTTCAGAAAAACATTAATAACAGGATTAATGCTTGCATCACTTAACGCTTTTGCCGGTGATGTTACCATAAAATTTTCGCATGTGGTGGCCGAGGCCACACCCAAAGGCCAAATGGCCTTAAAATTTAAAGAGCTTGTTGAAGGCCGCAGTAACGGGACAATGAAGGTAGAGGTTTTCCCGAACTCGCAATTATTTACGGACGAAAAAGTGTTAGAGGCTATGTTACTTGGTGATGTGCAGCTGGGTGCACCTTCCCTTTCTAAATTTGACCGCTATACCAAAAAACTCCAAATTTTCGATTTACCGTTTTTATTTGAAAATATGGATGCTGTCGATCGCTTTCAAAATAGCGCAGCCGGGCAAGAATTATTATCATCTTTAGAAAAACAAGGTTTAGTCGGTTTAGGTTATATTCATAACGGGCTGAAACAAATGTCGCTTAACGGACAAGAGATTCATTTACCCGGCGATTTAAAAGGTAAAAAAATGCGTATTCAGGCATCGGATGTTTTACAAGCCCAATTTACCGCCGTGGGTGCAATACCCATTAAAAAACCATTTTCCGAGGTTTTTACCCTCTTACAAACCAAAGCCATTGATGGTACCGAAAACCCATGGTCGAACACATATTCGCAAAAATTCTATGAAGTTCAGAGCAATATTACCGAGACCGACCACGGATTACTTGATTATATGGTTGTGACTTCTAAAGAATTTATGATGTCTTTAGATGACGAACAAAAACAAATTTTTAATGAATCGATGAAAGAAGCCATTACCTATGGCAACCAGCTCTCGAGCGAATTGGCCAAAGAAGACCGCCAAAAAGTAATTGATTCCGGCCGGACAAAAGTTATTCAACTCACCCCAGAAGAGCGTGCCCAATGGGTAGAGGCCATGCAACCCGTATGGAAAGAGTTTGAAGAAGATATTGGTGCCGATTTAATTGATGCGGCTTATAAGAGTAACAGCCAATAATCAATAAAAAATAAAGCCTCATACATAAGCGATGGGGCTTTATTAAAACTCTATGGATAGACTTTTATAGGTGAAGGAAAATGAAGTTTTTTAACCATTTAGAAGAAAGCTTTTTGGCTTTTCTTCTGTTATGTATGACCGTTATTATTTTTGTAGAGGTTGTTTTACGTTTTGTTTTTAATACGGGTTTATTTTGGGCGCAAGAAGCCACATTAATTATTAATGCATGGATGATTCTTTTAGGGGCATCTTATTGTGTGCGTGAGCGCGCCCATATTAGTATCGATTTTTTTACCCGCAAATTAAGTAGAAATGCCGGTGTTGTTGTTGCCTGTATTGCTTTAATGGCTTGCATGCTTTATTGCGTGATGTTCTTTTTAGGCTCTTGGCGTTATGTGGCTAAAATGTATCAAATCGGTATTGAGCTTCATGATATTCCCATTAAAAAATGGGTAGCCAATTTATGTTTACCCATTGGTTTTACTATGCTGTTTTTGCGCTTTTTAGAGGCGTTCATCAACGTTATTCGCAACCGCGACCCCAATGTATTGCGCCAAGTAACCGAGGCCGACGAGTCCATGGAACTTGCAAAATCAATTGAGGAGGCACAATAATGACTATATTTGTTTTATTTGCCCTGCTCTTTTTGCTCATGTTTTTAGAAGTTCCGGTGGCTTTTGCTTTGGGTTTATCTTCTATTATTACCATATTATTATTCTCAGACGATTCTATTGCATCGGTTGCGCTTAAATTTTACGAAGCCACAACCGAGCATTATACCCTTTTGGCTATTCCGTTTTTTATCCTATCTTCTTCCTTTCTATCAACCGGCGGGGTAGCCAAACGCATTATCGACTTTGCCGTGGCGATTATCGGCCATGTCCGTGGCGGATTAGCCATGGCATCGGTCATGGCGTGTATGATTTTTGCCGCCATTTCTGGCTCTAGCCCAGCAACCGTTGCCGCTATTGGTACTATTGTTATTGGGGGCATGGTCGCAGTGGGTTATACAAAATCCTTTGCCACAGGGGTTATTGCCAATGCGGGTACATTGGGTATTTTAATCCCGCCTTCAATCGTTATGCTGGTATATTCGGCCGCCACCGAAGAATCCCCGGCCGAGATGTTTATGGCCGGTGTGATACCGGGTATTATGATGGGTTGTTTACTGATGATTGCTATTTATATTGTGGCGGTGATTAAAAAATTCCCAACCCAGCCTTTTGCCGGCTTTAAAACCATTGGCATCACATTTTTACAAGCCTTTGCCGGTATTATGATGATTATCATGGTATTGGGCTCTATCTATTTGGGTGTGGCATCACCCACCGAGGCCGCGGCCTTAGCCGCTGTATATGGTTATTTTGTCGTGGTATTCGGCTATCGGGATATTGGCCCGCTAAAAGGTAAACCTTGGCATAAAAAAGGGGAAAATATCGGGGTAGCTATCGGCCGTAATATCGTGGAAATGACCCTTGCATTCCCCAAAAGCTTTTTCAATAGCGAAATTCGCGGCGTGCTTGTGAACTCCATGCGGGTATCGGTGATGTTATTATTCATCATTGCCAATGCCATGATTTTTGCCCATGTATTAACAACCGAGCAAATCCCCCATAAGATTGCAGCTAGCATTATGGCGCTCAATTTATCGCCTTGGATGTTTTTGGTGATTGTAAATATCTTACTGCTTATTGCGGGTAACTTTATGGAACCCTCGGCTATTATTCTGATTATGGCACCCATTTTACTGCCCATTGCCGTTCAGTTGGGTATCGACCCTATTCATTTGGGTATCATTATGGTGGTCAATATGGAAATCGGTATGTTAACACCGCCGGTTGGGTTAAACTTGTTTGTGGCATCGGGCATTACCGGAGAATCGATGGGTTGGGTAATAAAAGCTTGTTTGCCTTGGCTTTTCTTGCTCATCTTCTTCCTTCTTTTAATTACCTATATTCCACAAATATCCTTATGGCTACCCAACACCATGGGTTACTAAACAAAATAAAGCGCAAAATCTGGCCGGTTTTGCGCTTTATTTTATAGGCTTTCCTTCTCTAAAATATTTTGAAACCCGCCTAAAAGCTGTTATAGTTTTATTATATGCAATATTTTCAACCAAAAATATATGCGTTTCAATTAGGCAAATAAGGGGGATAAAATGGCCGATAAAACTGATTTTCAGCTCAATAATAATTCAATTTTTCTCGATAAAAATTTTACTTTGGGTGTTGCCACCAGTAGCTACCAAATAGAAGGTGCTTATGATGTTGATGATAAGCTGCCAAGCATTTGGGATGTTTTCTCGAAAATACCGGGGCGCGTAAAAAACGGCGATACAGGCGATGTCGCTTGCGACCATTATCATCGCTACGCCGAAGATTCTGCCCTAATTGCCGAGCTTGGTTTTGATGCTTATCGTTTTTCTATCGCTTGGGCAAGAGTATTGCACAAAGACGGTACAATCAACCATAAGGGCATGGATTTTTATAAACGCATGCTCGATAGTTTGCATAAGCATGATATCAAAGCCTTTGCCACCCTTTACCATTGGGATTTACCCCAGCATATTCAAGAGCGCGGTGGTTGGCTCAACCGCGAGACCTCTTATCTATTTGCCGATTACGCTCAAAAGGTTATGGCGCATTTGGGCGATAAATTTGCAACCGTTGTTACCTTAAACGAGCCTTGGGTTTCGGCGCATATCGGCCATACATTCGGGTTTCATGCCCCCGGTTTAAAATCGGAAAAAGCCGGGCTTTGTGCCGCCCATCATTTACTTTTGGGTCATGGTTTGGGTATTCAGGCCATCCACGCGGAAAATCCAACAATCCCTGCGGGTATCGTACTCAATATGACCCCCAATTATCCCCATAACAAATCCAATGACGATAAAATATCTGCCCTTGTGGCCGATGAATTTAACAATGATTGGTTTATCCAACCCATATTACAAAAAACTTATCCCTATTGGTATTCCAAACTCAATGCCGATATTATGCCGCAAATTTTAGAAGGCGATATGGAGATTATCGGGCAAAAAATTGATATTTTGGGCATTAACTATTATACCCGTGGGGTTATAACGGCCAAAGGCGAAAACGGTACCGAAACTGTATATGTAGATGATGCCGAACATACCGATTTTGATTGGGAGGTTTATCCCCAAGGTTTAACCGATTTACTGGTTGGGCTTAACAAACGCTATGATTTACCCCCCATTTACATTACCGAAAACGGTTGTGCTTACGAGGCCAAAGACGGCACACTTAACGACCAACCCCGCCTGAATTATTACGAAAAGCACCTTAACGCCCTAGATGATGCCGCCAAAGCAGGCGTGAATATCAAGGGCTATTTTGCATGGTCGCTGATGGATAATTTTGAATGGGCAGCCGGTTATGAAATGCGCTTTGGCATTGTGCATGTGGATTTTGAAAGCCAAAAACGTACCCCCAAACAATCGGCCTTAGCATTTAAAGCGCTTAATCAACAGCGCCGCTAGTGGTTAAATTTGGGCTAAGCGTACGGCAATTTCCTCAAATTTTTTGACCTCGGCATAGGTTTTAAGCAGCCGAAGGCCAATATCGTTGCGCTCATCAGATGACGATACACAGCCATCGGCAATGACAACCGGGTGAAAGTCTCTATCATGAGCCTCACAAGCCGAAATGAGCACCGTACGTTGGGTAGAATGACCAATGATATAGAGCTGCTCGGCATCTTGGGCGCGTAAAATTAAATCGAGGTCGGTATGGTAAAATGCCCCCACCCTACGCTTTGTAATCACAGGTTCGTTCCGCTCGGGCTCTAGCCCTTCTAAGAACTCCGTCCCCCAAGTGCCTTCTAATAGGGCTTGTTTCTTATCGAGGTCATGGAAAATCACCGAATCATTCGGAAACTCCGGATAACCGTGATGAAAGGCTGTACGTGTATGAATAATCAGATGGTCTTGCCGCCGAAATTGCTCTAAAATCCGCTTAATCCGTGCAATTGAATTATGCTCGGCAATAAATTGCTGCATGCCTAAAGATGTTGCTCTGCCATCAGGATGCACGTAATCATTGATCATATTCACACATAAAAGTGCCGGTTTGTATCGTTTACTCATCCCTATATCTCCCAATATATCCAAAATATATTCTATCTTAGCCATATTTTTTATATTCTTGCAAAGCTTTTTTGTAACTTGACGATAAGAAAAAAAAGGCGCAACATACACCAGATTATAGCACTATGGGGATAGAAATGGATATAATCGGCACATTTATGCTCACCGCTGCCGAGGCTTCGGCACCCGTTGCGCCCAGCGCATCTTCGCAACTGCATTTGATAGTAGCGGTCTCTATTTTTATTCTTTCTTTTGGCCTGATATTATCCGAGAAATATAGCCGCGCCATCATTGCTTTTTTGGGCGGTGGCTTGTTGGTTATCACCGGTGTTTTAAACGAGGAAGATGTTATTCATGCCCTCGATTTCGAAACCCTTGGCCTGCTTTTGGGCATGATGATTATTGTAGCCATTATGAAAGATAGCGGGGTTTTTCAGTATGCCGCCATTAAAGCGGCCAAGCTGGCTAAGGCCAAGCCCATGGGTATTTTGGCGGCCTTCTTTTTCATCACCGCAATATTCTCGGCCTTTTTGGATAATGTTACTACGGTTTTACTGATTACCCCGGTGATACTCCTTGTGGTGCAAGAGCTTGAAGTCAAGCCCTATGCATATCTGTTTTCAACCATTTTGGCCTCTAACATCGGTGGTGCCACCACCCTTATTGGCGACCCACCCAATATTATGATTGGCTCGGCGGCAGGCTTAAGCTTTAATGATTTCATTATCAATCTATCGCCGGTTACTATCCTTTCGGGCATTACGACTATTGCAATTATCCTCTTGATTTGGCGTAAAGATTTAAAAGCAACAGAGCGCGCCCAAAGCCGTATTATGCGCTTAAACGAAAAAGAAACCATTACCAATAAGGCCTTGGCTATTCAATCGATTATCGTTGTGGCTTTTGTTTTATTGGGGTTTATATTTGGGCATCAGCTCAATTTAACGCCGGCTGCAGTTGCCATGTTTGGGGCGGCCGTTATGCTACTTTTAGATAATCTGGATTACCCAACACATGAGCAAAATGAGCGCTTTCATAATAAAATTGGTGAAGCCGAATGGGTAACGCTCTTCTTTTTTGGCGGATTATTTCTGTTGGTTTATGGCTTAGAGAAAACCGGTGTGATTACCCAAATTGCCAATTTAATGCTTAAACTCACCGGCGGCGATTTTAAAGCCTTGGTTTTAATCACCCTTTGGGGCTCGGCCATTGTATCGGCCATTATTGATAACATTCCTTTTGTGGCCACGATGATTCCGCTTATTAAAGATATCGGTATGAATTTAAACGGTAGCCAAGATATCGAAACCCTATGGTGGGCATTATCGTTAGGGGCTTGTTTGGGCGGTAATGGTTCTTTGGTGGGGGCATCAGCCAATTTGGTGGTTGCCGGTATATCGGAGCGCGGCGGTTATAGCATCAAATTTATCCCCTTTATGCTCCGTGCCTTTCCG
>JBKEAR010000005.1:0-4448 GCA_047972425.1 Alphaproteobacteria bacterium | reverse complement strand
CGGCCATTGTATCGGCCATTATTGATAACATTCCTTTTGTGGCCACGATGATTCCGCTTATTAAAGATATCGGTATGAATTTAAACGGTAGCCAAGATATCGAAACCCTATGGTGGGCATTATCGTTAGGGGCTTGTTTGGGCGGTAATGGTTCTTTGGTGGGGGCATCAGCCAATTTGGTGGTTGCCGGTATATCGGAGCGCGGCGGTTATAGCATCAAATTTATCCCCTTTATGCTCCGTGCCTTTCCGCTCATGATATTATCTATCCTCATATCCTCCGCCTATTTATGGGTATTTCATTTATAAAATAAACAATACGGGTTTGTGCAACCCTTACAATCTTAAAAATTATCATCGCGGATAATGGTTTGGGATATAACAGAGCATAATTTTTGCGTGAGTTTATCGTTACGTAAAGCCTGTTTATAAAAAAGGGCAAGTTTATATTTTACCGGCCGATTCAAAAATTTATCTAAGGGGGTGATGTTCAGATTATCTTCATTACACATATGTTGGGGCAAAAAACTGATACAATGCATATTCTGAACAATGGCTTGGGCTATATGAATAGAATCGACATGAATAAGGTTATCCGGCATTATATTTAACTTTTGCAAGATGTAAAACTGATTATATTCGTTCCATTGGGGAAAATCCGTAACAACTACCCGATATTTATAAATATCTTTTAGTTCGTTAATCCGGATATCTTTATGGCTAACCATATAAATGGGGGTTTCTATAAGCTTATGTTGCAAAATTTTTTTCGGGTGTTCAATATCGCCTAAATAAACCCCGATGTTCATGGTATTTTTTTCAATATCATTTAAGGTATTTGCATTCCAATGTTTCATATAAAGGGGCGCCTTTGGAAAGACTTTTTGCAAATTTTTAGTTAGGGGCACAGCAATGTTATAAAAATTTGTAATCAGTGCAACCACAATAGGCTTTGTATATTTACAAAAATCTTGCTGCTCGCTGTTATCGATAATTTGGGTAATTTCATCGTAATGTTGCTCAAGTTGGGGGACGATTTTCATGACAAGGGGCGTTAATTCCATTTCATGGGAGCTTCGGATAAAAATATCGTCTTTAAGGATTTGGCGTAATTTTGTTATTTTTTTACTGGTTGCGCTTTCCGATATACCTAAGGCCAAACCGACCTTTTTGAGGTTACGATAGTGATATAATATCAGTAAAACCTTAAATAAGTTGTAATCAATCTCGCTATATCTTTCATTCAATTCAAGTACCCCTTAACTATGTTTTTTATATATGCCCTACTATAGTACATGGTAATTGGTTCTTTAGAAAAAAGGAATATATAATGAAAAACGTTAAAAAATATTTGATCCCCGTTTCGGTTTTATCCGGACTTGCCATTTCCAACGCAGCTATGGCTTTAGAATATAGCTCACCTTATATGAATGCCAAAGATACACCATTGGTTAACTTAAATGACCCCTATGGTCATGGTGCAAAAGTAACACAAGAAACCGAAAAATATTGGAATTACGATATATCGGATCCGCAACGGGTCTCCTATGACCGCCCGACCATTGTTAAAGTAGATGAAGGCGTATGGACAATCGGCACAGAATCCATTGTGAATATGAATGTGGTAGAAGCCCCTGATGGGCTGATTATTTACGATACGGGCGATAACAGCAAAGATGCCACCGAATTTTATGAGCTTTTACGCCAAGAAAGCGATAAGCCGATTATTGCCATTATTTACTCCCATGAACATTATGTTTTTGGTGCCAAAGCGATTATCGAAGCCGAGGCCAAAAGAGGCAATAGGAATATTCAAATTATCGGCCACCCCGATACCAATAGGAGTATCGCTACAACAGGCGGCGTTGTTGCTGCACAACCTGAGGTTGGCGGTATTATGATGGCGCGAACATCGGAGCAATTTAACGCCTATTTACCCAAAGATGGCGATACGGCAGGTTTTAAAAATACAATTATTCCGGCACCTTCGGGTTTTGTACCGGTTACGGTGGCACCAAAAGACGGCGAAACCATAAATGTGGGCGGTTTGGATTTAGTCTTTTATACCGATGGTATCAATACCGATACCAATGCACAATTATTGGTATATATTCCTGGTAAAGAGATTGTATTAAATAATATTGCTTGGGGCTGGTTTCCGAATATTTATAGTGCCCGCGGCGGACGCTACCGCGACCCGAATTTATGGATTCATGCTATAAAAAAAATAGAGGATTTAGAGCCCGAAATTCTTTTAACAACCCATGCAACACCCGTAAAAGGCAAAGATAAAATTAATGAGCGTTTGGTTGATTATCGCGATGCATTATCCTTTACCCTCGACCAAACTTTAAAAGGCATTGCCCTTGGCCAAGGCCCCGATGAGCTCAGCTATTATGTGGAGCTACCGCAATATTTAAAAGAAGCCCCCATTCTCATCCAAAATTACGGTGCGTTATCCATTATGCCACCACGAATTTATACGGCAATTTTTGGACAATATGACCGTAATGCGGCGCATCTTACGAAGCTTCACCCCAAAGACGAAGCCGGGCTGATGATTGAAGCCATGGGTGGTGAAGCGGCCGTTATGGAAAAAACCCAAAAAGCCTATGATAACGGCGATTATATTTGGGCAGCTCAATTGGCAGATTATCTTGTTATAAATAACCCGAATGCAGAAAATAAAATTTTAAAAGCCAATGCGCTCGAGCAAATGGGTTATCGCTCATTTGCACAAAATTCTCGCTCTATTTACTTATCCCAAGCGGCTGACCTTAAAGGCAATACCCATATTATTAAAAATATGCCGGCAACACCGGATATGGTTGCCAATAATGTGGGTGATTATGTGAATTATTATCGCATTCGGATTAACGAGGAAGCCTCTGGCGATACCGAAAAGCTAATGGCATTCGATTTCGGCGATGATAAACAATATGGGTTGCGCATTCGTAAAGCCGTTGTGGATTTTGTCGATACCAATGAGCTGAAAGGCGAAACAGCCGATGTAACCATGCAGATGCAACCCGAAATATGGGCGCTTATCTATAACAATATGGCTACATTTGAGCAACTGGTTCAAGAAGGAAAAATTACCGTAACCCAAGGGGGCGATATGGCCACTAAACTTATGGGATTATTTGACCCTATCTATGATTGGGCAAATGACCCCGCATTGCAAACATTATTAGAACCAAAAGAATAACAGGAGGTAAAAATGATTTTAAAACAAATGAACGAGTTTACCGTTAAAAACGGCGATATTACATTACAATGTTACAAAAAAGGCAAAGGCGAACCCATTATATTCATCCATGGTTTTCCCGACTCGGCGCATATATGGCGAGAGCAAATTGATGCTTTTGTTCTAGAGGGTTATCAGGTGATTACACTAGATATGCGCGGTTACGGCCGCTCAACTAAGCCAAAAGAGGTTGATAAATATTTTGTTACCCATTTAACCGCCGATGTTAAGGCCGTTTTAGACCATTTACAAATATCTAAAGCGCATATTGTGGGGCATGATTGGGGAGCCCTTGTGGCATGGGTTTTTGCAGGCTTATACCCCGAAACCGCTCTTTCTTTATCGGTATTATCGGTGGGGCATCCTTTATCTATCATCACTATGCCCACTATCAGACAGCGCGAAATGTCTTGGTATTTTCTATTTTTTAAAATGCCGAACGCCGCCGAGCTTTTTGCCGCCGATAACTGGAAGTTGTTTAAAGAGTTCACACGCTATCATCCGGAATGGTTATATTGGAAAAAAGCCCTTAAAACACCCGAAGATATTACTTATGGAATGAACTGGTATAGGGCTATATTAAACTCTGATGCCGCAATAAATGCCGAAACCTTTGGTAAAGTACAATGCCCGATATTGGGGGTTTGGTCCGATAATGATGCCTATTTAACCGAAGAACAAATGCTGAATTCGGTACATTTTATCGGCAAAAATGCCCGCTTTGATTATGTTCGTATGAGCAATGCAACCCATTGGTTGCAGGTGGATAAACCCAAAGAAGTGAACGAGGCTATTTTAAACTTTATTCGCTAAAAATACACAAAGTGTGCTTAAACAAAAGAGCCTTAAAAATAGGATATTGCATTATTTTATATCTCTAAATCATTCTAAAGGAGATTGATGATGCAATATCCGATTTTGTTTATGTTAATCTAACGATTTTTTAAAGCGTTTGGCGGCAAAAACAATACCGATAACGGTAAATATAGCGAGCCATAAAGTATCTTTCCATAAGTCGGATAAATCGGCAGCTCGCAGCACGATACCCCGGATAATGCGCATAAAATGGGTAGCGGGTAAGGCTTGGGCAATCCATTGGGCAGGGGCCGGCATGCCCTCAAAGGGAAACATAAACCCCGAAAGCAAAATGGCCGGTAACAAAATAAACAAGGTAAGCTGCATGGCTTGCAATTGGTTTTTCG
>JBKEAR010000029.1:0-5969 GCA_047972425.1 Alphaproteobacteria bacterium | reverse complement strand
CTTATTCTATATTATGTATGGGGCTTTGCCCCTATACCCCAAAACACTTCGTGTTTACCTAAAGGGAAAGCCTATTCGGCTTTCCTAGGCTAATCATTAACGATAGAGTTTAGGTAACAAACCTTATATAATAGAGCATAGAAAATGCAATGGCATTTTCCTTTAGGTTCAAACGGAACGTTTGCGGGGTGTCTTGTCGGAGACAAGCCAACTCTTTAGTAGGCATGCCTTCAGCATGACGGGCAGAGCCCCATACATATAAAAAAGTCACTCCTGCCTTGAGCAGGAGTCTGAATACAAGGCTTGCGCCACTAGATTCCTGATTAAATCAGGAATGACGACTTTTTATACAGCGCACGTAAATTCAAACACACTTTGTGTGTTAGTCATCACCGGTTTTAAGGGCAGCGATGAAAGCACTTTGGGGAATTAAGATTATAAGTTGTTACAAAGCTTCGCTTTGCTTGGCTTTCTAAAAGCCAAAATCGAAATTCTGTATCAGAGCTGCTTTAGTCATCACCGGTTTTAAGGGCAGCGATGAAAGCACTTTGGGGAATTTCGACATTGCCGAATTGGCGCATTTTCTTTTTACCCTTTTTCTGTTTCTCTAACAGTTTCTTTTTACGGGTAATGTCGCCGCCATAACATTTGGCTGTAACATCTTTACGCATAGCACCTAAAGTCTCGCGCGCTATCACCTTACCACCAATTGCCGCTTGAATGGCAATTTTAAACAATTGGCGCGGGATTAAATCTTTTAGGCGGGCACAAATTTGTCGCCCACGATTTTCGGCCTGTGTACGGTGGCACATAAAACTTAACGCATCAACGGGCTCGTTATTCACTAAAATAGAAACTTTAACAAGGTCGGATTCCGCATGGCCGTTCATCTCGTAATCAAAAGAGGCATAACCGCGAGAGACTGATTTTAAACGATCGTAAAAATCGAATACCACTTCATTAAGCGGTAAACGATATTTCACCACCGCCCGGTTACCCGCCCAACTCATATCTTGCTGAATGCCGCGGCGTTCCTCGCATAATTTTAATACACTACCCAAATATTCCTCGGGTACCATAATTGTGGCCATAATCCAAGGTTCTTCAATGGATTTTATTTTCACAATATCCGGCATATCCGATGGATTATGGAGCTCAAAACTCGTGCCGTCATTCTGATGCACAATATACACAACCGATGGTGCGGTGGTAATGAGGTCAATATCAAATTCCCGCTCTAAACGCTCTTGGATAATCTCTAAATGCAATAGGCCTAAAAAGCCGCAGCGGAAACCCAAGCCCAATGCGGCCGAATTTTCGGGCTCAAAGTGAAAGCTGGCATCGTTAAGGTGGAGTTTTTGTAAACTATCGCGTAAATCTTCATATTGCCCTGCATCAATCGGGAACATACCCGACCATACCACCGGAATAGAAGGTTTGAAACCGGGCAATGCCTTGGCGGTGGGTTTTTTATCATCGGTTATGGTATCACCCACATTGGTATCCGATACGGTTTTGATAGATGCGGTAATATAACCAATCTCACCCGGTGTTAGGCTATCAACCTTGACTTTTTTGGGTGTAAATACCCCAACTTGGTCAACCTGATAAGTAGCGCCGTTGCTCATCATACGGATTTTTTGGCCAACCTTTAACTCACCGTCTATCATGCGCACCAAAATAATCACACCCAAATAGGCATCGTACCAGCTATCAACCAGCATGGCCTTTAATGGGGCTTTAATATCCCCTTCTTTTGGGGCAGGTAAACGCTCCACAATGGCTTTAAGTGTCTCTTCTATGCCAATACCTGTTTTGGCCGAAACTTCAAGAGCATCGGCGCAATCAATGCCAATAACATCTTCTATTTGCTCTTTCACACGTTCCACATCGGCAGCGGGTAAATCAATTTTATTTAAAACAGGGATAATCTCGTTATCCACATCAATGGCTAAATAGACATTGGCTAAAGTTTGGGCTTCGACCCCTTGGGTGCTATCCACAACAAGCAGCGAGCCTTCGCAAGCGGCCAGTGAGCGTGAAACCTCGTAAGTAAAATCCACATGGCCCGGTGTATCCATTAAATTCAGCACATATTGCTCATTGGTATCGGGGTGGGTATAGTTAAGCCGTACGGTTTGCGCTTTAATGGTAATACCGCGCTCGCGCTCAATATCCATACTATCAAGCACTTGCTCTTGCATTTCGCGGTCTGACAACCCATCGGTTGCCTGAATTAAGCGATCGGCAAGGGTCGATTTGCCATGGTCAATATGGGCAACGATAGAAAAATTCCGAATTTTATCAATGGGCGTAGCCATAAGTATTTATAATCCTAATCTATAAAATAATGGCTCAATATATATTGAGCCACCAAAACTGTCAATAAATAGCGGTCTTGTCTGTTTGTAGAAATGTATTTTTATTATTTAATCCAATAAATCGGCAATGAGTAGCTGGAAAGCTTGGCCACGGTGAGATATTTTTTGTTTATCTTCGCGGGTAATCTCGGCAAAGGTTTCATTTTTACCATCGGGGATAAATATGGGGTCGTAACCAAAACCTTTATTGCCCCGTGGCGGCCATGAGATTTTCCCCATAATGCGCCCCTCAAAGGTTTTTTCTGTACCATCGGGCCAAACCACCGCTAAAACCGTAATGAAATAAGCCGATTTATTGGGGTTATCGCCCAACTCATCATGCACACGTTGCATGGCAATATTAAAGTCTCGCCCTTCCCCTGCCCAACGGGCGGAGTATATACCCGGCGCATCATCTAAAGCCTCGACACAAAAACCCGAATCATCCGAAATTGCAATTTGCCCGCTTTCTTTCGCCGCCGAGCGGGCTTTGATTAATGCATTTTCGGCAAAGGTTGCCCCATCTTCTATTGGCTCAGTTAAGCCCAGATTATAAGATGAATCGACCGTAATTTGAAAAGGCGCTAAAAGTGCTTGCATCTCCACCAATTTGCCTTGGTTATGGCTGGCTAAAATAATATGGCTATGGGGTTGAATTTTCATATCCATTAGCCTTTAATATCAATAATTGCTTTGCGCTGTAAGCCAACAATCTCGCGGCAAGCATCTTTCGCCAAGCCCATTAATGCGGCAAATTGTTCATCTGAAAATGGCTCTTCTTCGGCCGTTCCCTGAACCTCCACAATGCCCCCTTTAGCGGTGAGTACAAAATTACAATCCGCTTGGGCATTGCTATCTTCGGCATAATCCAAATCGGCCACACATTCGCCCTCATATACACCGCAAGATATAGCCGCCACATGGTCGGTAATGGGCATTTCTTTTATGGTGCCTTTAGCCTCTAAATATTGGCAGGCTTTAAATAAGGCTACCCATGCGCCGGTTATAGATGCTGTGCGTGTACCACCATCGGCTTGCAGAACATCGCAATCGATTTTTATTTGAACCTCGCCCAATTTTTCTAAATCGACCACCGCACGCAAAGCACGGCCGATAAGGCGCTGAATCTCTTGGGTGCGTCCCGATTGCTTGCCACGGGCAGCCTCGCGATCCATACGGTCATGGGTGGAGCGTGGCAACATGCCATATTCGGCTGTTATCCACCCTTTACCCGAATTGCGCATCCAAAAAGGCACTTTTTCTTCGACCGATGCCGTGCATATTACATGGGTATCACCAAATTTAACCAAACACGAGCCTTCGGCATGTTTTGCCCAGCCGGGGATAAGCTCAATTTTGCGAATTTCGTTGTTTTTACGATGAGAGGGTCGCATTATATTATCCTTTAATATTACTAATCTTTATTTTTGGCATCTTGAATTTGTTGGCGCATCTCGGGGCTAAGGCTAAATATTTGCCACATCATAAAGCCCATAGTGGCAAAGATAACCACAATTTTAAAGCCCGCCCAAAAACCATCGGAGAAATTACGCCATGTAATCTCATTTACAATAGCTAAGCCCACAAAAAATAAACTCATGCGAATAGTTAATTTATGCCAAGCATCGGCAGGCATTTGGAGTTGCTCGCCCATAAGCATTTGAATAAAGTTCTTTTTAAATAAAAGCCCACCACCCAAAACGGCTGCAAAAAATAAGTATAAAATAGTTGGTTTCATCTTAATAAAGGCATCGTTTTTGGTAACTAAAGTAATACCGCCAAAAGCCAAAATTAAAGCCAAGCTCACCAAAGGCATAATGGGTATTTTACGGGTTTTGCGCCACTCTAAAAATACGGTTATGGGTGTAAGTACCATTAATGCGCCTGTTGCCCAATAAATATCTTTAAATTTGAGTACCAAAAAAAAGGCAATTAGCGGCATTAAATCTAATAATAATTTTGCCCCGCTTGCATTTTGGGTTTGTTGTTCTGTTGTCATCCAAATACCTTATCAAAGTGAAATTTTAGTCTTTCATCGAGTTGCTCTAAACTTGCCGAAACACCTAATTTTTCAAATGAAGTTACACCATGATTGCTAATTCCGCAAGGCACAATGCCTTCATAATAGCTTAAATCGGGGCAAACATTAATGGCAATACCATGAAAACTCACCCATTTGCGCACACGCACACCAATGGCGGCTATTTTTTCCTCGTTACCATTATCTGTTACCACCCAAATGCCCACACGGCCTTCGCGGCGTTCGCCTTTAATGCCAAAATCGGCAATGCTATGGATAATCCATTCTTCTAAGCGCCAAATATGCATGCGCAAATCACGATTATAATGGTTGAGATCCACCATAACATATGCCACCCTTTGGCCGGGGCCATGGTAAGTATACTGCCCGCCTCTGCCGGCATTATAAACGGGGATATTTTTTGTACCCAATAAATCGGTTATTTTAGCCGATGTGCCGGCGGTATAAAGATGTGGATGCTCCAAAAGCCATACGGCCTCAGAGGCGCCATCAAGGATTGCCGCCACATAATCTTCTTGCTTTTTAAGGGCAAAAAGATAATCCACATTTTGGTCGGCACCCAACCAATTGATTCGCTTTTTTTGTTCCATAATCAAGAATGTAATTCGATATGATAAAAAAGTCAAAGCGCGATAAATAAAACTTGACGCAATGTAGGATTCAAGCTATAAAACGCTTCATATTTATATACAGACCCTGCGGCCGTGGCGGAATTGGTAGACGCGCAACGTTGAGGTCGTTGTGAGAGAAATCTCGTGGAAGTTCAAGTCTTCTCGGCCGCACCAATTAAAAATTTTATCGGGCTTTCGCTCGATTTTTTTATAAAAATATGACAGACTACGTCTGATTGAATTTACGTGTAGGGTTTATTTAAGTTACTAGGGGGAGGGGCTCCCCCCCTGTCATGCTGAAAGCATGCCTACTAAATAGTTGCTGAAAGCATGACAACTAAGCAGCTGGCTTGTCTCCGACAAGACAAACCCCCTTCTTTTATTATATCACCATAAAAGAAGGGGGTTAGGTATGCTATGCATAACCGAGTAAGGGAAGCCCCCAAGTAACATTACATTTTCCGATTATAAATAAATCATACCATAAAACTCTATTTTTGTAAAGAACAAAAAGAGAACATTTATATTAAAGTAATTTAATATCAAGCTTATTCTTATCAAGATATGGTTATGAGTCAAACGGGGTTAGGGGATAATATGTAAGAGCGTTATAGTCTATACATAATAAAATGATTATATAAACATCAGTAATAATTTGATGCTAAGGGGTTTGCAACCCGTAAAGCCGAAGGCTTTCTAAAAAAAGATAACTTGTCTCCGACAAGATATAATCCCCGCACACAGCTACGCTGTGGGCAACCTCAAAGCATTAGGTGATACTAAAATTTATTATAATTTTAAGTAGTATTACCTATGTAATAAAAAAAGGGAGGCGATGCCTCCCCTTATTATGCTGTGAGCAAAAATAGCCTAAGGCTGCTAGCCTTTCCATTTGAGCTTTTTGCGCTGAACCATCTCTATATCAAGCACTTCGATATCTTTATAGGTAAGGGCTTT
>JBKEAR010000007.1:0-42606 GCA_047972425.1 Alphaproteobacteria bacterium | reverse complement strand
GCAATTATTATTCAAAACTCAACAGGTTCAGGCAAAGCGGTTGAATATAATAAAAGAATTTTAGCTAAACACACATTATTGGCAAGTATCAAAATGCCGGCCGATATTTTTATCGGCAAATCGAGTGTGCAAACCCAAATATATGTATTTAAAGTCAATGAGGCGCATCATCAGGATAATATTGTAAAATTCATTGACTTCACCAATGACGGTTATACAAGATCAAACCGAAAAAAAGCGAGTAATAATTTAAAAGATACCGACCAAGCCAAAGAGCGCTATCAGGAAGTTGTCGATTTAGTCCGCTTTGGCAAAGGTAAGTTGAACATCTTTACTGAAAAAGAATATTACGAGGGGCATATCGACCCGAATAATGGTGCCGATTGGAATCAATCAGCACCTATTGACACAAAACCGACTATTCAGGACTTCAAAAAAACTGTAAGCGATTATCTCTCTTGGGAAATAAGCACTTTATTAAAGCAAGATACGGCAGATGATGAATTGGGAAAGCCCTAACCCCACTTAACGATAGACTAAAACATGTTGAGTGGGGTGCATACAAGTATGATAAATTATTCAAACTCTGTATTGTAAAGAATAAGCTTACAAAACTTGATTTAGAAATTGAAGGTAAAACACCCGTATACTCTTCTGATTCAAGTAACAATGGAATTGCAGGTTTTACGAATAAAGAAGCTGAATTTATAATAAGCGAAGAAAATCCTCTCTATATGGTATTTGGTGACCATACTATTAGTTTCAATATCGCCACTGAGAGTTTTTGTGTAATGGATAATGTTAAAGTTTTAGCCTTTAATTCTAAATTATCTATTAATGAATTGTTATACATCATTGCATCTTGGAAAAAAAGTATTCCTAATAAAGGATATGCAAGACATTGGAGTTCAGCCAAAAGCATTTTATTCCAACTACCCACCAAAAACGGAAAAATAGATTTTGATTTTATGGAAAACTTTGTTGCAGAAATAGAAAATGAGCGGATATTAAAATTAGAAAACTATCTTGCGGAGTTTGGACTAAATAACTACCAATTAACCGAAGAGGAAAACCAAGTATTAGAAAACTTTGGAAATGGTGCAATTCAATTAAAAGAATATAAATTAGGTGATTTGTTTACTATTAATACTTATAAAAAAAGGTTTGATGCAAATAAGGTAAATATTACTGACAATGGCGAACCATACATAGTTCGGACAAGCGCAAATAATGGTGTTCGTGGTTATATTGATGAAGATAAACATTTTTTAAATGAAGGTAATACTATTTCATTCGGGCAAGATACAGCTACTGTTTATTATCAAGAAAAGCCATATTTTACAGGTGATAAAATAAAAATTGTAAAGGCAAAAGATTCATTTTTTAATAGAAGAAATGCATTTTACTTTATTACATCAATAAGGAAATCTTTTAGCTCTTTTTCTTGGGGTGGCTCAAGCTTTAGCGTAAAAATCATTAAAGAACAATCTATTCAAGTACCAGTAAAAGACAATAAACCCGATTATGAAACCATGGAAACTGTTATTTCTGCTATACATAAATTGGTAATCAAAGACGTGGTTTTGTATGTAGAAAGAAAAAGAAATAAACCGTGAGCCGGAGTCTGGAACAGGTTTATAAAGATTTCTGCTTTCGCAGAAATGACGGCTAGGTTGTTACAGAATAAAGCTTATGAACCGATGAGACCTTTAACCAATATTTGCCAATAGAGTTTGTTGGGGATGTTTGGCCAAGTATCGGTAAAAGGGTTGTAATCGCATGTTTTAAGATGCTTAAGCAATATATCGGTAGCGGTTAAATGGAGTTTCAGGCTTTTGGGGAGCTTATAGGCTTTGGCATCATTCAGGCGGGTTTGGCTTTGTTGGGCAAGCTCGGCAACAATGGGCGAAATATCGTCTTTAGAAGTCGGCCGCCAACCGTCGGGCAACATAATAGCTTGCTGATAAAGCATATCTTTAGGTAACAGAGTTAGGCGCACATAGCTATGAAAAGCGATTGCACGCAAGCAACCCACCGATGCCCAAATAGCCCCTACTTTTTTTGCCTGATTCTTTTGTGTGTCGTTGGCTTTATTATCCAAAAGTTGTAACCAAAATTGTGCCATTAATCCGCCCGTATCTTCGGCATGTTTCCACCAAGCTTGGCTATCTTTAATGGGCAGGGGTTCATATTCTTTTTGGCGAGCAAGTATCCATTTTTGTAAATCGTCTAAAGATATTTTTTGCTGTGTTACAAAATCGGCCAACCATGCGGCCTCGGGTGTTTGGGTGGGCTCGTTATGATGAATATGCGCCAGTTGCACAAGCCAAAATTGCAGGCGTGTGAGCCCTTGAGGGGCCTCGGACACTTTTTCGCGAATAGAAGCAATTTCGCTATTAATACAAATGAGTTTATAAATATCGGGGCGCAATTTTAAAGGGACATATCCGGCAAAGATGGTGCGCAGGGCATCGTGAATACGGGCTTGATTTTGAATATTATTATCAGATGTCATGCCAAAAATAGTGCCTTTTTTAACAAGTTTGTGAAAAAACCTTACATAATTAATGGTTGTAAACCACTTATAACATATATAGATTATAAGAATTAATAGCAATTAGTTTTATAACATTTGAACACAGGAGTCTACTATGTCTTTTACATTACCCAAGCTCGATTATGATATAAACGCATTGGCCCCTTTTATGTCGGCCGAAACTTTAGAATATCATCATGGTTTGCACCACCAAGCCTATATTACCAATATGAACGGCATGATTGAAGGCACAACTTTAGCTGATAAACCTTTAGAAGAAATTGTGATTGAAGCTTCTAAAAACCCTGCACAAGCCGGTTTATTTAATAATGCGGCGCAAAATTGGAACCATAATTTATTTTGGAAACTACTTACACCCAATGGCGGTAAAATGCCCGGTAAGTTAGAAGAAAAAATTACCCAAGATTTCGGCTCGGTAGCCGCATTTAAAGATGCTTTTACCCAAGCCGGTATGACCCAATTTGGCTCGGGCTGGGCATGGCTTGTACTGAATAAAGAAGGCAAGTTAGAGGTAATGAAAACCCCCAATGCCGAAAACCCATTAACCAAAGGAAAAACAGCTATTTTTGCCTTAGATGTTTGGGAACATTCTTATTATATTGATTACCGTAACCGCCGTGCGGACTTCATTAAGGCCGTTATTGAAAATATTGCCAACTGGGAATATGCGCAAGAGCTCCTTTTAAAAGCTTAATTCATTAAGTGATAATAACCCATTAAGAGCATATTCATATTTGGATATGCTCTTTTTTTTACCTATAGGTATTCGGTGGAAGTAAGATGAATTTTAGAGATTATCGGGTCAAGCCCGATAATGACGGCTTGGTGTTACAGAATAAAATATAGAAAAACCAATGGGTTTTTCCTTTAGGTAAACACGAAGTGTTTTGGGGTATAGGGGCAAAGCCCCATACATACCAAAACCATCTCCCCACACATAAAATTTCATTGCGCTATGGGTAAGCTGAGACGCATGGTAATATCATCGCCCATATAAGCAAATTGTAATTGGCCGGTATGGAGTGTAATAAGGCGATCGGTGAGTTCTAATTGCCCTTGTGCCTCAATAGGATATTTATTTTTATCCTTAAGCATGGGGTGGAGTTTTTTATGGGGACGGCAAGAAAAATTAATAGTAAAAATTTGCTGGCCGTTCATATTGGCATCCATATCCTGATGGGCAGAAAAATGAATGGTGCCGGGGCTGCGGCTATATTCGGCAGCCATGGAAAGCAGGCTATATAATATTTGTTTCAGCCTAAGTTCATCGGCATATATGGGGCTAAAATTGGCCGGAATATCGGCTTGTATTTTTTGTTTATAGCGGCTTATGCGATTTTCTATACGCTCAAATGCTGCCTGAATGATATTAAAAACATTCACCGTTTGCATATCCAGCTCTAAAGACCCTGCATCGATAGAAGCGACATCTAAAATATCTTGCATAACCGATGTGAGTTTACGGCTTTCTTCCACAAGAGAATTGGCATATTCATTTTGGCGGGCATTGAGCGCACCAAAACGCTGGCTGGCCAGCATTTCGGATAATCCTTGAATATTACCGGTGGGTTGGCGAACCTCGATAGAAACATCTTGAATAAAAGCTTGCATACGCTCTAGGGCGGATTGTAGGGCATTATTACGTAGCTCTTTTTCTTGGGTTAAGGATTTCTCGGCCGAGCGATCGGCAAAGCGAATAATTTGCGAGCCATCGGGTAGACGGCGGCTTTCGAAATAAAGCCAAATCGCTTGATTGTTTAGCTGAATTTCGCCTTCGGCTCCATGGGCATCCATCAGTAAATTGCGCCAACCGCTTTCATCTTGGGGTAAGCTTGTATCGGATATAGTGATGAGTGGCAGCATTTCATCGATAAATCCTGCCAAATGGGGCTTATTTTCAAAAAAGCCCATGGTGATATTCCAAATTTCTCCAAGTATAGGGTTTACATATTCTATGCGCCCAGCCGAAGACACCAACATTAAACCGTCATTCATGGAGTTTAATACCCGCGTGCGAACATCGGATGCCGTTTGAATTTGCCTTCTTAAAGATGTGTTATCGGATATATCCTCAAATATCCACGCCAAAAAGCGATTACCGGCCCGCAAAACGGTTTGCTCAATCACTTTATCGCCCATGGCTAATTTTTCGCTTTCGGTACCATGAAATTCGCTAAAATAACCAATTTGCTTGCTTAACCATTTTTGTGGATCGAGTATGCGAAAATTTTCATGTTCCTCAAGGGCATAAAAAAAGTTCTGAAATTTGGGTTTATTGGCTAAACGCTCGGCCGGTATCTTCCACATTTGGCAAAGGCGATTGTTAAACCATTGTAAGCGCTGATTTTCATCGAATAATGCAATAGCCACATTTATATTGTTAAGTGCCGGTATTAAATTAAGCGCCGGATTAGCCGATAAAAGGGGCTCTGTTGTTGGGTTAGGGTGCATATGGCGTTGTGCCACACCCAAATAACCTTTATATTGTTTAAGGCTTTTTTCGCTAATATGCCAATCTTCATATATTTTATCGGTGGGGGGGGTATCTAAATAAGCCATAACCTTTAAAACATCGCTGGCTTTATTGCTTAAATGAATTTTGCCCGATTGCCCCCGAAACCAAATAGGGTAAGGGATATCATCGAGAATTTGCCGATAAAACCGCTGCATTTCATTAAATTTATCTTGCTCTTTTTCTAGCTGATTTTGCAGCAAAAGCTGGTTTTGGGCTTGTTGCTCTTGGTAGGCATTATCTGCGGTGGGGCGAAAAAAGATGATATGCATGGCACTGGGCTGGTTTAAATAAAAACCGCGCACCGAATATTTTTGCCCGTTATTGAGCGGCAGTTGCATCTCAAAACCCCGGTTTTCTTTATAAAGTTGGCTACGCATACGGGTGAAATTGCGCAAGCTATCGGGGCTCATTTGGTTTTCTATCGCTTGCCATTGGCTTTCTGTCTCTAAAGGCTCAAAATGCTGTTTAACCCAACCGTTAAAAATATCTTTTGCATCTAAGCCCAATGTTGCAATTGGGCGCATTATAACGGCAAAAGGCAAATTTTCGGCCAAGCGCTCTAGCTGGCTTTGTAGGGTAAGCACAGTGTGATTTTGGCGGTTTTTTTGCCGATAAATCATGGCGAAAAGGGTGCAAATTCCAGTAATTATCCCCCCGCCCAAAAACCATAAAATGCTGGTAAGCATAATCATCCTTTGTTAAAAACGAGCATATCTCATTTATAACAAAAGAAAGAACGGTTTGTATAGTCTATTTATAAAATATATCTTATTGTTTAGTCGTTGTTTGTGTATTTAAAGCGATAACGTGAGTTGTATTATGAGTATCTTCAATACTAAAACCATAAGCCATAATTTTTTGATTATCAGTACAATCAAGTAGCATTTCAAATTCATAGTTTTTTTCGTAAAGTTGAGTGCGATTGCTCTTAAAATTACGTAGGCTATTCTTGCTCATTTGGTTTTCAATCGCCTGCCATTGGCTTTCATAATCAATGGATATAGAACCATCTTCATCAATAGGTATAAAATTTTCATCATACCAATTATTAAACAACTCATTCGAGCTTTGGGTTTTGTTATCTTTATGATGCATAATAATAGCTAATGGCAAATTTTGTGCAAACTCATTTAATAGATATTTGGTGTTTGTTGCGTTTAGTTTTTTAATCGTTTTTTTATAAATCAGTAAGATGAAAAAATTTAAAACTCCTGTTATTAGTCCACCAGCAAGAAACCATAAAACATTTGCAATCATATTATCCTCAAACTTTAATAAAGAAAGTTTGTTTGTAACAAAATAAAAATAATTTATCAATAATATTATATGGTTATTCGTGAAATCCTGCTTCCACAAGCTCAACTAAGGCATTAATGGCCTCTTCGGCTTGGGGGCCTTCGGCATTGATATGAATTTCGCAACCTTTGGCGGCAGTTAACATCATTAATCCCATAATCGATGATGCCATGGCCGACATACCATTGGCACTTACGGTAATTTTGCTATCAAATTGGTTGGCGGTGCGGGCAAAACGCGATGCGGCTCTGGCATGCAAACCTTTATCGTTACATATTAAAATTTTGGCTTGGGGCATTGTTGACCTACGGGTTTAAAAGGGTTGAGGCTAAAGAGATATATTTGCGCCCGGCATCTTGAGCCTCTAAGGCAACTTCGTGCAAGTTGGCACCGCTGTCGCGGTTAGATGCTAATTTGATAAGCATGGGTAAGTTTACACCCGCAATAACCTCCGAGTTGGTCTGATCCATCACCGAGATGGCTAAATTTGATGGTGTGCCGCCAAACATATCGGTTAAAATAACCACGCCTTCATCGTCAATATCGGCATTACGCACAGCATTTAAGATATTTTCTCTTTGTTCGTCCATATCATCATCGGGGCCAATACATACGGTTTGTACGGCAGCTTGCGGGCCATGTACATGCACCATGGCATCTACAAGTTCCTCGGCTAATCGACCATGGGTTACTAAGACTATACCTATCATTATCATCCTCGATTACTTTAAATGTGCAGCCATTATAATATAGCTTATTTATAATAACAATGTTAAAGGCTATTTTTAATAGCAATATCCCCATTAAGCATGGCGCAAAATAGCTTTATATAGCTGGGTGCAAAATAATGGCCAAAGTTATAACGGCTATAACTGATTGGTTTTTCATTCAGATTAAAATATTGAGAGGCATAAACACGCTCTATATGAGCACCAGAGAAAAAAATATGGGTAATGGGAGCCGATATTTTATATTGATGCGGATTAAGGCGGATGACTCCAAGGCCATACACTTCAATTAAGCCCCGATTTTTTTGGTGAGCTGAACCGATATTTTGCGTATTAATATGTACAATATCATCGGCAATCAGCTGAGCACCATCAGCAATCAGCTGATAAGCCAGTAGAGATTTCCCCGTACCCGACTGCCCCAAAAAGAGCAACCCTTGGTTATGGTAAGAAACGAAGGTGCCGTGAATATCATAATCATTGAGCATAAAAGGGCGAAGCATTGTTATTTTTTCCCAAGTAAAGGTAATTGTAGCCGAAATAACGCACCATTTTGCCCATCTTCGCGCCCATGAGCGGTAAGGTGACCCTTATAGGTCTCGGCAATTTGGCGGCTAATGGCTAAGCCCAACCCCGAGTGATTACCGAAACTTTCCGATTTAGGGCGCTCGGTATAAAAACGCTGAAAAATCTTCTCGTAAGCGCCATCGGGAATACCCGGCCCTTCGTCAATAACATCGAGTATCACCTCTTTTTTATCCTGAGATAACCTGAGAATAATCTGGCTTTTATCAGGGGCAAAGGAGATGGCATTGCCTAAAATATTGCGAATAACCTGAATAATGCGCTCCTCATGGGCGGCAACAAATAGCTCTTTTTGTTTGGTTTCATCAATGAGTTTAAAGGTAATATCTTTATCGCTCACACCTGTTGTGGCATAAAGATTATAGATATTTTGCACCATGGCTTTAAAATCAATCACCTCGGTAGAAGCCCGCGAAAGCTCGGCATCAAGGCGCGAGGCATCGGAGATATCGGTAATTAAGCGATTTAAACGGTCGACATCTTGGTCGATAATTT
This sequence comes from Alphaproteobacteria bacterium, assembly GCA_047972425.1. Taxonomy (GTDB): domain Bacteria; phylum Pseudomonadota; class Alphaproteobacteria; order JBKEAR01; family JBKEAR01; genus JBKEAR01. Next base: position 34,430 of record JBKEAR010000007.1, on the reverse strand, counting down.
CTTTTAATCTTTTAATTTGCTCGGGCTTTTGGGCATATTGCAAGGTTTCTACTGCCGATTTTAGCGATGTAAGCGGGTTTTTAAGCTCGTGGGAAACATCGGCGGCAAAGGCTTCTATCACGTCCATGCGCTCCCATAAAGCCTCGGTCATTTCGCGCAGGTTAATCGAAAGCTCACCAATTTCATCTTTACGCCGCGATAAATCGGGTATCTCCCCTTTGCGGTTTTTACTGTTGCGAATATAATTGGCCGCCGATGCCAATTTATGAATGGGTTTCGCAATGGTAGAAGCCAGCCAAAAGGATAAAATTGTTGTAACCGCTAAGGCAATAAGAATGATGATGAAAAGGCGGTTATAAAGGGAGACTAAGGCTTCGTCAATTTGCTCGGAGCCACGCATAAGCTGAATAGCCCCATAAACCCGTTTATAGCGCTGAATAGGTGCCGATACCGAAAGCTGTAAGGTATAATCGCTATTGAGCGAGCGCCGTACAATGCCCGAGTTTTCCCCCGAAAGCGATGTTTGTACCTCTGAAAAATCGTCTATCTGATAAGGTGGAATGGAATTGATGGCCGCAGGGAGTAACGAGACATTCGAAAAGCTCCATGCCAAGCGCCGAATTTGGTGATGATACCAAGTTTTTATGGCCTCTTTGCTATGGCCAACATAACCAAGCGATGCCAATTTATTGGTTTTGATAATATTGGGGTTGCCAATCACCCGGCTATCAAGCAGGGCTTTGCCGTCATAATTCCATAAGCGCGCACGCACATTCGATGATGTAACCATGCGGCGCAGCAGATATTGCGAGGCCGGTAAATCGAAATTGGTCCAATTTTCTGTGGAAGGTTGCAATGAACCTTCGGCCAAGGCGGCGGCAAATAGCTCGGCCTCGATTTTAAGGGCATTGATCTCGTTATTAATTAAGGATTGCCGATAAGTGCCTGCCCACATAATGCCCAAAACCGGTACTAGTAGCACAGCCAAATTGATTAAAAGAATACGTCGCCTTAAGGCCGATGCCTTAAAGAGATATTGAGTTTGGGGCTTATGTTTAAGCCGCGAAAATAGATGCAATCGCTTAAATTTCATTTAACCTTCAGATGTTTTAAGAGCCGGGTCGCGGTAGCGGTAACCCACACCATAAAGGGTTTCAATTTCCTCGAAATCTTTATCTAAATTGCGGAACTTACGGCGTAGGCGTTTAATATGGCTATCAATGGTGCGGTCATCTACATAAATATGCTCACCATAAGCGGCATCAATCAGCTGGTCACGCGATTTCACATGCCCCGGGTGGCGGGCTAGGCTGGATAATATTAAAAACTCCGTAACGGTTAAATCCAATGGTGTTTCCTTCCAAAAACACATATGGCGCACGGGGTCTAACATTAAATGCCCTTTTTTAATCAGCTCTTTATCATCGGTGGCTTTATCGCTGGCAATGGCTTTTTGGCGGCGCAAAACCGTACGGATACGCTCAATAAGTAAACGTTGCGAAAACGGCTTTTTAATATAATCGTCCGCACCCATGCGCAAACCCAACATTTCATCAATCTCATCATCTTTAGAGGTTAAAAAAATGGCTGGCAATTTACTTTCTTTACGGAGCTTTTCTAATAACTCCATACCCGTCATGCGGGGCATTTTAATATCAAGTACCGCTAAATCGGGCGGGGTTTGTAATAAATATTGTAAGGCTTTCTCGCTTTCGGAGAAGGTAACAACCTGAAAACCCTCTGCCTCTAAGGCAATACTTACCGAGGTTAAAATATTCTCGTCATCATCAACAAGTGCAATTGTACTGGGCATCGTTCTTCCTTTGGTTGGAGAATCTTAAAGATTCGTATTCTTACTATTTTACAAAACTATTATTTTTATTTATTATAAAGTTAGTCTGCTTAAGATTATAAAGCAAATTGATTTTTTTTCGAGCAAAATCGATATGCTTATACACAAAATAGATAATAATTTAGGCAAAAGAATGACTAGGGGGGAAGAGCTGTTCAATTAATCGGAAAATCGCGCTTTTTATGATTGCTTTTAGATAGCTATATATATCGTTTTCGATTAATATTCCTTTTGTTAAATACTTAGCCCTTTGGGTGATGATATTTTATTCGCCCAAGCAAATAATTTGAGTAAGGAGTAAAAACTTGGAAAATTTAGGAACTGTAGTTAGCAGCCATGGTTTAGATAATCAGGGTCTTGTGAACTTAAAAAAAGCATATTGGAACTTATCGCCTGAAGCTTTAGTGGAAGAAGCCATTAAACGCGATGAAGGTAAATTAGCTAAAGGCGGTGCTTTAATGGTTGATACCGGTATTTATACCGGCCGTTCACCGCAAGATCGCTTTATTGTAGAAGATGATACAACACGCAGCTCAGTTGATTGGGGCAAAATTAACCAACCCATCTCTCCAGAGCATTTTGACCGTTTATTTGCAAAAGTTGTTGCTTATTACCAAGGTATTGGCGAAGTTTTTGTGCGCGATGTATATGCCGGTGCCGATAAAACTTACCAATTAAATTGTCGTTTTGTTAATGTGCGCGCTTACCATAATATGTTTATCCATAACATGTTTATTGCGCCAACTGTTGAAGAACGCAAAGATTTTGTACCTGAGTTTACAGTTTTACAATGCCCAGAACTTAAAGGTAATGTAGAGCTTGATGGTATTCGTAAAGAAGGCGGCGGAACATTTGTTGTTGTAAATTTTGCCAAACGCATCATCATTATTGGTGGTACCGAATATTCGGGCGAAATGAAAAAAGGTATCTTTGGTGTTCTCAACTATATGTTACCGGCTAAAGGTATTATGCCAATGCACTGCTCGGCCAATATTGGCGATGATAATAAATCTGCCGTATTCTTTGGTTTATCGGGTACGGGTAAAACAACATTATCGGCCGACCCAACCCGTACTTTAATTGGCGATGACGAACATGCATGGTCGGACGAAGGTGTATCTAACTTTGAAGGCGGTTGTTACGCTAAAGTTATTAATCTGGATGCCAAAGCTGAACCTGTAATCTTTAAAACAACCGAAACTTTCGGTACAATTTTAGAAAACCTCGTTTACGATGAAAACACACGTGTTCCTGACTTATTCGATGGTTCTAAAACAGAAAACACACGTTCATCTTACCCAATTACGCAAGTGCCCAATGCGGCTTTAGACGGTAAAGGCCCGCAACCAAGCAATGTAATTATGTTAACATGCGATGCTTTTGGTGTGTTACCGCCAATCTCTCGTTTAACACCTGCACAAGCTTCTTACCAGTTTATCTCTGGTTATACAGCCAAAGTTGCCGGTACCGAGCGCGGTATTACAGAGCCACAAGCTACATTCTCTAGCTGTTTTGGTGCGCCTTTCATGCCACGTCGCCCTGCTGAATATGCCGATTTATTAGCAAAATTAATCGAAAAACACGGCGCAAATTGCTGGCTTGTAAACACAGGCTGGTCCGGCGGTGCTTATGGTGTTGGTAGCCGTATGAAACTTAAATACACACGTGCTTTACTTAACGCTGCTTTAAATGGCGAGTTAGATAAAGTTGAGTTTGTAAAAGATGAGTTCTTTGGTTTAGAAGTTCCAACATCTTGCCCGGGCTTAGAAGACGAAAGCATTTTATTACCCAAAAATACTTGGTCTGATAAAGCGGCTTACGATGCCATGGCTAAAAAATTAGCCGGTATGTTTGAAGCAAACTTCAAAAAGTTTGAATCAACCGTAACACCAGAAATTTTAGCAGCAGCTATTAAAGCCTAAGCTCAATTTTCTATCACAAAAAAAGCCTGCATTTATTGCAGGCTTTTTTTATAAATTTTAAGCAAAAAAGTGACCCACAGTTTAAAACTGTGGGTCTATCTTTACCATCTTTGATATAGAGCGTTGACCTGACCAGAGACAATAAGATGGCAAAGAATCTCAAAAAACTTTTATATCAACAAGGTCTATATTTCTTAAGTATCACAATAAATCAAAAGGGTTAATAAAAGGTGAGGATAAAATATAAATTCTGCCCAAACCCCATAAAAACCATAATTGCGGTATAACCTGTTATAGCTTACATATATAGTATAATGCTAGCATATTTGAAGATAAGAAACATCATTTTTGTTGGACAAAGCGAAAAGCCAACGCTAAAATGATTAACCTTTTGAAGTTACGAGAATTTATTGAATGCCATATAAATATTTACGATACAGTTTAATTGCGCTTTTATTGGGTGCTTTTTATAGCTCGGCGGAGGGGCCGACCGAGCAGGAAATTCGTACGGCCGTAACCGAAAAAACAAATAATATTCGCCGCCTTATGGGCTTTGAGAAGTTACATGAGAATGATGATTGGGTAATTTATAGCTATTTGGCTATTTTATCGCAAGATGGCCAAGGCCCAAAGGATATTTATGTTTATGTCCCTAAAGATGGTGATTTAGAGGGATTAAAATTGCGGGTGCATGGTTATCAGCCTTTTCCATTCCCAACAGTGAGCTATAGCCAATTTCAGCGGTTTTTAAATGATCCTTCGGCACTTGATGAACTTACTTTTCATTTGAGTGATGAAAATACCGCAGATTTTAAAAGAAGATTTATAAATAGCTTGCGGCTCGATTTTGCGACCGATTACGGTTACCAGCAATTTTTTAGGGGCGAAGAAGCCAATTTTGAAAGCTTTAAAGACGAATATCTCCCTAAACTAAGCCAAATAAGAGAATGGAATGATTTACGCCTTAAAATGTTGCGCGGTAATTGGACACGCCCGATACCCGATGCTTTACTGGCCGATAAAGAATTTAGCGCATTTTTAAATAAAATTGCCCTTTTGGGTATTGATTTTGTTATTCCCGGTGTAACGGATTCGTCTTGCTCGCGCTGTTTTATGATGGTATCGGGCTATACGCCGGCCGATAATTATTCGGGGTTTTTATGGATAGAAGATGAAAGCCAATTACCCGAATGGAGCCCAAATGGTATCTTCTTTCGCCAATCATTGGGCAATGGCTGGTATATTTTCCGCTCAACCTAAATACATATTTTAAAAAGGGTTTTCTTTTCATTTTCGTGAGGATAATAAATCTTTTATAATCATTCCGAACTGCGAATGATTTTCATTTACAAATTAAAAAAATGACCTATATTATGACTAAGATATTTTTTCAGATATGTTTCTTCGATAAAATATCTCTTTTAATCAATCTCTTTCTCTTCGGGTAGCTTTTTTTAAGCTACCCGCTTTTTTATGGCCGATTAAATACGTTTTTCTTCTTTAAAAAAATGGCAATGGCGGGCATCGACGGCAAGGGCAATTTCTTGGCCTTTTTGATATTGGCGTTTTTGTGTGCCATCGTTATTATCTTGGGCAAGTATAATATTTTTGCCATCTGTTAGCTCTAAATGCATATGGCTTTCGTTACCCAAATATTCGGTATAAATCACTTTGGCTTTAAATTGGCTCAGCCCGCTTTCGTCAATCATAAAATGCTGGGGGCGTATGCCAAGCTCGATATTGGCTGTGGTGATGATATGGCCGTTCATAATCGGCAAATTTTGCCCATTATATTCAAAATGATTACTCTTGGCATCGCCTTTAAAAAAGTTCATTTTGGGCGAGCCGATAAAACCGGCCACAAATTTGTTGGTTGGGCACTCATAAAGCTCAAGGGGGCTACCAACCTGTTGAATAATGCCATCATGGAACACCACAATGCGATCGGCCAATGTCATAGCCTCCACTTGGTCATGGGTCACATAAATCATGGTGGCTTTAAGCGCATTATGTAATTCGGCAATTTCAAAACGTACGGAGGAGCGCAAGGCGGCATCAAGGTTTGATAATGGTTCATCAAACAAAAAGACATCCGGATTACGCACCAAAGCGCGCCCAATGGCCACCCGTTGGCGTTGCCCGCCCGAAAGTGCCGATGGCCGGCGGCTTAAAAGCTCAGTGAGCTGTAAAATATTGGCCACTTGCTCCACACGCTCATCGATATATTCTTTTTTTGCGCCCGATTGTTTAAGGCCAATGCGCATATTGCCCTCTACCGTTAAATGGGGGTAAAGCGCATAAGATTGAAATACCATGGCAATACCGCGTTTTGCAGGGGGCAAATGCCCCACATTATGCCCGCCAATAAAAACCTCGCCCGATGTTTGCTCCTCAAGGCCGGCAATAATGCGTAACATGGTCGATTTCCCACAGCCCGAAGGCCCAACAAAGACAATAAACTCGCCGTCATGCACTTTAAGATTCACATCTTTAATCACTTGGTTTGTGCCAAATGTTTTAGAGATTTTTTCTAAACTTAAATCAGCCATAAAATATCCTTTATTTTACCGCACCCGAGGTAATACCCCGAATGAGTTGACGAGAGAAAATTAAATATAAAATAATTGCCGGTGCAATTGCTAAGCTTAACGATGCCAAAAGTGCCGGGTAATTGTTGGAAAATTGCCCTTTAAAATCCTGCGCCCATAAGATAATGGTTTTGGTGCTTTCGAAATTGGCAATGACAAGCGGAAACCATAAATCGTTCCAAATGGGTATTAAATTAAATACGGCCACCGTTGCCATAGCGGGGCGCACCAAAGGCAATACCAATTTAAAGAATATTTGATATTCGTTAAAACCGTCTATCCGTGCGGCCTCTTTAAGCTCACCGGAGAGCGAGCGCATAAACTCGGTTAAAATAAATACAGCCAAAGGCAAGCCATGGGCGGTATAAATGAGAATAAGCGATGCCAATTTACCCCAAGCGGGCGACATAAGCCCGATATGAGAGAATATATTGACAATACCCAATGTGCCCAACCGAATTGGAATCATAATGCCAAAGGCAAAAAATAAACCAAATAAACCACCAAATTTAAAGCGATATTCCGAGAGCGCAAAGGCAGCCATTGCACCAAATAATAAAATAAGTGTAAGGCTCGCAACGGTGACAATAAGCGAATTGCCAAAATATAACCAAACATTGCTATTTTCTAATACGGTCTGGTAACCGCCAAGGTCAAACTTTGTGCCAAAAGGTAGGGCTAAAGGCGCACGAAAGATGGTTTTGCGGTCTTTAAAACTATTGATGAAAACCAGCAATACCGGCAATATTGCCAGTGCCGTATAAGAAATGAGCACCAAATGGGCGAAAGCTGTTTTTGCAAATTTTTGTGATTTTTTATTTTGTATCATCGCTCCACTCCCTTAAAACTGGTAACGTTGCAGTTTACGTTGCACAAAAAATAGGTAAACGCCCACACCACATAAAATAATTAAAAACATAATGGTGGCAACGGCTGCCCCAAGGTGAATATCGCCCGGTTGGTTTTGCATGCCGTAAAAGGTACGATACATAAATGTACCCAAAATATCGGCCGAGTAATTATTGCCTGCAAGTGCCCCCTTAACCGAATATATAAGATCGAAAGCATTAAAATTACCCACAAAAGTTAATATGCTCACAATACCCAAAGTGGGGAAGATAAGGGGTAATTTAATTTTAAAAAACTGGTTAACGCCCACAATACCATCGCAATCGGCGGCTTCTAAAATTTCATCGGGTATGCTAATCAGCGCCGCATAAATCAGCATCATCGGTATGCCCACATATTGCCAAACCGAGATTAAACTCAGGGTATAAAGCCCTTTTTGTTCATCGAAAAGTGAACCTAAAAATTTGGCCGAGTAAAACTCTTTTAAGCCGAGCATGGTCATCATCTCTTTAATCACTCCCCAATTGTTAGAGAGTATGAGCTTCCATGCAAAACCGATAATCACCACCGAAAGCATAGTCGGGATAAAAATGGCGGTTCGGTAAAATGTAGCACCCCGCAAATTGGGCATAGAAAGTAAAGCAGCCAAAATAATACCAATGGGGTTTTGCACCAGCATATGAATGATAAAAAAGATAATATTATTTTTTAATGCATTCCAAAACTGATCGGAAAAAAAGCTATTAAAAAATAGTTCGCTATAATTTTTTAAACCGACAAAAATGGTATTTGTACCTTGGCTTGTAAAAAAAGAAAGGCGCAGGGTTTCAATAAGCGGATACACCATTACGGCCGCATATATCAGTAACGCGGGTGATAAAAAAACCAATATATGCCACGGGAATGGTTTTTTATATTGATTATTTTGCATAGTGTTTCACTTTCCTTTGTCCGATTCAAAAAGCAGGCATTTGCCTAATACCAAAGCCTGCTTTCATTATATTTTTAAGCTTATTGTACAGCAGGCTTATACCATGCATCTAAACCATCTTGTAATTGTTTCGCCGCTTGCTCGGGGGTTTGTGTGCCGTTAATCACATTGGCCGATGTAATCCAAAGCTCGTTACCAAGGGCAGGGGTACCACGGTTTAAAATTTGGTAATAGTTACGGATAGTGCCTTGGCATTCGCCACGCCAGCTTAAAAATGCTTGTGCAAGTGGGTCATTAAGCTCAAGTGCATAGTTAGAAAGCGGGAAGAACCCGGGGAGTGCATTACCAAATATTGTAGCAAATTCTTCCGATGTTACCCAGCTAATAAAGGCCATAGCGGCTTCTTTATTTTTACCATTGGCATTCACACCAATACCAATATCGGTATGGTCGGTAATATAACAAGTATCGCCTTCATTTTTTACCGGTGGGTAAAAAGCACCCATTTCAAAATCGGCATCTTTATTAAAGCCGTTAATCTCCCATGAACCCGCAGGGTAAATAGCCGCACGGCCTAAAGTGAATTGCAATTGACTGTCCGAGTAACTTTGGCTTGCAAAACCCTCAGCCATATAATCGGCCCATTTGGCTAAGGTTTCAAAGGCGGCCACATATTGGGGGTCGGTAAATTTTTCGATGCCGGCAATAAGGTTTTTACGGCCTTTTTCGCCTTTCCAATAGTTAGAGCCAATATTGGTATAACCCATGGTGGCGGCTTCCCATTGGTCGGATGTTCCCATGGCGAGCGGAATATAATTACCGTCTTCTTTAAATTTTTCTAAAATGGCAAAAAATTCATCTTCGGTTTTGGGTACTTCTACCCCCACCTCGTTAAAGGCCTCTTTATTATAGATAAAACCATGAATAACCGATGCCATTGGTATGCAAAATGTGGTTTTACCGTCATCGGTGCTCCAAGCAGCTTTGGCAAATTCGGGGTAATTGGCTAAACCTTCCACATTGGTTAAATCTTCAAGATAACCTTTTTCATATAATCCTAAAGAGACATCAAAGGGGCGGCAAACAATAATATCACCTGCATTTCCACCCTCTAACTTGGCATTTAATGCGGCATTATATTCGGTGGGTGCCATGGGCGTAAATTTTACCTTAATACCCGGGTGCGCTTTTTCAAAAGCGGGGATAATCTGCTTATTCCAAATATCGGCATCTTCCGAGCGCCAACTTTCGATAGTTAAATTGGTCTCGGCAATGGCTGTACCAGCAAGTACGATGGCAAAGCCAGTGAATATGGCGGTTTTTGCAAGTGATTTAAATGGTTTCATAACGGTTTTCCTTATCTCTCTTTAGATGGTGATAATTCATTTTTAATTATTGTTAATGCCTCTGTATAGGCGTTAGGGAAATGCCCATAATGGGCGTTAAGTAATGTTTGGGCGTCGTTGAGCGATAACCCGGTAAGCATTAACAAGGTTAATGGCAAACGCCCATGGGTTTGTTGCCAAATGGTTTGCACATCGCTGAGCGGTTTTCCGCTAATTTCAACAGCCATTTTTTGGCTGCGCTCGACCAATTTGCGGTTCGATGCCTGCACATAAACCATTAAGCCCTCGTAAGTACGGCCCAAATTAATCATAATTTGGGTAGAGAGCATATTAAGGCAAATTTTTTGTGCCGTACCCGCACTTAGGCGGGTAGAGCCCGATATAAATTCGGCGCCGGTGCGCAGTAATATCGGTATATCGGCTTTTTTTTCTAATTGGCTATCGGGGTTAGAATATACACCAATGGTTAATGCCCTTTGGGTTTTGGCTTCCTCTAAGGCGGCTAAAGTAAAAGGCGTGTTTCCGCTAGCGGCAACGGCAATAATAACATCATTGGGGGTGGGCTTTAGGGCTTGCATATCTATTATGCCTTGGGCGGCATCATCTTCGGCATTTTCCACCGCTTGCAATAGGGCTTTTTGTCCACCCGCAATTAAAAAAGCCAAACGATGGGCAGGCCAATTAAAAGTGGGCATGAGCTCCGAGCCATCTTGTACCCCAACCCGCACCGATGTGCCTGCACCCACATATATCATGCGCCCTTGCGACTTTAATAAGCGTGCTGCTGCAGCATCGGCCGCTTGGGCAATTTGGGGAAGAGAGCGGATATTGGCATCAAGCGCTTTTTGTTGAAACTGAGCCATAACCTCAATGCTCTCTAAGCTTGAAAGACCATGGGTAAATTGGGCTCTGTTCTCTGTTTCCATGGGGCGTTATATCCTAATTCATTATTTTTATTATTATAAATAACTATGATGATTGTCAGGTATAAAGTCAAGTATAGTTATATAAAATATACTCAAATATTGAGATAAAATGTATCGGATATTATGCCGATCATTCGCTATCGGGCAAATTCATCCATTGGGGAATATGGGCTTCTATTTCTTGCCCGTCCAGATAAATGGGTTCATCTAAATATTTAAGTTTGATAACAGCTAAGCCATAACCTTGCTTAAAACAACGTACTTCACCGGCTGAGCGTTCATTGGCATTTGTAAGGTTGGGTTCGGTCATACTCTTAGCCGCAACACTAAAGGGCAGCAGGCGCTTTTTAATCACAAGGCGATGTTTGGCTTTATTGGTACCTTCTTGCCCTAAAAAACACCCTTTGGAATAGGTAATGGCATGGAGCTCATCAAAACCCATTTCTATGGGGGTATCTTCATCCGCAATTAAGTCTTCATATTCAGGTAGGCCATTTTCTATGCGCCAAATTGTGTAATCAAAACTATTGGTCATATCAGGCGGATTACCATGGCCAAGTTTACGATATAAGCCGCTATCAAGGCGGGGGTCGGCATCGTAACCGTCCTCTTTTTCAAGGCTAGAGCATATATAAAGGTCGCTCAGCTCGCTTAATGTAATATCGGCACGCAGTTTGTAAAATTTCAACAGCTTTGTCATTGCGGTAATTTGGCTGGCGGAAGTCTCTAATAAATAATCGGCTTCATTATAAGGCCAAACAAAAAAATCGAACTTATATTTGCCCTTATTATCCAAAAGTAACGAATAGACCGGCTTTTGACTTTCATGCACGGGGCGGATATCGTTTGATACCATATTTTGCAGATAATCAAAGGCATCTGCACCCGAAACCAAAAGAAAAGCCCGATCTTTATGTAAATAAGCCATTGCAATTACCCTCTAAATTTATCAAAATGGTCTAACCTAAGAAATAAAGGATAATATATATTATGCAAGAGTCCAAATATTTTCGTCTCGAAGATATCACCGAAATGAGTATGGGAGAAGTGCGCTCTACTTCTATTGACTGGTGCGGGAGCAAACAGAGCTTCTCTCATCAGGAGCCGGATTTTCGCCTAAACGGCAAAGGAACGGCCGTTTTTGGCGGGCTAGCCCTTGTGGAGCCAAGTTTATGGTGCAATACGGACGAAATTGGCAACATATCCCCTTTATTTTTAGAAAAAGGTATAACATCAACCTTATGGATGCGCCCCGATAACCCCACCCCCAAGCAGCTGGCCGATGACGGCAGAGCGCTTAAAAATAAGGTTGCGGTGAATATCGGTTGGCTAATAAAAATGCAGAAAAATCAAACTGTTGAGGGTATTCGTGCCTTAGAAGAAGCACCGGTAGTTGTAGGCTTTTGGGCGGATAGTGAATGGATTAACCAGCCAGACTTAGCCGTGATTTCAGCCTATGAGCGCCCCATAATCTTAGATGCAAAATCGGCAGATTTATCGGCCTATCAGCGGGTTTTAGCTGCTTTTAAAGCCATGAAAAAACGCCCGATTATCCTAAATGCCCCCATGTTTCATCCGCGCGATTACCCCGAGCTCGTATCCTTACAAGCCATCGGCCATACATTATCCGATAAAAATGGGCAATCCATTGGTGGCACATATTTGCCGATATTATCCCATAAAAGCCAATTAAATGCCCAAAATAATAGTTTTTGGCAACAAAGGGTCAATGGCGATAAATTAGCCCAAAATTGGCTGATTTTCTATGCACAGAGCCAAATTTACAAAGCTTATAGCGTTTTTAATATCGCTTATAAGGGGCGGAAAATGCCGGGTTATGATGCCGATATTGTGGTATTAGATGGACATTTTCGGCCAAAAACGGCAATTATCGGCGGTACAATCAGCCTATGGGAAAATGAATTTCTACACGAATATAATGGCACCGGTCTTAAAACTTGGCGATAGGTATTTTATATCCATTATTGTTTGCCGAGTAATATAGGTAATACTACTTAAAATGATAATAAATTTTAGTATTACCTAATGCGTTGAGGTTGCCCACAGCGTAGCTGTGTGCGGGGATTATATCTTGTCGGAGACAAGTTATCTTTTTTTAGAAAGCCTTCGGCTTTACGGGTTGCAAACCCCTTAGCATCAAATTATTACTGATGTTTATATAATCATTTTATTATGTATAGACTATATGAGCGGTAATATGTATGGGTCATGGATTATACCATTGGATTACGCATTGCACTTTATTGATGAGAATAAAAAACTCCCCAAGATTCGGGGAGTTTCATCAGTCCGGTAGGTGAGGCCTGTGTTATTTAATTAAGCTATCTAAACGGGCATCTACTTTAGTTTCGCAGCGTTTAATGGCATCTTTATACAGATTAAGCCAATCACCGCTCGTTGGGGATTGCTTTAATACCCAATCTTCCATACCGCTTGTTGCATTGCGGAAGGCCTGTTTTTGCTCGGTATTCAGCGGGTGGATTGTACCGCCTGCTTCTGTGAAAGCTTGGAAAGACGCAACATCGTTATATTTGGGGTAAGAGCGCAAATATTGGTTCAGCACATCAAAACCTTCCACCACAATTTTGCGTAAATCCTCAGGCATTTCCATAAATTTATCGTTATTCATAAACCATGTGCCGCCCATATAAGAATGGCCGTCAAGGGTGATATGTTTCAAATGATCTTGGAAATTCATGGTCACAATATCGGTAATACCGTTTTTGGTGCCTTCTACCACGCCTGTGGCAAGCGATGTATAAACCTCGCCCCATGTAATACCGGTGGGCGCACCGCCCAATTGGCGCACAAGCTCTTGTTGGATTTCGGCCGGGATTGTGCGGAGTTTTAATCCTTTAACATCTTCGGGCGAAAGCACGGCTTTATCGGTTGTGGCAATGTTGCGCCACCCGCCAGAGTTAGAAACCACCATTAGGCGCATATTGCCCGATGCATCTAAGAAACCTTGGCGGAGCTTGGCCATAAATTCATCATCGTCAAAAGTACATTCGGCCACGGCATCATCGCGGAGCATATAGGGTAAATCCAGCACGGCAAATTCGGTCATGATATTGCTGGGGTCGCCGAAATTGGATTGGAAAATATCAATATTACCAGCACCTAAAGCATCAAAACATTCCCGTGCGGAGCTACAAAATGTACCACCGGGGAAGATTTCTACCGTAATTTGCCCAGCCGAGTTGTTTTCCACAAAGTTTTTAAAGGCCGAAGCCGCCTTATAATTATAACTATTTTCGCCTGTTACTAAGGGTAACACCAAATTATAATCGGCAGCCATTGCCGCGGGCGCTAATATTGCGGCCGAAACACCGCCTAAAACGAAAGTTTTAAGTTGTTTTTTGAGCATAAATAAAGCCTCCTACTGGTTAAAAAAATATATAATTATTGGGTCATCATATCATATAATCGGGGCAAGCCCAATGTTAAAATCGGTATGTAGGTAATCATGAATATAACAATAATCTCGGCGATTAAAAATGGAATAATCTCTTTAACAATATTCACAAATTTTTCGCGTGCAACCGTTGCAGCAACAAACAGAACCAAGCCCATGGGGGGCGTGGCCAAACCGACAGTCACATTAACACACATTAAAATAGCAAAATGCACAGGGTCCACCCCATAAGCAGCAGCCATGCCCGAAAGGATAGGGCCTAAAATCAAAATAGCCGGCCCGGCATCAAGCACCATACCCACTAAAAAGAGTAAGAGATTAACAATGAATAAAAATACATATTTATTTTCGGTATAGCCCTTAAGGATAGAGGTTAAGGCCTCGGGCAAATGAGCAACGGTGATGGCAAAAGAATAACCGGCTGCCACGCCCACAAGTAATAGAATAACCGAAGTTTGTATGGCGCTGCGTTTTAATATGGCAATAAAATGTGCCCAAGACATTCCGCCCGATTTTACAATGCCTTTGCGTTGTAAAATCGTCATGACAATATTCAGGCATAGCGCATAAAATACAGCTAACGATGCCGCCTCGGTTGGGGTGGCTTGCCCGCCCAAAATACCACCCAATAAAATAACGGGTGTAAGTAAGGGGAAGAAAGCTTTACCAAATGCATTAACACGTTCTTTGGCCGATGCCCGTTCATTCGATATTGGGAAGTTACGCCGTTTAGACATAAAATATGTAACAATACAAAGGGATATGGCAATCATTACCCCGGGGATTATCCCCCCTAAAAACATATGAATAATATTAACATTCATAATAAATGCATAAAGTACCATTAACCCCGATGGTGGAATGATGGGCCCGATAACCGATGATGCGGCGGTTACGGCGGCAGCAAAACGCCGGCTGTAACCGTTTTTTTCCATAGCGGGTATCAGCATAGACCCTAAAGCCGAGGTATCGGCCACGGCCGAGCCGGAAAGGCCGGCAAAAAGCAGCGATGATACAATATTAACATAGGCCAAGCCACCATGCAAATGGCCAAGCATAGAGCGAGAAAAATTTACCAAAGCTTTGGTGAAAAAGCCTGAGTTCATAAGCTCGCCCGCTAAAATAAAAAATGGGACTGCCATGAGCGGAAAAGATGATGTTTGGGTGTAAATTTTATTCATCAGTTGGGTAATAAGTGCGCCCTTATTTAAATGCCAAAGTTCTATGCCACTGGCGGCTAACATGGCAAAAATAACAGGCAAGCCAATGGCCATAAAAAAGAAAAAGCCCCATAACACGATATATTTAGTAAAAATGGCATAGATTGATTTCATTATTCTACACCGCCTTTATCTAGGAGCAATTCCTCAGTTTCGTCCGGTGTGACTTCGGCATCAATAAAAGATAAGGTTGTTTTATCTTGGCCGGAAATAAAAGATAAAAAACTACGCCCGATATGCTCAATTGCAACCAACCACATACAAAAAAAGCTTAAGGGCACAATGGCATAACTCCATTTGGCAGGGAAAGCAATTTTATAAAGCATATCTTCGGCCACAAAGGGCGATGCAATTTGGCGGAGCAAGGTTGAAAGAGCAGGGAGTTTGGAACGTGCGCCTTCAAAAAACTTCCATGCGTAATAAATAGCAAAACATAAGATGATAAATTCTAAAATATGTAAAATAAGCATGAGCAAATAATGGGAGCGACCGGATACATGGTCGAATATAATTTCTATTTTGGCAAATAAATGCCGCCGATAAGCATAGGGTGCGACCAAAAAGGTAATCCAAACCATAGCCGTGACCGAGAGCTGTTCTGTCCAACCAATGGGCATGCGGATAGCCCTGCTACCAATTTGTAACAGAACCGCCAAGGTCATAATAACAAGTAAAATAATGGCAAAATATAAGCCTATTCGCCCGATAACCTCGTTAAAACTCCCCAAAAGGCCATGTTTTTTGATAAAAAATTGCTCCTTTGGCACAAAATTCTCCCAGTATGATGTTATATATTTATAACATAAGCTATTAAAGGATTAAACAGAAATAACAGACTTCGGCTGTTTGTTTTTATATGTGCTGTATAAACAATTTTCATTATTCCTATCCGGCATGCCCAACTTGATGGAGTATCTGGGGGAAAGGCTTTTATATTTACCAGATTACCAGTCAAGCTGGCAATAACAGCTAAGTTAAAATATTTTGCGCCGCAAGGGTAGCGGAGCTCCAAGCCCATTGGAAGTTATATCCACCCAGCCATCCGGTTACATCGACCACTTCACCAATGAAAAACAGACCGTTCTGTATTTTGCTTTCCATTGATTTCGGGTTGATTTGTGCAATCTCTACACCGCCTTTAGTAACCTCGGCTCTATCATATCCGGCGGTTGCCGTTGGTACAAGTTGATGGCTGTGGATAAGCGTTTGCAAAAGACTAATCTGTTTTTTTGTTAGGTCTGCAATATTTTTATCGGTAAAATCGATATTAGCTAAAAAATATTGCACAAATTTCTTGGGTAGATATTGACTAAGCAAATTATGGGTTTTTATTTTTGGGTTTTCAGCTCGGGCCTGCCCAATGAGTTTTTCTAAGTTATGATTGGGTAAAAAATCAATAAGCAGGTTTTGCCCATTTTGCCAATAATTGGATATTTGTAAAATGGCTGGCCCCGATAGGCCAAAATGGGTAAATAATATTTGGTGGGTAAAGGATATTTTATTGCATTGTACCTTCGCAAGGAGCGATATGCCCGAAAGCTCGGCAAAATCATTGGCAAATTTTAACCCGACTAAAGATGGCATTAAAGGGGTAATGCCATGGCCAAATTTTTTGGCGATATCGTAACCCAAGCCCGATGCGCCTAATTTTTTAAAGGAAAGCCCACCCGTAGCAATAATTAAATGGGGTACTTGAGCGCTATATTTTTGTTTGGTATCTTTATCATGATAGTTAAGGATATATTGCCCGTCATCATAGTTAACATCATCAATATGTATGGGGTTTTGCAATATTACGCCCGTATCACTACATAGCTTTAATAGCATATTAATAATCTGCTGGCTGCCACCTTGGGTGAAAATTTGCCCCAATTCTTTTTCGGCATATTCTATATGATGTTCCTCAACAAGAGATATAAAATCAGAAGCTGTATAATTTTTAAGGGCAGGTTTCACAAAATGGGGGGAGGCACAAAGATAATTTTGCGCATTGGCATGGATATTGGTGAAATTACAGCGCCCGCCGCCCGATATTTTAATTTTACGGCCAATTTTACGATTATGATCAAGGAGCAGGATATTTAAACCCCGTTTTGCCGCCTGATAAGCACAAAATAAGCCGGCTGCACCTGCACCGATGATAATGGCATCATATTCCTTCACATAAAACTCCCGATGTTTAAAATAATGATTAAGCATTATCATGGTAAGAAAAACCCCGCAAGTTTATTATATAAAAGCTTTATTGTTGTTTATAAAATAAATGCTATGATAAGTTGTGGATGCATAGTGATAGAGGGATAAAAGATGCGGATTTTTATGATAATGATTGGGTCTTTAATGATAACTGAAACTGCCTATGCCGCATGGCCGACTTGCAGTGACGTTTCGAGTTGTGCAGAGGCAAAAAAGCTACTGAAACAAGGCCACAAAAAGTTGGATAGAGATAATGACGGCGTGCCTTGTGAATCCATATGTGGCGGCGGATAAAAAGCAGGCTTAAATACCTGCTTTTTCATATTGATTACGATAATATCAATTTATCATCATCTAGCTCACCGCCTTTGGCTTGGGTGAACAGATGCAATAAATCTTCTACCGTTGTATTTTTACGGTTTTCCCCTTTAAGGTCGGCAACAATTTTACCTTCATGGAGCATAATGGTACGGTCGCCATAATCTAGGGCTTGGCGCATAGAGTGGGTAACCATTAAGGTGGTTTGCCCTTGCTCTTCAATAATTTTATCGGTTAAATGCATTACCAAATCGGCCGTTTTAGGGTCTAGGGCTGCGGTATGTTCATCTAAGAGCAAAATACGGCTGGGCTGTAAAGTGGCCATAAGCAGCGATGCCGCTTGGCGCTGCCCGCCCGAAAGCGTGCCCATGCGTGCATTTAAGCGGTTTTCTAAACCTAAGCCCAAATGTTTAATTTGCTCGGCAAATCGTTTGCGTAAATCATCATTGAGTGCGGGGCGCCAAAAAGAGCCATAAGAGCGCCGCCCCCAAGCAATGGACATATTTTCTTCTATCGACATATCGGCAATTGTACCCGCAAGCGGGTCCTGAAACACGCGCGCAATATCGGTTGCACGCTTTTGCGGTGACCAATTTGTAACATCGATACTATCAAATAAAATTTCACCGGCAATGGGCTTTATATCGCCCACAATAGAGTTGAGCAATGTGGATTTACCCGAGCCGTTAGAGCCTATAACCGTTACAAACTGCCCCGGTTCAATCGATAAATCAATCCCGCGAATGGCATATTTTTCGGTGGGCAAGCCGGGGTTGAATAAGATATGTAAATCTTTAATCTCAATCATACGCTGGCTCCTTTATTAAAGCTCTCTTTAAATGTTTTGGCCATTTGCCGTGCCTTATGTTCTTTGTGCAAATAGGGAATAATTAACGCAATTGCAACAATGAATGCCGATGCAAAACGGATGAAATAGGTGGGCATAGGCAAAATGCTATTGTTAATGGCAATCATAATCGCAAGTCTGTAAGCAATTGCCCCCACAATTACAGCTGTTACACGCCCCCAAATAGATTTTAACGGCAAAATGGTCTCGCCAATAATTACACCGGCTAGGCCATAAACGATAATACCGACTGAAAGAGAAGTATCGGCCGAGGAATGGAACAGATGGGAATAAAATAATCCGCCCAAAGCGACAAGTCCGTTCGATAGTGCCATGCCCACATAAATTTTGCTGTTATTATTAATACCGTTTGCTTGTGCCATGCGTTTATTCGCCCCCACAGCACGTAAAGCCAAACCATATTCACTACGTAAGAAGATAATCAGTAATGTAACGGTAATCAGCACAATGGGTAGGGCAATCAGCGGGTCAATCACATCTTTTGTGCGTAAATATTGGCCTAAAACAGATTCTTTAATGGGGTCTTTTAGAAAGTCAAAATCTTTTGCAATCGTATCGCTAATATAAAGTTGGGCGCGCCCGGCACGTAATTGCTCTAAGAGTTTTTCTACACCATCAGCTCTTCCCGTTTGTACTGCTTGGCGATACATAGCCATGCCTTGGCCAAATCCCATAATTAAAATATTAATGGAAAACAATGCGAGCATGGTTAAAATAGAGGCCAACAGGTTTAATATATTAAACCGCAAATGCAGCCATGCCGTTGTTAATCCGGCTAAACACCCCCCTAAAAAAGCAAAGGGAATAGTTGCCCAACCCGACATGCCAAAGCCAACAATAAGGGTTGCACTTATTGCGCCACCTAAAACAAAGGAGCTATCGACAGTTAAATCGGGGAAGTCTAATATCCGAAAAGATATAAAAACCCCTACCGAAACTAGGCCAAAGATTAAACCGATTGAAATCGCATTGATGATAAGACTTAACATGTCATTTCCGCTTAAGTTACATAAAAACTGGTAAATCATAAAGCAAATGTTTTGGTTATTCAAGCTTAAGCTGTGCTATAGCTTGATATTATTACAATTACAGATAAAATGGTCGGGATAAAAAGATAAATGGAGATTTGATTATGTTATTTATGGTGCTTAAGGTGACGATTGCATCGGCTGTGATTGTTTTTGCCTCTTGGCTTTCGGCACAAAAACCTATACTCGCCGGATTTATAACGGCATTGCCTTTGGTTTCTATAATAGCCATAGCATTTTCTTATATAGAATATCACGACCCCGCAGCTACAGCGCAATATGCCCGTAGTATTATTTTTGCCGTGCCAATTTCTTGGTTATTCTTTTTACCGTTTTTCTTTATGGATAAATGGAATATGCATTTTTGGATTAGCTATATTTTGGGTTTAGCCTTATTAGCCCTTGGTTTCTTTATTCATCAATATATTATGAAGAATTTTTTTGCTTAAAAAAACCGCCCCAAATATAGAGCGGTTTTTTATTAGATAGATAAAATAATTATTCAATTACTTTGGTTGCGCGGGCTTTAATTTCTTCGGGGAATTGATACCCGAGTAAATCGGCTGTTTGCATATTTAAAATGAGTTCCGATGCTTTGGCAACAATCGGCTGAATATCTTTTGGTGAAACACCATCTAAAATTTGCGCCACTTGGGCACCGGTTTGTTTACCGATATCGTAATAATCGGTACCTAAGCTTATAAGCGCACCTTTTTCGACCAATTCGGGTGTGGCAGAGAAGGTAGCGATATCAGCATCGTTACTCATTTGGATAACGGCATCGGTCGAAGATACGATTGTGTTATCGTTAATGATGTAAATCACTTTAGAAGATGATAATAATTTAGCAACGGCCTGTGGTACTTCGCCCGATGTAAATGCGGCAGAAGTTTCAATGGTAACACCATGTTTTTCAGCAGCGGCTTTGGCTAAATCCACAAGTGCTACCGAGTTGGCCTCCGATGGATTATAAGGAATACCCACAACAACATCATCGCCAAAAAGCTGTTTCATCATTTCTATTTGCTCATCCACGGGGGCAAGGTCAGAAACACCGGTAATCATGGTATCGCCATGGTCCATGCTTTCAATCAATCCGGCACCTACAGGGTCGGTAACAGCTGTAAATACAATGGGTTTATCTTCAATAGCTGTTTTTGCTGCTAAGGCCGAGGGCGTTGCAATAGCCACAATCACATCATAATCGCCAGCTGCATATTTTTGGGCAATTTGGGCGGCAATGGTTGTATCGCCTTGGGCAGAATCATAAGTGGTTTCCACATCGGCTTTGCCATTTTCTTTTAAATAATCAATCACACCATCGCGGGCGGCATCTAACGCCGGATGTTGCACAATTGCTGTAATCGCAACCGACTGCTCGGCAGCCCATGAAGAAGAAGCTAAGGCTGCAAAGGCAGCGGCAAATATAAATTTTTTCATCAGTGTTTTCCTTTGTTTACTCTATGATTTTTGTTGCTTTTTGTTTAAATTCATCGCTAAAGCTATAACCAATTTCGGCAGCCGTTTTTAGGTTAATATCAATAGCGCTCCCTTTAGCAAATTGGGGTGGAACCTCACTTACAGATTTACCGTTTAAAATTTCAACAACTAAATCGGCTGTTTGGCGACCCACATCGTAATAATTAAAGCCGGCGGCAACAAGCGCACCTTTTTCGCTAATTTCGGTGGCAGCAGAAAATAGGGGTTTATCGGCATCAATTGTGGCCGCAATAATGGCATCGGCCGAAGAAAAGATTGTATTATCATTCACCATATAAATAACATCGCTTGTATTCAGTAATTTTGCCACAGCCTGCGGAACTTCAGAGGATGTAAAAGCAACGGCGGTTTCCATTTTTAAACCCCGTTTTTCAGCTTCATTTCGGGCAATGTCAATCATCGAAACCGAGTTGGCCTCCGATGAATTATAGGGCAAGCCAACAGTAATATCATTACCAAATAACTCAATAATCATATCCATATGTTGGCCAATGGGGATCATATCGGAAGTACCGGTGATGTTATCTTTAGATGCTTCCATCGTATCTAACAAACCAGCCCCTACAGGGTCGGTAACCGTAGCAAAAATAACGGGTTTATCATCAATGGCACTTTTGGCTGCTAAAGCCGATGGCGTTGTAATCGCCACAACGGCATCTAAATCTTGCGTTGCAAATTTCTGAGCAATTTGGGCAGCAATTGTTGGGTCGCCTTGGGCGGCCTCAAAAGTAATTTCAACATTATCATTATAGGTTTCTGTAAGCTTATCTATAATACCGTCACGTATAGCGTCTAATGACGGATGTTGCACAATGGAGGTAACCCCCACCTGATATTCGGCCTCTGCATAAGCCGAGCTTGCTAAAACAAATGCAGACCCAATAAGCGCTTTAAGCAGCTTTTTCATTTTATACTCCTCTTAAAATATATAAGGTTATGCCCTATTTATAATAAAGACATCAAACAGATATACAAGAAAAAATAATTAAAGCGTTTTTTTGTCCTTATATTAAAGACAAAATAATTCATTTTTTTAGGAAATATTTATTGAAATCGCTATAATCAAAGAATATATTACTGATATTGAATATATTTGAAGGATATATTTCGCAATTACACCATAAGGAGTTATAATGTTAGACCGTATTGACCGTAAAATACTTAATTTGTTGCAAAAAGATGCATCACTACCTTTAGAGGAAATTGCCAGCCGTGTCAATCTTTCTAAAACGCCATGCTGGAATCGGATTAAAAAACTGGAAAAAGATGGCGTGATTAAACGCCGTGTTGCTATTTTGGATCCGCTAAAAGTAGATTTAGGCACAACAATATTTTTAATGTTGCAAGCCCGTGAGCATACGGCAGAGTGGATGGAGCGGTTTTCGGAAACCGTAGCGGTTATGCCCCAAGTGGTGGCTTGTTATCGCATGAGTGGCTCCATTGATTATTTAATCCAAATTCGGGTTAAAGATGTTGCCGCTTACGATCGTTTTTATAAACGCCTTATTCATATGGTGCCTTTGGCCGATGTTTCATCATCTTTTGCTCTGGAGGAAATGAAGTTTACAACCTGCTTACCCTTGGCCGAAGATTAATCTTTATTATCCATAGCCTTTATATTTTTTTTATGGTAGTTTCAGTCTCTTAGTGACTAAAAGGCAATATTCATGTATTCAGAAAATTATCATGGTGCCAACCTTAAAGCGTGGTCGGCGCCATGGATACGCATAAGGGCGTGGCGGCATTTTATCGATATGCTCAAACTGAGCCCACCCATTATTGCATCGCGTTTAGCGGGCTATTTTTTGGTGGTTGTTGATATCATGATGGTATTGCGCTATTCGCCCGAGCATAATCAGTGGTTAACCGCAGGGGCAGCAACATCAAACTTTTTTATCGGCGCAACCTTTGGTTTTACCGTGGGTGTGCCTGTTTTGGTTTCGCGCTATTTTGGTGCAAAAGAATATCATAAAATTGGCGATACTTGGCGCCAAGGGATTTTATGGTCGGTAATTACCGGTGGGGTGATGACAATTTTTTGTATTATTTTTGCCAAGCCAATCCTCAATATCGGTAACCCTGATTTTATCGATGAAGCCTTTCCCATTGCTATTATTTATGCCCTCAGTTTTATCCCGAATATGATCTGGATGGTCGGCTCTGGCGTGTTAGAAGGGAGCGAGCGCCCCATACCCGTATTTATTTTATCTATCTTTGGTAATTTGGTAAATATCTTGCTTAACTGGTTGTTTGTGTATGGCATATTCATCTTTCCTGAGATGGGTGCAATTGGCTCGGCCATTGCTTCTCTTTCGGTACGTGTGTTTATGGCCATTATCACAACGCTATATTTGTTAAACATTAAAGAGGCCAAATTATATAATATTAAAAGCCTACATATCGGGCGGGTAAAAGAGTGGGTGGAACTTCGGGTGCAAGGATATGCCGCAGCGGTTTCTATATTTTTTGAAGCCGCGGGGTTTTCCTTATTTGGGTTATATGCGGTGCGTAAACCGCTTACCCAAATTGATACGGCTGCCTTTTCGATTAATATGAATATTTTGGCCTCTATTTTTATGATTGGCTTGGGTTTTGCCGCCGCTACAGGGGTAAGGGTAGGGGTTGCCCGTGGCCGTAAAGATTTTAACGACCAAATTTTTGCGGTTATCATGGGGGTGTTGGTTACGCTCGTTTCCTTAGCCGTTGCCGGATTTTTGGCCTTTATTTATGCCAAAGATTTAGCCAATATATTTACAGCTGATACCCATATCATTGCCTATGCGGCCTCATTTACCATTTATTTGCTTTGGATTTTTATCCCCGATGGTATTCAGGCTGTATTATCGCAATCTTTACGTACATCGGGTATTACATGGTTAACAACAATAATCTCTACTTTTTCCTATGGCATATTTACGCCAATTTTGGCCTTTATATTAACATTTAACATGGGGCATGGGATTAAAGGTATTTTCCAAGCGATTATCTATGGTAGTTGGTTAACGGTTATAGGCTTTTTTATCTTATTTATTTACCGTTATAAAAATATGAAAATAAATACCATGGTGCAAAAGGAATATTAACTTAAGGTAAGGGAAGATAAACAAAATGGCAAAAAAAGTAACACAGTTTGCTTGTAATGTTTGTGGGGCAACCTTCCCGAAATGGTCGGGGCGGTGCGATAATTGCGGCAGTTGGGATAGTTTAATTGAGGAAACCAAACCCAATGTAAAAATAAGCAATAGCCTGCAAAAAGCGGGTAGTGGTTTAGGCACGCCATTGCAGTTACAAACATTAAGCGATACATCGGAGCCACCACCCAGAATATCCACAAAAATTAACGAGTTCGACCGTGCGATTGGGGGCGGCATTGTGCCGGGCTCGGCTATTTTGGTGGGTGGAGACCCGGGTATTGGTAAATCTACCTTGCTTTTACAAGCCGCAACCAAAATGGGGCAAGAGCAAAATATCATTTATTTTTCGGGCGAGGAAGCCATAGAGCAAATTCGCTTGCGCGCAAAAAGGCTTGGCTTGTTAAGCCCCCATTTAAAACTCGCCTCAACGGGGCATATGGGGGATATTTTAGCCACTATGGAGTTAGAGCAACCCACCATGGTGGTGATTGATTCTATCCAAACCGTTTACATGCCCGACCTCGATAGCGCACCCGGCACGGTATCGCAAGTGCGCACAGCTGCCCATGCATTGGTCGATGCCGCTAAACGCTTAAATATTGCGGTGGTTATTGTTGGCCATGTTACCAAAGAGGGGCAAATTGCCGGTCCGCGCATGCTTGAACATATGGTGGATGCGGTTATTTATTTTGAGGGCGAACGTAACCATCAGTTTCGGATTTTGCGCAGCGTCAAAAATCGTTTTGGTGCAACGGATGAGATTGGCGTGTTCGAGATGGGCGAACTTGGCCTGATTGAGGTGGAAAATCCATCGGCTTTATTTTTATCGGATAGCGATATTGAAGCCTCGGGTACGGCTATTTATGCAGGGCTAGAAGGTAGCCGGCCATTACTTGTTGAGGTGCAAACCTTACTTGCACCATCAAACTATGGCACACCAAGGCGTGCCGTTGTGGGGGCTGATAGTGCAAGGCTGAATATGATAATGGCTGTTTTAGAATCCCGCTGTGGTCTTAATTTAGCCAATATGGATGTTTATGTTAATATAACAGGTGGGTTAAAAATTAACGAGCCCGGTGCCGATTTAGCCATTGCAGCCGCATTGGTTTCGGCGGCAACAGATAAACCCATTGGCAAGGATACCGTTGTTTTTGGTGAAATTGGCTTAAGTGGAGAAATCCGAGCCGTTAGCCAGCCCGAAAAACGCTTAAACGAGGCCGCACGTTTAGGCTTTATCAATGCTTTTATGCCAGTACCACGCAAAACAAAAAATACCAAAGCAGCTAAAAGCGATATTAAAGTTGCCAAAAAATTTAAAACGATATTCTCGTTTGTGCAAGAGTTTGGTTATAAGGAAAAATAAAGATAAGTGAGAGATAAAGTTGGATATTTTAAATAATGTAAATTGGCTAGATGTCATTATTTTTGTAATTTTACTCATGAGCATGTGGGTGGGGCTAGTGCGTGGTTTTATGCATGAGCTGGTATCGAGCCTACATTGGGTAATTGCTGCCATTGGGGTTTATTATTTATCGGCACCAATTGTCGAGGCTATAACTCCGGCTTTACAACCTTATTTAAATGCTGTGCCCATGCTGAATGCGGATCAAAAACTTATTGCTTTTCGCCTTGTATTTGTTGTTTTATTTTTTGTATTTTTATTACTTTGTAGCCATATTGTTTTGGGTATGTTTTCGCGCCCCATTCATAACAAAATATTCGGCCCGGCTAATCGGGCTTTAGGGGCAATTTTGGGTTTATTAAAGGGTTTGACTATTTTGGGTTTTGTTTGGTATTTTATTCGCGGGCTTAATGTGGCAGAGCTTACAGCTATGAAGGCCAACTCGGCATTGCTTACACCAGTAAATATTACTGCCGATATTATGGGGCCGTTTATTCAAAATGCCCTTTCTTGGGTGGTGGAAAAAGGCTCTGATTTATTTCAGAATTTATCCGATGTCTCATAAATTATTAACTTTTTGGGGTTATCATTTATTATCAAATATAAATATTAAAAATTAAGGAATATTTTGGTGGAATTTTTAAGTCATTTAAATTGGATTGATATTTTCATTTTAGTCATTCTTGTTTTATCGGCAATTGCGGGTATGGTGCGTGGCTTTTTTAAAGAAATATGTACCTTAGGGGTCTGGTTATTCTCGGCCCTAGGTGCATGGATGTTTGCGCAAAGTTTAGCGACCAAATTGGTGGATTGGATGGGCGAAAAAACCTATAGCCGTATGCAAGAGGTTTTTGATAATCAGGGTTATCTCGATTTTGCCTTGCGCTTGGCCGCCGGTATTATCATTTTTATTATTTTACTCATCTTTTTACAAATTATTGTATCGGTATTTACCGCAAAAATACGCTTAAAAGCCTTAACATCAGTAGATAAAATGTTGGGTTTGGTTGTCGGTGTTGTTCGCGGATTATTGGTCTTGGGTGTCTTATGGTATTTTGTTCATAATGTTATGGGTATTACAACAGTTACCGAAACCAATAAAGACCGCGCTTATATTCAGCAATCGCAAAAATCTATTTTATTACCGCCCGTTAAAATTACGGCCAATATTGTTAAACCATTTTTGGATCCGTTTGTGAATAGGGTAACAAGCAGCAATGGGCAAATGGCTGAGCCACAAACATTACCAGTAAACGAAAGCCAAACACAAGGCAGCGAAGATACACAAACACAATCGTTAGAGGTTATTGAGGATATTTCGGTAATTGAAGCACCCAATGCGCAACCCACAACCACCAATGATATCGGTAACGCCCAAGATGCAACGGAGCGCGCAATTACACCAACAGTGGGCAATAGCGATGCCGCGACAAATCCGGGGCTTTCCGATGAAGCCTTGCAAGAGATTCAAGATTTGTTAAGTAACTAAGGAAGTTGATGATGCAGCAACAATATTTTGCCGCCTTTGCTTTATTTTTTGCAGCGATTGGCCCTATAGACTTAATCCCGACCTTTATTGCACTCACTAAAGGGCAATCCGACTACGAGCGCCGCCGTACGGCGATATATGCTATTATTATATCATCGGTTATTTTAACGGTTTTTGCTTTGGGCGGGGCAACATTGCTTGCCCGTTTGGGCATATCGGTAGCAGCTTTACAAGTGGCAGGGGGTATATTAATTTTGCTCATTGGGCTCGATATGGTTTTAGGGCATCATGATGATATAGATGGCGAGATTAAAAAAGGGCAAAGCAAAGATGTTGCGGTGTTTCCCTTAGCTATGCCGCTTATTGCCGGCCCCGGGGCAATTGCGGGTATTATTGTTTTAATGGCGGGTAGCACAGGCGATAGTTGGGCGCAGCTGGCCACAATGGCGGGTTTATTTTCGGTTTTAATTTTAACATTATGTTTGTTTTTAATGGCCACGCCTTTGGCTACCTTATTGGGGCGTAAAATCATGGATATTATCTCGCGCCTTATGGGTATATTATTAACCGCATTGGCGGTTCAATTTATATTTGAAGGCATCGAGAAATCGGGATTATTGGGGTAAATATGCAGTAAAATATTTGCATTGCATTATGCGATGAAAACGATTATTTTAAGTGATTAAATTTTAAAATTTGGAGTATCGGATTTGGCACGAAAACCGAAAAAAGATGAACAACAAGAAACCCCGCAGCTTTCGGCAAGCTTTGTAGAAGAGGTCGAAGAGGAGCTTCGGCAGGAGAAACTCAAAAAAGCTTGGCGGCGTTATGGCCCGCCGGCAGCAATTTTAGCTGTAGCTATTGTTTTGGGTGTTTTTGGCTGGTCGACTTATACGGCATTAAAACAAAAGAAAGCCCAAGAAGATAGCCAGCTTTATTTAACCGCTCTTGACCAAATAGAAGCGCAAAATTTAAAAGAAGCCCAAGATACACTTAAAATTTTGTACGATGACGCCCAAGCCGGTTATCAATTTGCTGCCAAAATGGAGCTTGCGGCCATTGCTATAACGCAAGGGGATAAGGATGGTGCTATTGGTTATTATCAAGAGATTATTCATTCGGATATCGAATCGCCTTATCAGAATTTAGCACTTATTTCGGCTGCGCGAATGACGATTGGTGAAGATAAATTTAACCAATTTTCATCGCAACTTGATAATTTGATTGCATCGGATTATCAGATGGCATGGTTGGCACAAGAGATTAAAGCATTGAATTTTATAGCTTTAGATCAAAAAGAAGAAGCCAAAGCTATTTTAAACTTAATCATTGATGCCGCCAATGTACCCTCGGATATTAAACAACGTGCCGGTTTAATGCGAGAAATGATTGAAGAATAAGTATTTTAATGGCATTATATGCATTGATTCTATGAGAGTAGGGATTTTTTTATGAAGTTTAGCCGTGAAGTAACAAAGGTTACAATTATAGGACTAACAACAATCTTGTTGGCAGGCTGTAGCATGCTTGGCAAAAAAGATTTTGTTTTACCCGGAGAGCGGATGAATGTTCTGCCGGATCAAGAAAATGTAAGCACAGAGACTTCCCTTGAAAATATGGCCAAAATACCGGGCGATAAAAAAGGCAATTTTGGCTCTGGCGTTAAAACTTTATGGGCTGCCGATGTTGGTTTAACCAATAATCGTTACAATTCGCAAACGGCTCTTCCTAAATTCTCTAATGGTAATATTTATACCATCGATAATAACTCGCAAGTAACAGCGCTTTCATCGGGTGGTTTGGTACGTTGGAAAGCCCGTGTGAACCGCGATGGCGAACATGGCCGCCATATTGGTGGTGGTGTAACCCGTGCGGGCGATGGCATTTATGTGGGCACAGGTAGTGCACAGCTGGTTAAGTTAAGCACAAATGGATCAAAACTTTGGGCGGCCGAGACCGATGCCCCTGTACGGGCGGCACCAGTTGTTGCGGGCGATACTGTTTTTGTGCAAACGGCACAGGGCAAAATTTTGGCTTATAATACCAAAGACGGTAGCGAAAAATGGCGTTTTCAGTTAGGTGGCGATGCCGATGGCTATCAGGGCAATGCCGAGCCTATTTATACAGGTGGTAAAATTATTGCCTTGCTCAATACCGGTGATTTAATTGCACTTAACGGCAAAGATGGCTCGCTTGCATGGCAAAAAAGTTTATTTAACCGCCGTACTAATTTTGTAGGCGGTAGCCCAAATGCACCGCGTAGCGAACTTAAATTGGTGGGTGGGCGTTTATATGTTGCCACGGCCGAAGGCCAAATTTCTGCCGTTAATCCATCAAGCGGTTCTATTGCTTGGAGCAAAAATTTTGGTGCAGCCAGTAATATTGCTATATCGGGCGGTAGTTTGTTCCTCATTGACGAAAACGATATTTTACGGGCGGTTACAACATCAAATGGTTCCGATATTTGGTCGGCATCGTTAACAACCTATAAAAATAGCGATAAACAATATGATCGCGTTAAATGGTTTGGTCCTGCAATTTCGGGTGGTAATTTATATATATTAAGTAACCGTGGTAATGTGGCTGTATTCTCAACAGGTGGTAAACCCATACGCGGTGAAAAATTACGGGCACAATTTGCCACATCGCCAGTTGCCAATGGTGGTAATGTCTATGCATTTGGTAATAAAGGTAAATTATACGCTATTCGTTAATCGCTTTAGCTGTATTTATTTTTATTAATCAATATTTTATCAAGGGTATCTCGAATGCGAAATAATATTTCGTATATAAAGAGATACCCTTAGGCTTTTAAGATAAGGAAGTATAAAATTTATGCTTAAAGTAGCAATTGTAGGGCGACCCAATGTGGGGAAATCCACATTATTTAATCGCCTTGTCGGTAAAAAACTGGCAATTGTTGATGACCAACCGGGGGTAACGCGCGATATTCGCGAGGGCGAAGCCAAACTGATGGATCGCGAATTTATTATTTGGGATACTGCAGGGTTAGAAGATGCCGACCCCGAAACCTTAGAAGGGCGCATGCGGATATCATCGGAGCGTGCGATTAATGATGCCGATGTTTGCCTGTTTATTTACGATGCAAGGGCGGGTATTACCCCGTTAGATGATTTTTTTGCCAATAGTTTGCGCAAAGGGAAAACACCCATATTGGTTGTGGCCAATAAAAGTGAGGGGCGCTTTGCCGATATTGGCTTGGCCGAGGCTTATAAGCTCGGCTTAGGTGACCCGATACCGGTTTCGGCAGAGCATGGCGAGGGTGTTTGGGATTTATACGAAGCCCTACAACCTTATTTTGAGATGGCCGATGCCAGAGACGAAGAAGCCTTTGCCGAGAAACTCAAAGAAGAGGCCGAAGCCGTTTATTTTAGCGAAGAAGAGGCCGAAAATTTACCCGATATTTCGACCTTAGAGCAAAAGAACCCCATTCAATTAGCCATTATGGGGCGACCCAATGCAGGGAAATCCACCCTTGTGAATGCGATTTTGGGTGAGGAGCGTATGTTAACCGGGCCCGAAGCCGGTATTACCCGCGATAGTATTGCCACCGATTTTACATGGCAACATAATGGGGAAGAAGTCGATTTTCGCCTTGTGGATACCGCCGGGTTGCGCCGCCGCGCACGGATATCGGATCGGGTAGAAAAATTATCGACATCAAACGCTATGTTATCCCTTAAATATGCGCAAGTGGTGGCTTTGGTGATTGACCCCGAGCGCCCCTTAGAAAAACAAGATTTAACTATTGGCCGCCATATTGTCGATGAAGGCCGTGCGTTAATCATTGTGATTAATAAATGGGATAAAGTAAAAAATGGTAAAAAACTCCTTGATGAACTTGAATGGCGTTTAGAGGAAAGCCTTTCGCAAATTAAAGGTGTGCCGATTATTACATGCTCGGCGCTTTATGGCAGAGATTTAGATAATGTATTAGGGGCAGCCAAAGAGGTTTACGATGTTTGGTCCACGCGTATTTCAACATCGCGGCTAAACCGGTGGTTCCAAGAGGCCATAGAGCGTAACCCGCCACCATTGGTTTCGGGGCGGCGAGTGAAAATTCGGTATATGACCCAAATTAAAACGCGCCCGCCAACCTTTTTGCTTTGGTCTCCACGGCCAGAAGCCTTGCCCGAAAGCTGGTTGCGCTATTTAACCAATAGCTTGCGCGATGAGTTCGATTTATGGGGTATTCCGTTACGATTACAAATGCGTAAAGTAAAAAATCCATACGCAAAATAAGTATTTATCCTTTGGGGAAGGGGGAGAATAATGGCAGCCGACAAAGCTAAACAAAATATCTTATTGGGGATATTTGTGATGTTTTTAGTCACAATATCGGTGGTAATTACCGATAGTTTGTATAAATGGGCGCGTGTCGAATATCTCTCGCCCGTACCTTATGTAATGTTTGCCCGATATAGCGGTGTGTTCATATTAGCAATAGCATGGCAAGTTTATAAGCGTAATAGTTTAGCAACCGCATTACATACTACAAAGTTAAAATGGCATTTGTTTCGTAGTAGTGCCTTAGTTGGCTCGACTATTTGCGGTACTTTAGCATTGCAATATACGCCTTTAAGTATTTATGCCGCCGTTATTCAATTTGCCCCTGTTTTTGTTTTGATTTTATTGCAATTTTTACCCGGTGAGCAATTAACCAAACAGCAATGGGGTGCGGTTGTTTTTGGTTTATTGGGGGTAATGATTATTTTGCGCCCCAGTGCGCAAGGTTTTGATATACATTGGCTAATATCTTTAGGTGTTGTCTTTTTTTGGGGGCTTTTTCAGGCTTTAACCCGCTATTTATCACAAACCGAAAGTACGTCGACCTTAATGCTCTATAATATGCCCGTGGGCTTATTGGTGAGTGTTATTTGGATTGCCATGATTTATCGCCCCGTGGTGATGGGTGAGTTTTGGACATTATTTAGCATATTTGCCATAAGCACATTTACCTTTGTTGCACTTATTGTGGCCTATCGCTTAGCACCGGCAAAATATATTGCGCCAATTGCTTGGCTACAAGTGATATGGGCGTTTTTCCCCGATTATTTTATCTTTCAACATCGCCCCGATATTTTTGTGTTCATCGGTGCGGCTTTTATTATTGCAAGTGGCGTGTGGATGTTTTTATCGGCACAAAAAACTAATCTTCAAACGGACGTTTAAGTTTTAAAACTTCATCCATTTCGGCCATTTCATAAATTTGGTCATATACACCACTGGCCGATGCTAAAACGGCACTGCCATGGCGAATACCATCATTGGCAAACGGATTATTGGTACGCCCACCGGCTTCTTCTACAATCACCATACCAGCACCCCAGTCCCATGCCCAAACAAAAGGATAACAAGCCGCCATTAATCGCCCTGCAGCCACCCATGCCATGGTTAATGCGCAAGCAATGGGGCGGCAAAAATGCAAATCATTATCTAAAATACGCCCTAAAAAACGTTTGGTAAATTGGGCGCGCACGCCGCGGTCGCAGCCGGCGGCAATGGAGCCAATTTTTAAATCATCGCCAACCATGGTATTAATGGGTTTATCATTGCAATAAGCCCCATGGCCTTTATGGGCATGGAACAGCTCGTTTAAATTGGCATCCATAATAAAGCCCATAATCGGCTCGCCATTTTTAAGCAAACAAATACTAACGCACCATAAGGGCATGCCGTGTAAAAAAGGATAAGTGCCATCAATGGGGTCGATAATCCATACATATTCGGCATCTCTTGCGCCCGATACCCCTTTTTCTTCGCCGATAATGGCGTCTTTTGGGAATTGCCCTTCAATTTTCGAGCGTATGAGAAGCTCTACATTTTTATCGGCCGCCGAGAGTAAATCATAATGGTGAGATTTTCGCTCAATAACCAACTCATCGCGATTATCAAAAAAATGTTTGGCACGTGCGCCTGCAAGGCGGGCGACCTCTTGCCCAAAAAGATAACGTTGTTCATCAACTAATATTGACATTTATTCCCCCATTACCATATTTTACAAAAAAGTTATTCACAAATTATTAAAGTTATTATATGTTTACTATCTATATAAGAAAAGCTAAAGGATTGGAATTAAAAAATGGCAACCGCACTCATAATTTACGGAAGCGACACTGGCAATACACAAGCTGTAGCCGAATTTATTGAAGAAACAATTTCGGGCGATTATGATGTCACCGTAGAAGATTGTGCCGATTTAGATTCATCGGTATTTGAAGATAGTTACGATGTTATCTTTATGGGTTGCTCAACATGGGGTGTAGAACCGCCTGAGATGCAAGAAGATATGGAAGACTTTATTGACCAGCTTGATGAAGATGAGGTTGATTTATCGGGCGCAAAATTTGGCATCTTTGGTTGCGGTGATGATAGCTACCCACATTTTGGCGAGGCTGTTAAAATGATGAGTGATCGTGTGGCGGAGCGTGGTGCTGAAGTTTTAAATACAGGTATTCGCATTTGTGACCCATGGGAAGACCATGAAGATGAAATTAAAGATTGGGTAGAAGACGCACTTTCTAACCTATAAATTTTTATATTTTATCCATAATTAAAGCTCCTTTCTATATATTAGAGAGGGGCTTTTATGTTGCTTGCAAATAAAAATTATTCGGCATATATTTAATTTGCTAAATATGAGGAGATTATTAATGAACCCTATCATTAACCAATTACAAAATCGCCGTTCTATCCGTGAGTTTACCGGCGAGCCTGTGAAGGCAGCGGATTTACAAACCATTTTACAAACCGCCCAACATGCACCAACTTATAAAGGGGCACAGCAAATATCGCTTATTGTTGTGGATGATAAAGAAAAAATTAAACAAATAGCCGAATGCGCTGGTGGCCAAGCACAAATTGCACAGGCCGATGTTTTTATAGTGATTATCGCTGATTTTAACCGTACAGCCCATGCCAGCCAGCTTGCCGGTAAAGAGCAAGTGATTGATGCCACAGCCGAAGGGCTTTTGATAGGCGCGGTCGATGCTGGTATTATGCTTAACGCCATACAAGTTGCCGCAGAGTCATTGGGTTATGGTACAACAGCCATTGGGGGTATCCGTAAATCGCCTGAAAAAATGATTGAACTTTTAGGCTTACCCAAAAATACTTACCCGATTGTTGGTACAACGATTGGTGTGCCCAATAAAGATAAATATCCGCAAATTAAACCCCGTGTGCCCTTTGATGCTTTTGCTTTTACAAATACATATAATGATGCCTTAGTAAAAAAAGGTGTAAAGGAATATGATGCCATATTACGCAAATGGTGGGATACCCAAGGTTTATCGCAAATACCGAGTTATATTAATCTCATTGGCGATAGCTATTCTCATGTTTTTTATCCAACAATTGCACAAACATTGGCAAAGCAAGGTTTTGATTTTAAAGACGAATAAT
>JBKEAR010000069.1:0-12942 GCA_047972425.1 Alphaproteobacteria bacterium | reverse complement strand
ATGGCTGCGGTTACACAAGCGCCTGCGAAGAAGCTTGCTATGGTTTTCAAAGCTTATGCCGAAAAAGGCGAGGCTGCATAGTTTTTTGTTAGTCAAACATATTATTTTTTAACTAGGAGTTATTTTAAAATGGCAAATCTTGATCAACTCGTAAAAGATCTTTCTGAGCTTACCGTTATGGAAGCTGCCGAATTAGCGAAATAATTAGTAGAAGAATGGGGTGTAGAAGCCTATGCTGCTGTAGCTGTTGCTGCTGCACCTGCTGCTGCTGGCGAAGCCGCTGCAGAACAAACAGAATTCGATGTTATCTTAACATCTGCCGGTGCATCTAAAATTGGTGTAATTAAAGAAGTACGTGGCATTACAGGTTTAGGCCTTAAAGAAGCTAAAGAGCTTGTAGAAGGCGCACCTAAAGCTGTTAAAGAAGGTGTTGATAAAAATGAAGCTGCCGACATTAAAGCAAAATTAGAAGCTGCCGGCGCAACTGTAGAAGTTAAATAATCTATTTAACTTCTATCTATCAAATAAAAAGAGCTACTCCATGAGTAGCTCTTTTTTTATTTTTTATTTTACAAAAGTGAAAAATAAATATTTCATGTAGAACCAATAAATAAGTCTGATATAGTAATATTTATCTTATTAAAGTGATTGAAACAGGAATATATATATGTCGCCAAGTGCTTTTCCTAATTATGTTGAAACTAATGAACATGAATATAGGTAATACTACTTAAAATGATAATAAATTTTAGTATTACCTAATGCAACGAAGTTGCCCACAGCGTAGCTGTGTGCGGGGATTATTGGGGGGTTGCAAACCCCTTAGCATCAAATTATTACTGATGTTTATATAATCACTTTATTATGTATAGACTATATAATGAACATAAGATATTTAAAGAGCTAGAACAATATCTCTCATTTTATAACCTATTTTCTGACTCAGTAATGTGTTTTTATATTGCTAATACCCTCGCTAACTACAGGAGAAAGCTATTATAATTGATTTTTATGTGAAAGCATTAGATTACGAAGTTGCAAAAGACTTATTTGATTGCTCGGATGATGAACTGGAAAACATCGGAGCAAAAAGGATTATTGTGGATGCCTATCCAGGCTATCCTTGCCGAGTGAGCTTAAAAGATGCTCAAATTGGAGAAGAAGTTGTTGCTTTTTCTTATTGTCATCATGATGTTTTTTCTCCCTATAATGCGCAAGGCCCGATTTTTGTGCGCAAGAATATAGAAAAAGCGAATTTACCAATTAATACACTCCCCAAAATGATAGGGCATCGCTTATTGTCTGTAAGGGGCTATAACGCAATAGGCCTTATGATAGAGGCCGATGTTATAGAAGGCACACAATTAGCCGAAACCATACAAGGTTTTTTCAACAATAATGAAGTGGATTATATCCATATTCATAATGCAAAACCTGGTTGCTATAATTTTGCAGTTATCCGTGCATAAGGCGAATATAAATAATTCCCCTCCAGCGGAGGGTTTTGCCGAAGGCGAACTAGATAAGTAACATCCCCTCCAGCGGAGGGGTGATTTGCATAAGCAAATCGGGGTGGGTTCGGTGTTTAAAATGATATAGGTTTATACCTAAATAAATAAGAGTTAACACACCCCGTCCGGCTACGCCGTCCACCTCTCTAAAAGAGGGGATGGTCTATTTTACTTATGGAAAACAATCACACGAAGTGTGTTAAGTTCTTAACAATGCACCTTGTTTTTCAACCGATTGAATGACCTTATTTTGTAAAGCATCAAGCTCAGCATCGGTTAAGGTTTTATCGGTGGGTTGAATAGTGATATTGAGCGCTACCGATTTTTGTCCTTCACCTAAATTTCCGCCTTCGAATACATCAAAAACTTCAGCAGCAGTAATCAGTTTTTTATCGGCAGAAAATGCAGCACGGCGGAGCTTTTCGGCCTCCACATCACTGGCAACAATAAAAGCAAAATCGCGCGAAAGCGGCATGAGATCCGAAGGATTATACACACCCCTGCTCACTTGTTTCTTTTTGCTCTCGGGGATATTTTGCGGGAATATCTCCATAGCAACCGCTGTACCTTTAATACCAAATTTTTTTGTAACAGTTGGGTGAAGCTCGCCAAAATAAGCCAAAATATTTTTGGGTCCTAAGCTTAATGCACCCGAGCGACCCGGGTGATAATAGCTTGGTACATTGCGGCTTGTCATTAAATTATCCACCGGTGCGTCCATTACATCTAATACCGCAAGGGCATCGGCTTTGGCATCAAATACATCAACTGCTCGTGGTTTATCTAACCAATGGCGGCCATGATTATTCCCTACCCTCAAAGCGGCAATTACAATGGGTTGGCTATCGGCTTTATCGTCATCGAATATCGGGCCAATCTCAAATAAATCCACATCGCCAAAGCCACGTTTATTATTATAAACCGCACCATCTAATAAATTAGGTAGCAAAGTTGGGCGCATATAATTAAGCTCTGAAGATACCGGATTAGCCACAAATAAATTCTCTTTAAGTGTGGTAAATAAAGCGGCCTTTTCGCTATCCATAAAGCTAAAGGTAACCGTATCCCAACAGCCACGACCGGCCAATAATTGGCGGGCGCGTTCTCTTTTGCGTTGCATGGGGTTTTCGGCCGCTGTTATGCCTTGCCCTTCTGGGCTTAGGCTAACGGGTGTAATATGATCAAGACCATAAATACGCACCACTTCTTCTACAATTCCGGCTTCGCCCTCATGATCCCAACGCCATGATGGCTCCTGAACCAAATAGTTTTTGCCTTGTGGTTTTACTGTAAAGCCTAGGGCTTCTAAAATACTAACCTGTTTGTCCACCCCTATTTCGATACCAGCCAAGCTTTTTGTACGGTTTGGGTTATACAAAATGGGTTCTGGCTCTTTAGGGGCTTGCCCGGCCATCACAATTTCCGAGGCCTCACCACCACAAATATCTAAAACCATTTGTGTGGCGATTTGCATGGCATCGACCAAAGCTGCCCGATCCACACCACGTTCAAACCGATAGCGGGCATCGGATTGTAAGCTAAGTTTACGCCCTGTTGTTGCAACCGATACGGGGTCAAATAGCGCAATCTCCATAAAGATTTCGGTGGTAGCGTCATCACATCCGCTCTCTTCGCCCCCCATAACACCGGCAATAGCTTGCGCCGTTGTTTCATCGCAAATTGCAAGCATTGTATCATCGAGCTTATAGGTTTTTTCGTCTAGAGCTTCCAGAGTTTCACCTTCTTTGGCCATACGCACAACTATATTGCCGTTAAGCTTTGCTGAATCAAAAAAATGCGCCGGGCGGCATAAATCGATAGTGAGATAATTGGTAATATCCACCAAAGCCGATATGGGGCGCAAGCCAATGGCCTCTAAACGATCTTTGAGCCAATCGGGGCTTTGGATATTTTTTACATTTTTAATGGTGCGGCCAACAAACCAAGGGCAAGCTTCTTTTGCGGTATCATCGCCATAAGAGACTGTTTTGGGGCTAGCAAAGCTCCCTTTTATTTGCGGAATATCTAAAGCTTTTAATGTGCCTAAACCTGCAGCAGCCAATTCACGTGCAATGGAACGTACACCCAACCAATCGCCACGGTTTGGGGTAATAGCAACCTCGATAATCGGGTCATCCACGGCCAAATAAGCGGCTACGGCCTCGCCCACTTGGGCTTTAGCAGGGAGCTCCACAATGCCTTCATGTTCTTCGCCTAAACCCAATTCACGGCGCGAAAGCATCATGCCCACACTATCCACCCCACGGATTTTGGCTTTCTTTAGCACAAAAGGCTTGCCATCATCGCCAATAAGGCCGGGGACTTCTGCCCCCACACCGCCAAACACAACTTTAATACCGGCACGGGCATTAGGTGCACCACAAACAATTTCTTCTACACCATCTTTGGTATTTACTTGGCATACCTGCAATTTATCGGCATCGGGGTGCGGATTAGCTTCTAAGATTTCAGCCACACTAAAGGCTTTTAAATCCTCGGCACGGTCTTTAACATCTTCTACTTCAATACCAATAGAATCTAAAGTCGCACAAATTTCTTTTAAGCTTGCTTGGGTATCTAAATGCTCTTTGAGCCAATTTAATGTAAAAATCATCCCATTATCCCCCCATGAATGCTTGGGTTTCGCAATATTTTAAATCCGTAATGGCGCAACCATCTGAGGTCGCTTTCGTAAAAGCGGCGTAAGTCATTCATGCCATATTTCAGCATGGCAATACGCTCTAAGCCCATGCCAAAAGCAAAGCCTTGGTAAATATTGCTATCAATACCACAATTTTCTAATACTTTGGGGTTTACCATGCCAGAACCTAAAATCTCTAGCCAACGGTCGCCCTCGCCGATAATCAGCTGCCCGTCCTCAAAACGACAAGCGATATCCACCTCCATAGAAGGTTCGGTAAAGGGGAAATAAGATGCCCGATAGCGCATCGGTAAATTTTCGACTTCAAAAAATGTTTCTAAAAAGTCTTTTAAACAGCCTTTTAAATGCCCCATATGGGTCTTTTTATCCACCAACAACCCTTCCACTTGGTGGAACATGGGCGAATGGGTGGCATCGGACTCATTGCGATAAGTTC
The DNA here is from genome assembly GCA_047972425.1 of Alphaproteobacteria bacterium. Lineage (GTDB taxonomy): Bacteria > Pseudomonadota > Alphaproteobacteria > JBKEAR01 > JBKEAR01 > JBKEAR01. The sequence continues at coordinate 8,333 of JBKEAR010000069.1, read as the reverse complement.
GCCCTAAACAAATAATGCGAATGGGTGGTTTTTGTTCTTCCATGGTGCGAATTTGCGCGGTGGAAGTATGGGTGCGCAATACAAGGCGCTCGCCTTTATTGTCCATACCGGGCATATAAAATGTATCCATCTCTTGGCGTGCAGGGTGCGATGGCGGAATATTTAATGCATCGAAATTATACCATTGGCTATCAATATTGGGGCCTTCGGCGACTGAAAAACCCATAGTAGCAAAAATGGCCACAACTTCTTCCATCACTTGGTTTAAAGGGTGGATACGCCCTACATTCTCTGGCCGTGGCGAAAGGGTAATATCCACAGTTTCCGTATTTAAACGCTCATTAAGCTCAGCCTCTTTAAAGGCACTATCTTTAACATTAATCGCATCCATAATTTCTTGTTTAATGCGGTTAAGCTCTTGGCCAAAATTTTTGCGTTCTTCGGCTGCAAGCTGCCCCAAATTTTTCATTTGGGCAGTAATCTCGCCCTTTTTACCTAAGGCGGTAATACGAATTTCTTCTAAGGCTTTGTTATCTTTAACGGCTTCTACAGCCGCAAGTAATTTTGCCCGTAAACCATCGAGGTTTTGCATTTGATTTTCCTAATTTTTATGCGGTAATTTTAAGGATATAAATTTAATAGAAACACTATAGAGAATCAAGCTTTTTATCGCTTAATTAATCATCTTCGGCGGCGACAGGTTTTACATATTGAATATCTAAATCCCACGGAAAGTGAATCCAAGTATCTTGGGTAAACTCACGTACAAAGGTATCGCAAGCATTTAAGCCTTTGGGTTTACCATAAACTGTTGCAATATGCACTTTAGGCATAATTTTACGAATTTCTTGGGCAGTTTTGCCGGAATCCACCAAATCATCGACCACTAGCCAACCTTCTCCCTGTTCCTTCATGGCGGCATCAGGGAGTTTTAAAAACTCAACTTTTGTGCCTTGGTTCATATGGTCATAAGAGGAAGCACAAACGGTATCGATATTACGAATACCCATTTCCCGTGCAACAATTGCTGCCGGCACAAGCCCTCCGCGCGTTACCGCAATAATCCCCTTAAACGGCCCTTTATCCATCAGTTTGCGTACCAGTAATTTGGTATCCCGATGAACCTCTAACCAGTTTATGGGATATTCTAAGATATCATTTTTGGCATTTGACATTGCGGCTTCCTTCATTGTTTAAATTTTGAATATCCTACATTAATGCAAAGCAAGCCCCTTTGGCAAGTGGCGAAAATTGGATAGCATAAAAAAAATAGCAAAAATGTTATTTTTTGCTTGCATTGCTTATAAAATATGGCTACATTCCCTTCATTCAATAGCCTGCACCCGTAGCTCAACTGGATAGAGCGTTTGACTACGAATCAAGAGGTTGGGAGTTCGAGTCTTCCCGGGTGCGCCAAAAATGAGAGCGCCATGCGCTCTTTTTTGTCTTTTGCGACCATATAATTCATTGAAATATAACAATAATTATTTTGAGTTTGATTTTTCCCGATTATTGAGTACGTTTTTCTGATTACTTTTTGATTACTTTTTGGGGTTGGAATGAAAAATCTAATTTTACGTGAAAATGGATACTTTTATTACCGGAAAATTGTGCCTAAAAGTATTCAAAACATCATTAATAAAAAGATTATTTTTACCTCATTGAGCTTGCAGGAGAAGAGCTTGATATGTTTTGTAAAAGAAAAATTCCCCTACATCATATTATATCGCATTACGCAGAAAAACTTTATACAAGTGATTTAAATGAAGAAGCTAGCGATTTTGCGTTAGCCTATTATGATAGATATATAAGTGACGATTATGTGACTTTTTTAGATAACAATGATGAAACCCTGTTTCATATGCCTGCAACATGGGAGAGATACGAACAAGTAAAAAAAATCATTGATCAACGCTATCAGGAATGGAAAAAAGGCGATTTTCTTAAAAAGAAGAAAAGAGGGTCTTTAATGAGCCTATTAAATAAATTATTCGATAAGAAAATTTAAGTATATCCTTACTTATTTTCTCTAACCACAAAAAAGCACCCAATTATTCGGTGCTATTTTTTTATATTATTTTCAAATTAATGTTCGGTTATCATGAGTGTATTTTGGTAAATATCCTTACTGGGCGAAACCCCAAACTCTCGGCTATATTCTCGGCTAAATTGCGATACACTTGCATAACCCACCGCATAACCCGCCTGTGTAACATCGGTCATTTGTTGGGTTATTAAATTACGTGCCTCGTGCAATCGTATGGTTTTTTGAAACTGCAAGGGGCTCATGGCTGTAATATTTTTAAAATGATTATGAAAAGAAGATGCACTCATACCCGCAATATCTGCAAGTTCACCCACTTTCATGGTTTGATTATAATTCTCTTTAAGCCAAACAATGGCTTTAGCCACTTTTTGCGCATGGGAGTCGGTAACCGCAATTTGGGCAATCGCCACCCCCGATGGGCTACGTAAGAGGCGAATAAGTATCTCTTCTATCATCAAAGGCGCAAGTAAATCGGCATCATCTTGCGCTAAAATAATTTGCATTAAACGAATTGCCGGGTTAAGAATTTGGTTATTATTTTTGCCGATATATATCGCTTGGGTTTCGGCCACTTTCGGTACGCCATTGGGGAAGACTTTATGAATTGCACCGGTTAATTTTTGCGGATCTAGCTGGATAACCAAACATAAAAACGGGGCATCTTTATTGGCTTTGGTAATGCGGGTTGTTACCGGAACCTCGGCGGCATAAACAATCAGATTGCTTTCATCATATTCATAAGCTTGCTCGGCTAAAAAAACCTGTTTAGCCCCTTGGGCAACAATGCATATACCCGGCAATGCCAAGCTATGGGTAGAAATATCGGTAATTGTGCTCATTCTTGTTACATGCACACCATCTATGGCAAGTTTAAACCGACCATCATGGGGGGCATATTTCTCAATCAATCCCGCCAATTGCTCAAGGTTATAGTTATTATCTGCATTATCGTTCATTTTATTAAACCCATATCATTTGTCTTAAGGTGCAGCTGTAAAATCAGCCTCGCTCACTTGCTCTAACCAAATAGTGCCCACACCATCTTTCTCTTCTAAAATGGCAATATGCGCCATGGGACTATGGGGCGATGCACCATGCCAATGTTTTTCATCGGGCGCAAACCAAACAACATCGCCCGGCAATAATTTGATAATCGGTTCATCTTCTTTTTGTGCCCGGCCTTCACCCGAAATAATAATAATTGTTTGCCCTTTAGGGTGGGCGGTACGTGCACCAGTATTAAAGCGTACCATAGCACCGCCATAACTATCGCCCTCCCTTAAGGTAAAACCAGATTTTATGGTGACATCACCTGTAAAATAATCGGCTGACCCTTTGGCTGAATTTTGTTGTGTAAATTGACTATGTTCCATAATTTTCCTTCATAAATATATATGCGAGCTTTAAAGCCCGCATATATTGAGTTCATAATTTTATGCGTTTTTTAATGTGGCCATATCAATAACAAAACGATATTTTACATCACCCGCAACGGTACGATCATAAGCTTCATTCACATTTTTCATATCAATCATCTCGATATCACAAGTGATATTATGTTTGCCGCAAAAATCGAGCATCTCTTGGGTTTCGGGCAAGCCACCAATGAGCGAGCCAGCCATGGAGCGGCGTTTAAAAATAAATGGTACACCACTTACTTTGGTTAAAGCCTCTACCGCACCCACAATCACCATGGTACCATCGGTTTTAAGCAATTCCATATAGGGGTTCACATCATGCCCTACAGGGATTGTATTGAGCAAAAAGTCAAAACTACCTGCGGCTTCTGCCATGGCGTTTTCATCTTTAGAAATTAATACCGAATTGGCACCAAGTTTTTTAGCATCTTCACCTTTTTCTGGCGATGTGGTAATCATCACCACATCGGCACCCATGGCATGGGCTAATTTTACACCCATATGGCCAAGACCACCTAAGCCGATAACGCCAACTTTTTGCCCTTTACCGACCTTCCAATGATTAAGGGGTGAGTATGTGGTGATACCCGCACATAATAAGGGGGCGGCGGCGGCTAAATTTAGGTTTTCAGGCACTTTGAGCACATAATTTTCATCCACCGTGATCACATCGGAATATCCGCCGAATGTATGAGTATGGGGGGTTCCGCCAATTTTATCTTGGCTACCGTAAGTGCCTGTCCATCCGTTTTCGCAATATTGCTCTAAACCTTGCTCACAAGCTGGGCAAGTGCGGCAACTATCCACCAAACAGCCAACACCCACAACATCGCCCACTTTAAATTTGGTGACTTTATCACCAACGGCCTTTACACGGCCAACAATCTCGTGGCCGGGTACAAACGGGTAAACTGTACCGCCCCATTCATCACGGGCGGAGTGAATATCTGAGTGGCAAATGCCACAATATTCAATATCAATGACTACATCCACACCACGGGGTTCGCGGCGCTCAAAGGTAAACGGAACTAGTTTATCTTTGGCAGAGTGATTGGCATATCCATGCGCTTTCATTTTATTCTCCTTTAATATTATGTTCTAGGGGTTGAAAGCCATTTAACCATCGCAGGGTCACGATGATCAAAAAAACTGCTCTCTTTCATATCAAGTGTGGTAATAGTCTGCATATCCTCGGCACTTAGGGCGAAATCGAAGATATTAAAATTCTCTTCAATACGGTTTTTATTGACTGATTTGGGAATAGCCACCACATCTCTTTGCATTAACCAACGCAAAACAACTTGTGCAATTGATTTTTGATATTTTTGACCAATATTTTGTAAGATTTTATTGCTAAACAAATGATTACGACCTTCGGCAAATGGCCCCCAAGATTGAATTTGCACACCATATTCTTCCATGACCTTTTGGGCTTCTATTTGCTGATGAAACGGGTGCGTTTCTACCTGATTAACTGCCGGGGCGATATTGTTATGAATTGTAAAATCAATGAGCCTATCTGAATAAAAATTACTTACCCCAATGGCTTTAATTTTACCTTCATGGTAAAGCTCCTCCATCGCGCGCCATGCACCGTAAACATCACCAAATGGCTGGTGAATAAGATATAAATCTAAATAATCCAGTTGCAGATTATTCATTGATTGTTTAAAGGCTTTTTTTGCACCCTCATAACTTGCATTATTCACCCATAATTTGGTTGTGATAAATAATTCTTCGCGCGCTACATTGCTTTTTTTAATGGCATTACCAACCGCTTGCTCATTATTATAAGCAGCTGCAGTATCAATAAGCCTATAACCGGCTTCAATCGCCTGCACAACACTATTTTCACATTCGGCAAGATCATTCATCTGGTAAACACCAAAACCAAGCTTTGGCATTTGTATTCCGTTGTTTAATATAACATATTCCATGATATTTCCCTTATGTTCTATATATTATTCAGATAAGACAAATTTTATTGTTTATCTTATGATTATAGCCGAATTTGTAATTTTAAGCTTGCCTAAAACATTAAATATCTTGCTTGATTCTACAAATTTCACATGTAAACAAAAAAGCAGAGCCGTAGCTCTGCTTTTAAATTTTATGATCTAAATCTTGTTCACGAGAAGACCATAACTTAAGAAATGTTACAATTTTAATATTTCATAAATTTATTAAAAAGTCAATAACAGATTTAACTTATAAAACATCTTAAAAGTAAACAGTAATCATGCTATGCTCAATCTTAAACGATGGAGAAAATAGGAGGTTACTCTAATGGATTGGCGGTTATCATTTGATTTAGGAACAAATTCCCTTGGTTGGGCAGCTTTAGAGATTAAAGATAGAGAACCGGTTAGTATTCTCGATATGGGCGTACGCATATTTCCCGATGGTCGAGAACCTGCAGCCGAAGGCCGTGTGGGAGACCCCCTAAATTTAGCCAGAAGAGAAGCCCGTAGCACCCGAAAAATCCGTTACAGAAAGGATGTTCGCCATAAAGAAGTTGCCAATATACTAGCCCAAAATGGATTAATCCCAGCAAAAAACGAAGATAATAAGGCGTTTCATCGGATTAATCCTTATGAAGCTCGGTATAAAGCGGCTCATGATTTATGCACCCCCGAGGTTTTGGGTCGGGCTTTGTTAAATATATCTTTTCATCGTGGTTTTAAAAGCAACCGCAAAGATGCTGATGCAAAAGATAGCAGTAAAAGACTCAAAGAGATTGAGCAACTGAGAGAAACATTAGGCAAACAAACTTTAGGTGAATATTTATGGGAGGAATCGAAAGGTAAAATTGCACCTAAGTTCCGCTTTCGGGGGGATAAAAATATCTTTCCTGATAGAGCCATGTTGGAAGATGAGTTTCATAAAATTAAAGAAGCACAATCGCAAAACACCCATTTAAATACCGAATTTTGGCAAGCGGTTGAAGATGCTATTTTCTTTCAGCGGCCGCTCAAACCGCAAGAACGTGGTTTATGCACCTATTTATATCAGCAAAAAGAACCCCGGGCGTTTAAGGCGCAGCCATCGGCGGAGCGTTATCGGATATGGTCAGAAATTAACAATCTTAAATGGATAGATAGTAATTTAAATATGCATGAGCTCAGCGATAAACAGCGCAATGCGATTGCCCAAAAATTACTAACCACAGCAAGCGATGTGAAATTCTCTACTTTACTTACCCTTAAAGAAGGCAAACAAAAGCTTTTTGAAGACGCCCAATCTTTTAACTTAGAATCTGAGCATCGGGATAAAATAAATGCTGCACCTGTGCTTTCAAAAGTAAATAAAATTATAAGTTTTACTGGCTTAAGTGATGAAGAGCAAGATGATATTATCCTCTTACTTATAGAAGAAGCCGATGAAGATAAACTGATATCTCAACTTACTCAAAAAGGCTTTACCTCAGATGATATTGAGCAGTTGCTTAAAATTAAGCTTCCCTCAGGTGTTGTGAGTTTATCAGCCAAATTTATGCGTGCAATCACCCCTATATTAATAAAAGAACCGATTACTTACGATAAAGCCGTGCCTTTAGCCGGTAAAGAACTTGGTTTAACATTGCACCATAGCCAATTTTATACGGGCGAGGTTTATGATGAGCTCCCCTATTATGGCGCCGTACTCACAGCATCGGTTGTTGGCGCAAGCTATAATTTATCCGACCCCGATGAAATTCGCTTTGGCCGTATTGCCAACCCAACGGTGCATGTGGCACTCAATCAGCTGCGTCGGGTGGTCAATGCTCTTGTTGCCCGATTCGGTCGGCCATCGGAGATTGTGGTAGAAATTGCACGGGAGCTTAAACAAACCCGAGAAGCCCGTGATAATATAATGAAAATCCAAAAAGTGAACTTAGAAACCAAAAAACGCTGTGATGCTATTATGAAAGATGCTGGGTGTAACCCCGATAATGCATCGGGGCAGGATTATAAAAAGTTCCGCCTTTGGGAGGAGCTCGGTAAAGATCAGGTTGATCGCCGTTGTCCATTCTCTGGCAAACAAATATCGCAAAAAATGCTCTTTACAGGTGCCGTGCAAATTGAGCATATTTTACCCTATAAGCGCACATTAGATAACAGTTTTAATAATCTCACTTTAGCTATTCGTGAGGCCAATATGTTTAAGGGAGATAAAACCCCTTATGAGGCTTTTGGTAACGACCAAGCCGTTGCATTTTCCGAGGAAGGCAAAAGCGATTGGTCTTGGGCGGCGATTAAAAAACGTGTATCCCATCTACCACTTGCCAAGCAAAACCGCTTTAGCGATGATTCCATGGATGATTTTATGGCAGGTGCAGGGAGCGAATTTTTAGTGCGCCAAGCAACCGACAATGCCTATATTGCCCGAATATCTAAGCAATATTTAAGTTATTTAATCGACCCCAACAAAGTTTGGACAGTTAAAGGCGCATTGACCGAAAAAATCCGTGGCCAATGGTTTTTAAATAATATGTTAAGCGATGATGGTTTTAACAAAAAAAACCGAACCGACCATCGCCACCATGCTATCGATGCTTTTGTGCTCGGCATGACCGATAGGCGTTTTATGCAAAAAGTAACGGCTTTGGTTAATAAAAATGATGGTAAGCTGACATCTCCATTACCACCACTCGATGAAAACTTACGTATCCAATTAGAAGATAAATTGCAAAATATGATCATCTCTTACAAACCAGATCACGGCTTAAACGGAAAATTTTATAACAAAACCACCTATGGTTTTATTAAAGATGCCGGACGAGATGCGGATTATCCGGATTATAATCTGGTTTATCGCAAATCAATCGAAAGCCTCACGGCTAAAATGGTGGGGCATATCCGCGATGTGCATATTCGTAACGATATTTT
>JBKEAR010000033.1:0-64359 GCA_047972425.1 Alphaproteobacteria bacterium | reverse complement strand
CCGCCGAATATAGGGAAACAACCCATACTTTCTATGCTTAAAAAGAAAGGTGGCGTTAATCCAGATAGTTTATTGGCTCAAGAATTAAGGGCATTAGGCATAACCCAAAAAACGAACCCCGGCTTATATAAGAAGTCGGGGTTTTTTAATGAGATTGATGCGGTTTCGGAAGCGTTGATTGATAATGAAGCCTTACAATATTTACGTATGGGTGATGACGGTAGAGCTGATTATAATGATGCGCTAGATGCAGTATGGGCAGAGCATGTTGGTAGTCGAAGATATACGGCGGATGAACAAAAATTGTTAGATGATTATGAAAATGAATTATCTAGTCTTGAGGCACTGGAAGATGAATTGCTTAATCGGGGATTATCGGCAAAAGATAGCGATGAATTTATAGCAAAAATTCTTGAAAATGATGTTGCTCAGGTAAAAGAAAATGCTTTAGCAGAAACGGAATGGTTAAATGATAATGCATATAAATTTAATGACCCGTTAGCTGATAAAGCCATGGATGAAATCAATGTCTTTGAAGCGAGTTTGAGAGATGATTTTGACTTTTTAGACAATGTTTTTGAACTTGACGACGGCGTATCGATGCACGGACAAGATATTTTAAATGATTTAGATATGGAAGAAAATTTATTAAATACCGCAATGACTTGCGTGATAGGGTAAAAATGAGTTTTATTAATTGTATTAATGACCATGTACTTAATGGCAGATTAACGGCTGAATACGCCGAAAATGTTTTAGATTTATTCACAGAAAATAAAAATAAATTAAGTGAGCATTTATCTGCAGCCGAAGCAAATTTATTGGCGGCACAGAGAACCAGTAACGCCTTACGCATTAAAAACGCACGCTCTAAAGTAAAAAAGCTTAAACAGGTTAAGGCGCAGATGAAAATAACCGAGGATTTGAAAAAGTTTAATCAAGTACAAGGTATGCATGATGAACAAGCATTAAGGCGTTCTATTATGGGGCTGTATTCACAAGACAGGCTTGCGCCTTATACATCTGCTGAAATGATGATGGATTACCAAAAAGGAATGGCATTTAAAGATTTATCGGAGTTTTTAGAAAAACATGACCGTGATTTGCTAGGTAGAATACGCAATAAAGAAGATTTAGAAATGATTGGGCATGAATTATTTAATAAAAATACAGGTAATGATTATGCCAATAGAACAGCCCAAACGCTAAAAAAAGTATTTGAGGATTTAAGACTTAATTTTAATGAGTTGGGCGGCGATATATCTTTTCGTAAAGATTGGAATATTCCGCAGAGCCATTCAACCATTAAAGTTCGTGCAGCAGGTAAGGATGCGTATTTGAAAATATATAATATGCTTGACTTTGAACGTATGTTTGATGAAGAAACGGGCATGAAGTGGAGCGAGTTTACACGGGCGGAACGGTTAGCAAAGCTTGAAGGGGTTTATGATGAGATCGCCAGCAATCATACATTATTTGCTGATGATACCCCGCAATTTGGCAACAAGGCATTAGCCAACAAACATAATGACCCGAGAACATTGCAGTTCAAAGATTTTGACGCTTGGAAGCAATATAATGAGTTATATGGTGAAAAGGGCTTATTGGATACGATAACAAGCCATATTGAGCGCATGACAAGTGAAATAGGTATTATGCAGAGGCTGGGCCCTAACCCGGAGGCAACAAAAGCATGGCTTGAAAATCTGATTGATAAAACCCTTTATGATATGGATACGACTGGTTCTTTAAAAAAATCTCGTTATGTTATGGATAAGCAAAGAAGCACTAAAGAAAGATTAAATAAATTACATGGTGAAATTACGGGGCAGAATTTTCAGGTTATTAATGAAAAAGTGAATAATATTATTAAGGGAACAAAAGATATTTGGTACGCATCTAAATTAGGTGGTGCTGTAGTTACGGCTTTACCAACTGATTTAGGTTTGTCTACCTATACAATGAAACGTCTAGGTGTAAGTACCTCTAAAATGCTTACATATTATGGTAAAGAAGTAAAAAAAAGTGGGCGGCATTCACAGGCGGAGTTGAACTCTTTAGGTTTCCACGTAGAAGTTCTAGCCAAACAAAATATATCTGATTATCGGGTGATGAATGCAGCATCTAACATTAATTTGACACAACAAATAGCCGATACTTCTATGAAAACATCGGGGCTTGTGCGCCATACCGAGGCGAACCGAAAAGCAAATATTATGGTTATGGCCGATGAATTTGCCCAAAGCCGAAATAAAACATTTGATGCATTAAACGAAAAAATGCGCATTGAGATGGGGCAACATGGAATAGGGGATGCGGAGTGGAATATTGTTCGTAACTCTAAGCCCCATAACTTGAATGGTGTTGAGTTGTTGATGCCATTAAATATTACTGATGCAGATGTTGCTTTGAAGTATTTTAGTTTATTGTCAGCGGTTAGAGATCAGGGCGTATTAATGCCTAATGCAGCGATTACAAGTTATTTTCGGGGCGGAAGTAAAGGTACACTTGCTGGTATTTTTATGGAGAGTGTTGCTATGTTAAAGAGCTTTCCGATAGCAATGATACAACAACATTTTATGCGGATTATGGATATGAATCCAACCTTAGCAATGAAAGCGGCAAGAACATCGCAACTGTTTGCGGTGCTTACCCTATCAGGTATGTTTGCAACTATAGCCAAGGATTATCTAAAAGGTGAAAACCCCATAAATAAAGAATATCTATCTAGCAAAAAATTTTGGTTTGAAGCTATGAGCCGTGGCGGTGCGTTGCCGATTGTTGATTATTTTGTTGCAGACAATAGAAACTATGGTGACCCTGCTGCAGGTGCGATACGTTCTACTGTTGGCCCATTAATTGCAGACCCAATAACATGGTTTACTAAAGCTCAAAAAGAGTTTGGGGAAATGAGTGAGGGCAATAGTCGAGATGTAGCAAGGCGGATGTTTAGTGAAGCAACACAATATATTCCAGGACAATCTCACTGGTATTTACGTTTGTTTGTTTCACGTATGGGGTTTGAGCAAATCAAAACGGTTATTGACCCTGATTATCGCTCCATGCTAGAAAAATATAATAGACAAAACGAAAGTAAGGGCATTAAATACTGGTGGAGACCAGGGCAGATAATGCCAGGAGGGTAAGGTGAGAAAATATTATATTCATATAATGTACTTGTCAGTAATAGTTTTAAGTGTATTGTATCTAGGACAAACAATTAAGCGGAGTATGCCTTATGTAAATGATTATGAGTATGAACTTGAAGATTTAGCTGATAGTTTGAATGATTTATCATCAGATACAATAGATGAGCTTGAAAATATTTCTAAAAATACAGAAAAAATTGGGGATATATTAGAACATTATATGAAGGTTGAATGCGAAAGAAGAAGTGAGAGTTATACTGCGAGCGAATGTAAAATGTCAAGCGGATTGATAATAAATAATTTAATTCGCTAGCTGCGACTTAACTACAATTAGAGAAATGTTACAGAAAAAGAGCCTTATGGCTCTTTTTATTGTTGAAAGGGGTTTGTTTAAACGATATATGAGTTATCGAATCTTTTTAATTGGGTTCAATTAGTGTGTTTTTAGTTCTACATGTAGAATAGAAAAGTACTGTGTAAGTGTGTTAAATCCAAGACATTTACGAAAATCATTGACAAAAATACATATAATGCATACATTTTAATCAAAGTTCACATTTAGTAGCCTTTCATGGCAACTTAGTAATTATATTTACGGTGTGGACGCCCTTAGGCTCCTTTTTAGGAGCCTAATCAATATGGGGGACATAAAATTAAATACGCATTATACATAGATGAGTCTGGTTTACCTAATTCTATTTCTATTCCCATGAAATCTTCCCAAACACCAACTTTTGTTCTGGCTGGGATAGCCTTACCTATTAATAGCTGGAAAGATTATACTCAAGACCTCGTAAGACTTAAAAGAAGTTTCTTTGATGAACAGATCAAGAATTTAGGAGTAGAGGCATACGAATATGAAATAAAAGGTGCTGACCTTGTACGACCTGGTAATGCAAAAAATGAGCTAAGGCAAAAATTTTTAAAAGCTGTGATAAGGCTTGTAAAAAAATACAATGGCGTATCATTCACATATTGTTTACGGAAAGAACCAAATAAAGTTTATATAAGTGCTAAAGAGTATATAGCTGGGCTAACTCATATAATTTCATTTTACGAGAAGCACCTTGATTATGTACAAGGTGAGGGAATCGTGATAATAGATTCCCGAATGGCACATATAACACCAAATAAAGGGACAGACTATGGTGCCGCAAAAAGCCTTTTAGGTTATTACTTCGGGAATACTCATGGAAAGACATTAAAAAACATTTTGGAAGCCCCAATGTTTGCCGACTCTTTACTTACAGCAGGGTTACAGTTGGCAGATATATTTGCAGCACTAATACGAGCAGATTTAGAAAGGCAACATTATACGCCAGACGAGTTGTCTGGCTATAGAAACTATAATCATGTTGAACAATATCACTTAGATTTAAAAAATATTTGTGCAAAATTCGAAAAAAAGAAGGGTGGGGTATCTATGTGTTTGTGTGTAAGGGGTCACGGCAAACAAAAGCCGACAAAAACACAGCTAGAAAAATTGACACAAAAGTTTAATTCTGGTTAAGCCACGAGTTATAAAGGTACAAATATTAAAATTCTAAAACCACCCATTTGGGTGGTTTTTTTATGTTCAAAAAACATTAGGAGAGAAAATAAATGGATGAACAAGCTTTTATTGAACGTTTAACACGTTTAGAAGAAACCAGTAAACACAGAGAAGCCCAGCTTGATGAATTGCTGAAAGAAGTCAAAGAACTAAGAAAAGAATGGCAACGTGCAAAAGGGGCATGGTGGATGTTTATATTTTTAGGTGGGGGTTTAGCCTCGGCTGCCCATTTTGCATTAAAGCTTTGGAGAGTGTGATCATGAGAAAGATTGAAAAGATTATTTTACATTGCACAGCAACGGTTGAGGGCAAAGATTATAGTGTAGCAACCATTAGAGGGTGGCATAAACAAAGGGGCTGGAATGATATTGGTTATCATTATCTTATTCGCCTTAATGGTACGATTGAAAAAGGCCGCCCGATTGAGCGTATCGGGGCGCATGTGCATGGCCAAAATGCTCGCTCTATAGGTATTGCTTATGTAGGCGGTGTGGATAAAAAATTGAACCCAAAAGATACCCGTACTTACCGCCAAAAAGCAGCTATGAAAACATTGGTGCAAGAACTATGGAAACAGTTCCCTAATGCCACACTTCACGGACATTATGAGTTTGCAAATAAAGCTTGCCCGTCTTTTACGGTGAGAGAAAAGGATTTTAGGTAGGAAAGGATTTTAGATAATGAAACATCCAATTTTTTCAAGACGTAACTGGGCTTATGTTTTCGCAATTACTATTTGTTTGTATTTGTTGATTAACCCTGTTGTAGGGATTCTGAGAATATCCTTATTGGGATTAATCGCGGTTTGCTTATGTTTGATTTTTTACCTTGACGTTAGAAAACCAGTTTGCGAGGTCAAACAAAATGGAAAAACATAAACAATGGCTTATTCATACGGGGATATTGATTGTTATTCTGCTTTTGGTTTATCCGTTTGATTTAACGGCAGGGCGGATAGTTTTAGGAATATTAGCCGTTAATTTATTTTACGGCTGGCGGCGTAACTGGCTGCAACATTTAAGCGCCTTAAAATGGTTTGATGATATGGAGGGGGAAGATGATAGTGAACCTGTGGATGAAGTTTAAAGCGATATTAATAAAAATCGGAATTGTTTTGGCACTTATTTTAAGTGCTTTTTTATTGGGGGTAGGCAAAGAAAATAGCCGGCAACGCACCAAAAAGAAAATTGATAACGAAAAAGAACAAAAAGAAGCATGGAGGCAAAAACATGAAGCAACTACAGAAACTAACAATATTAGTGATGATGATATGGACAAGCGGTTGCAGCAAAATGGTTGGCTTAGGCAGTGATGCTGAATGTGTGGCTTATGATTATTTGTATGGTCATAACACGGATACGGTTGAGACTAAGCGACAAATATACACACATAATACAATTTATCAAAAGAGATGTGGAAAGAGTAAATGAGAACAAAAACCCAAATTGACGAAATATTAAAACTCGCTGATAGTGGCAAGCCTTATAGCGAGATAGCTAATGATTTTAATACAACCAAAAACGCTATTTGCTGATTAGTTTATAGAGAACGGAAAAAAGAATTTAAGGTTACGAAGAAAAAACCACCGAAAAAAGCATAAAAGAGATACTCCACCATAAAAAGTGGGCTTATGATTTAAAGAAACAAAAAAGAGATTATATCGAGGTCAGGTTATAGGTCAGGTTATAAGTGTTTTTACCTATGTTTTAGAGGGGTTGTGTCTTAATGAAATGGCTGTAAAGCTGTACTTTCCAAGCAAGTAACGGTTTTGACATCGAAGGGGTCACTGGTTCAATCCCAGTTACGCCCACCAGTTAAAAGATTGTTTTTATTGTATTATTTTATTGCTTTTAATTTTTCTTGTTTTTATTGTTCAGGTTATTGTTTAGTTTATCGTTGAAAATACCAACAGCATTTCTTAAATAATTGTGTGCATCAATAATACCCTACAGACAAAACTGTATTTATCTTGTATTCATAGTAAACAGCTATTATAATTTATCGCTTTGTTTAAGGTAACCATATTGATGGTTTTGCCCCATAGATAAAAACAATTAATAAAGAAATAAAATAATATGAACCCAACATTTACCCCTAAATTCTTTACTTTAATAAAAAATGGCTATTCACTTGCGGATTTACGCTCTGATTTTATTGCCGGCTTAACAGTTGCTATTGTGGCTTTACCTTTGGGTATGGCTTTGGCAATTGCATCGGGGGCATCGCCGGATAAAGGGCTTATTACATCGGTTATAGCCGGTTTTTTAATCTCATTTTTGGGTGGGTCGCGGGTGCAGATTGGCGGGCCAACGGGTGCCTTTGTGGTTGTTGTTTTTAATGTGATTGCTATACATGGCTATGATGGCCTTATTTTAGCCACCCTTATGGCGGGTATCATTTTGGTTATTGCTGGCTATGCGCGCATGGGGCAGATTATTAAATTTGTGCCACAACCGGTTGTTACTGGCTTTACGGCGGGTATCGCAGTAATTATAGCATCTAGCCAAGTTAAGGATTTTTTTGGGCTTAAGCTCGAAGATGTGCCGGCCGATTTTATCCCAAAATGGGCAGCTTATTTAAAGACGATTGATACATTAAGTTTAGCTACTTTAGCTATTGGATTATCATCTCTACTTGTAATCATTTTGTTAAGAAAATATACACCCAAATTACCGAGCTATCTGGTAGCCATCGTTATATCGGCTGTTTTGGTTACGTTGTTTCATATACCTGTTGAAACTATTGGTTCGCGCTTTTCGGATATTCCATCGGGCTTTCCCATGCCGCAACTACCCACATGGAGCTTTACAAAGATGCAAAGCGTTATCCCTTCGGCTTTTACCATTGCTTTTTTAGCGGGGATTGAAGCTTTGCTTTCGGCCGTTGTTGCCGATGGTATGACCGGTTATAAACACCGCTCCAATCAGGAGCTTATCGGGCAAGGTTTTGCCAATATTGCCTCGGCCTTTTTTGGCGGCTTGCCTGCCACCGGAGCCATTGCGCGCACCGCTACCAATATTAAAGCGGGTGGTAAAACACCCGTGGCAGGTATGTTTCATGCTTTATTCATTTTGCTTTTTATGTTTTTTGCTATGGATATTATGGCTTTTGTCCCTATGGCATCTTTAGCGGCAGTTTTATTTATGGTTGCTTGGGGCATGAGTGAGATTGGGCATTTTATTCATATTTATCGTATGTCGCGCACCGATCGCATTGTGATGGTTTTAACCTTTTTGCTTACAATTTTGGTCGATCTTACAGTTGCTATCGGTGTTGGGGTTACTTTATCTTGTTTGTTATTTATGAAGCATATGTCTGAGATGGTCGAAATTAAATCTGAATGGCGGCAATCGGGCGCATTATATGATGAAGATGCCGCTTATGAAGCCCAAAGGTTCGATTTACCCGAAGGGGTAGAAGTGTTCCAGATAACAGGTCCATTCTTTTTTGGCGTTGCGAGCAATTTGGTGGATACATTTAAAGCCATGGGGCAAATGCCTAAGGTATTAATTTTGCGCATGCGCCTTGTGCCTTACATAGATGCCACGGGCGAAGCCGCTTTAGAAGCCGTTATTAATCAATGTGCCGATGCCAATACATCAATTATTTTTAGTGGTTTGCAAGCCCAACCCCTAAGAATGTTAAAAAAAGCCCATATTCATAAAGGCCGAAGCCATTTAAATTTTGCATCGGACTATAAACAAGCACTTAAAAAAGCAGAAGAGCTCATTGGAGAACAAGGATAAAATATTTAGCTGTTGCGGTTTTTTGGGTTTAGATAGATAATATCTAATAATCATTTTCCTAATTTTATAGGAGTTATTATGGGCACAGATGCAATTTTTGTTTTGATATTAGCTGTTTTGGTTTTTGCTGCCTTTATGTGGGAGAAATATCCGCCCGAAGTCATTGCATTAGCAGCATCTTCGGTTTTATTGGCCTTTGGTATATTAAAAACCAATGATTTTTTAACGGTATTTAGTAATAGCGCCCCCATAACCATTGCCATGATGTTTATTATTAGTGCGGCATTAGAGCGTACCGGTGTATTACAGCTTATTGGGAATATTTTACAAAAAATTGCCAAAGGCTCTTTTTTACGGCTGATGATTGTAATGATATTTGTGGTTATTTTGGTATCGGCCTTTATGAATAATACGCCAATTGTCATTTTAATGACACCCATTATTATCTCTTTGGCAAGTGGTTTAAAAGTGGCACCTTCGCGGTTACTCATTCCGCTTTCATTTGCGGCAATTTTGGGCGGAACCCTAACTTTGGTGGGTACATCTACCAATATTTTAATGAGCGGTGTTGCAACCGATGCCGGCCAACCCCCAATTAGAATGTTTGAGATGACAATGCCGGGGATAATATTTGCAACTGTGGGTGCAATTTATATGATTTTTGCGGGGCGGTTTTTATTGCCCGATCGTTATTCACTATCGCAGCTTGTTGCAGCCCAGCCCAAACGCCGATTTATGGCCGAAATTCTCATTCCGCATACATCTAAATATGTGGGCATACCGCTTTCGCAATTTCCGATTGATACGAACGAGGCCTCCATACGCGATGTAATTAGAGGTGTTGTTTCTATGCGCAATGAGCTAAAAGATTTGCATATTCAGGCCGGCGACCGATTGGTATTAAAAACCAATGCGGGCTATTTGTTTGGGTTAAAAGAAGACGGGCAAATTCGTTTTACCGGCCATAACGAAAATTTTGAGCCGATTAGCAGCGATAAGACAGTAATGATGGAAGCCAGTATAGGCAAAGATTCTCGCCTTATTGGGCGCATGGTTAGCCAGTTGGCGCTTCGGCGAAAATACGGAATATATATATTAGCGCTGCATCGCGATGATAAAAATTTGGGAAAAAACTTTGATGATATCAAATTAAAATTTGCCGATTTACTTTTGCTTGAAGGGCCACCCCAAGGCATGAAGAAATTATTGGACGATGGCGGTGTGGTCAATTTATCCGAACCTCAAGAAAAGCCTATTCGTCGGAATAAAGCCCCCATAGCGATTGGTGTGATTTTTTTGGTCATGATGCTCGCAGCCTTTGATATTATGCCTATAGCCGGCTTGGCTATTATTGGTGCGGTGGTTGTTATGGTAACAGGCTGCATAGAGCCCGATGAAGCTTTTAATGCCATTGATTGGCGCATATTATTTTTAATATTTGGAATGCTCGGCCTAAGCATGGGGCTAGAAAATACCGGTGCCGCCCAATTTATTGTGGCGCATGTGGTGGCACTTACTCAAAATATCGGCCCCCTTGGTATTTTATTTGGTATCTATGTTTTAACCTCTTTACTAACCGAAATGGTGAGTAACAATGCGGTTGCCGTACTTTTAGGGCCAATTTCCATTGCGTTGGCACAGCATTTGGGGTTAGACCCAAGGCCGTTTATTATTGCGGTTATGTTTGCGGCCAGTGCAAGCTTTGCAACACCTATCGGTTACCAGACCAATACATTTGTTTATGGGGCAGGTGGCTATCATTTTAGTGATTTCGTAAAAGTTGGCCTACCGCTTAATATCATCTTTGCCTTATTATCGGTTATTGTTATCCCGCTATTTTTCCCATTTTAATAAAAAGAAAGAGCAAACACCAAGTTTGCTCTTTTATTTTAATGGCAATGACGTCCGCCGGTTTTTGTATTTTGGTGGCAACCGTTTTTATCGGTACGTCCGCCATGGGCAAATGCCGTAATTGACGTTAAGCTTAATAATATAGGTAATACTACTTAAAATGATAATAAATTTTAGTATTACCTAATGTAACGAAGTTGCCCAGAGCGTAGCTGTGTGCGGGGATTATTAAGGGGCTGCAAACCCCTTAGTATCAAATTATCACTGATGTTTATATAATCATTTTATTATGTATAGACTATATTTATGTATAGACTATATTAAAGTTATTAATGGTATAATTTTTTTCATCAGAGTAATCCTTCATTTATCTGTCTGTACCTTCCCCAATAAAAGAATATGCCTATAGGTAAAAATAAATCAGCTTATAATTGTATTTATACGAAATAATCAGCCGACTATTTTGGTTGACAAATTTTTATAATTGGTATTAAATATTTACTGTTTAATGGGTAAAATTGCAAGGATAGGGAGGTTGCAACGTGAAAACAGCCGTAAAATTTTTAGGGATTCAGCAGTCTGATGATTATTTGGTGGTTTCAACCAATGCCTTTGATTATCGGGTATATTTTGTAACGGAAGATATTATTCGTATTCGTGGTGGTTTTGATAGCCAGTTTGAAGAAGCCTCTTATGCCCTTGTCACCACAGCTTGGGACGATGCCTATGATAACCTTTTAAAAAATGAGCGCAAACGGGTAAAGCCATTATTGCCACAAATTACCGAAGAAGGGAATTTTGTTAATATCACGGCAGGCAACCTGACTTTACGCATTAAAAAAGAGCCTTTTGCCTTTGGTGTTAAAGATCAAAATGGCCGATTACTCTATAAGGATTTAGAAGGGCGGGCGTTAAGAGAGGATCATTTAGGCCGCCGCTTCCATTATTTTGAGCTTGAAAAAAACGATAATTTTTATGGGCTGGGCGAAAGCACAGGCAGCCTGAATAAAATTGGTAAAGAGGTTGCCATTGCCCCCAAAGATTCTATTGGTTATGATAGCGAAAATACAACCAATTTATACAAACATATTCCGTTTTATATTAAAATTTCAGGCAATGACCAAGGGGCATCGGGCTATTTTTATAATAATTTTTGGAATAGTAAGTTTAATTTTGGTGCCGAGGTCAGCGGCTATTGGCATCCATACGGGTATTTCCAAACCGATGGCGGCGATATCGACCTATTTATCATCAACGGGCCATGTGTGCAAAAGGTGGTTGAACGCTATACGGATTTAACCGGTAAAACCTATTTAGCCCCTTTATATTCATTGGGATATTTGGGCTCAACCATGTATTATGTGGAGCTTCCTAAAGATTGCGATGGTGAAATTTTAGATTTTGTTGAGCAAAATTTGGCTTATGATATCCCGATTGACGGTTTTCAGCTATCATCGGGTTATACAGTAGGGGCCGATGGTAAACGCTATGTTCTCA
Source organism: Alphaproteobacteria bacterium (assembly GCA_047972425.1). Lineage (GTDB taxonomy): Bacteria > Pseudomonadota > Alphaproteobacteria > JBKEAR01 > JBKEAR01 > JBKEAR01. Next base: position 52,564 of record JBKEAR010000033.1, on the reverse strand, counting down.
CATGGAACCATACCCGCTTTCATGACCCCAAAGCTTGGTTTGCCGCCATGAATAATTTGGGTGTTACCGTATCGCCCAATGTAAAGCCGGGTATTTTATTAACGCATCCCAAATATAATGATTTTTTAGCCCATGATGCCTTTATTAAAACAGCCGATGCTACTGCACCTTATACAGGCTTATGGTGGGGCGGTGCAGGCTCGTTTGTGGACTTCACCAACCCCAAAGCCCGCGAGTTTTGGAAACAAGAGCTGATTAAAGAAGTGCTTGAGCAAGGAACATCATCGGTTTGGAATGATAATTGCGAATATGAAATAGAAGATGCCTATGCCTATTGCGATAATGAAGGTATGGGCGGATATGCCGGGGCTTTACGCTCGTTTCAATCCAACATGATGTGCTTTACAACGCATAAAGCTATTCATCAGGTTTATCCCAATTTGCGCCCCTATGTGGTTTGTCGCTCAGGGGCGGCGGGTATTCAGCGTTATGCCCAAACATGGTCGGGGGATAATTTTACCTCTTGGAAGAGCCTAAAATATAATATCGCAACCATGTTGGGCATGGGCTTAAGCGGTGTGGCTAACCAAGGAGCCGATGTTGGGGGCTTTCAGGGTAAACGCCCCGATGCCGAGCTACTTTTGCGTTGGGTGCAACATGGTATTTTTATGCCTCGGTTTTCTATCCATTCGTGCAATACCGATAATACCGTAACCGAACCTTGGATGTATGAAGATGTGGGCGAGATGATTAAAGATGCCATTCATTTTCGCTATCAGCATATGCCTTATCTTTATTCTCTGCTTTATAAGGCCTCCCAAGATGGCCAACCGATAATGCGCGCACTCATTTGCGACTTCCAAGGGGATGCGGATGTTTATCACGAAGCTGTGGACTTTATGTTTGGTGCATCTATGCTGGTTTCAAATATTGTGAATGAAGGTGAGATTTATCATCAAACCTACTTACCCAAAGGCCAAGGTTGGTACGATTACACTAGCCGCAATTATTACCAAGGCGGTGAGATTGTAGAGCAAGAAGTTGACTTAGATGATGTGCCGATATTCATTCCCGAAGGGGCGATTATCCCAACAACGAACGACCTAAAACGCCTGCAAAAAGATGAAATGAAGGCGGTGAATATTCTATTTGCACCGGGTAAAGAAAGCCAATTTTGTTGGTACCAAGATGACGGAAAAACCTTGGATTATCAAAAGGGTGACTATCTAAAAACCAATATTCATACGGGTGCTGATACCGAAAAATATGTGATTAATTTTAGCCATGAGGGCAATTATGCATCACCAGTGGAAAGCTTGAGTTTAGAGGTCATTAATATCCATAAAGGTGGCTATTGGGTCGAGATTGATGGGCAGCGGATACCGCAAATCATTGACCCCAAAAAATATGCCGCTGCCAATTTGGGCTGGCGTTACGATGCCACAGCCAAAGCGGTTCGGTTAAAATATCCCTATCGCCAAACAGATTATCAGGTAGTCATTAGCTTTGAGCCATTTGATTTGATTGGCATGAGTGACCCTGATGCCCATTTTTAAGCCATAAATATCCATAATATTCCGTATGAGTATTATGGATTATCCCAATACAGGCAGAGAAAACCATAGAAATCCCATAAAAGAGCATATTCTCTGCCTGTATCTTCATAAAAATAACGGTTTTAAATGGATGAATGGGGATAATAATGGCTTATAACTTGGGTGTATCCATATATAAATAACCATCAAAGCCGGGGTCTTCGGCATTAGAGAGCGTAATCAGCGTTTCCTTAACATTCTCTAAATGGTTCCACATGGCGTTATAGGCGGCATCGGCCTCTTTTTTATGAATGGCGGTAAAGATTTCTTTATGATCGGTTAACCATTTTTTACGATAATTTGTATCGTTGATATGGCTATGGAGCTTCTTCCACATGGGGCTAATTTCGCGCCAGCTCCAAAAATAGTTGATAATATCGACAAAGGCACTATTTTGTGTGGCTTGGGCAAGTGCTAAATGAAACATCTTATCGCCGCTATCGTCTATTTGGCCATCTATCAGATTTTTTTCTTCCATATCAATGGCTTCTCTTAGGTGGATAATATCGGCTTTGGTAACCTGCATGGCAGCAAATTTTGCAATATTGCTTTCGATAATCTGGCGCGCTTGTAAATGCTCAAAAGGGCCAATTTGGTCGGTGAGCGATTGGCTGGATAAACCAACATCGCTAATGAGATAAATTCCCGAACCCTTTTTAACTTCTACTAAATTTTCAAGCTCTAGCATAATAATTGCTTCGCGCACCACCGCACGGCCAACATTATATTTATCGGCAATAATCCGCTCTGGCGGTAAACGGTCGCCCACCTGAAATTCGGTTAAAATATCTTCTTTAATCTGCTCTCCAATTTTTTGATAGAGTCTCGGCTGTTTACTGCTCATTTTCAATCCTTTGCTAATCACTTTAAAATATCCAATTCTCAATTTAAGGTCAAGAAAAAGCAAATATGTTGACCAAAATCTTTACTGATAAACCGAAGTTATTAAAAAAATAACCATGAATATCTTATGGAATAAGGCCAGTAAATGGTGAAATGAATGAAAAATGAAAAAAAATGCCTTGTTTTTAATCATTTTTTCAAGTAGGGTTTTGTTGTTAGCATAAGATATATGCAAAAGGAGACTTTTATGGTGTCTAGAAGCATGATACGTAAATTTTACTTAAAAGATGAAAGTAAAGCCTACGCATATTATATCAACCAGTTTGATTTTAATAAAATTGATTTTAATAGCGCAACAAATGTTGGTAAAAAGCTCATTACTGAAATTCGTCATAAAAGCAAACATAATATTTTTGATGCCTTTTGGCAGGAATATTCGCTTTCGAGTGAAGAAGGTATTATGCTTATGAGCCTTGCCGAGGCCATGTTGCGCACGCCAGATAAACAAAATCAGGATGCCTTGATTATTGATAAAATTGACCATGAAAATTGGCAAAAACATTTGGGGCAAAGTGACTCCCTATTTGTAAATGCCTCCAGTTGGGGCTTGTTTTTAACCCATAAATTTTTACAGTTAAATAAAGAGCAAAAAAAGAGCTTTAAAGAATATTTAAGCGATTTTAGTGCCAAAACATCGCAGCCCATTATTCGCACGGCCATTAAAAAATCCATGGAGATCATGGGCAAGCAATTTGTGTTGGGCGAAAATATTGATATTGCCCTTAAAAAAGCCCAAAAAATGACGGCAAGCGGTTGGCGTTACTCCTTTGATATGTTGGGTGAGGGCGCACGCTCGCACCATGATGCTCAATATTATTATCAAAGTTATCTGGATAGCATGCATGCCATTGGGCAACTGGCTAACAAAGATGCCAAAGTAACCGAAAATTACGGTGTATCGGTTAAAATTTCGGCTATTTATCCGCGTTTTGAGCATAGCCAAAAGCAAAATGCATTGCCCCAAATTATTGCGTTGCTTACCGAGCTTTGCCTTGTGGCCAAAAATTATAATATCGGGCTGAATATTGATGCCGAAGAAGCTGAGCGTTTAGAACTTACTTTAGATGCAACGGAGGCTCTATTAAAAAACCCCGATTTAGCCGGTTGGGACGGTTTAGGTGTTGTGGTGCAATCTTACCAAAAACGTTGCCCCGCGGTGATTGATTGGTTATATGAAGTTGCCAAACAGAATAATAAAAAAATTATGGTGCGCTTAGTTAAAGGTGCCTATTGGGATAGCGAAATTAAACATTATCAGGAATTGGGCGAAAAAAGCTACCCCGTATGGACACGCAAAGAAACCACCGATGCCGCCTATTTAATATGTGCGCAAAAGCTTATTGAATATGCCGATGTTTTTTATCCACAATTTGCAACCCACAATGCGGCAACGGTTGCCGATGTTATTGCGATGATGCAAGGTAAAGATATTGATTACGAGTTCCAATGCCTGTTTGGCATGGGCGAAGATTTACATAAGCAAATCATTACCGAATATCAGTTACCATCGCGCATTTATGCCCCTGTGGGCACATATTCTCATTTACTTTCTTATTTAATACGGCGTTTGTTAGAAAATAGTGCCAATTCATCATTTGTGCATTTGGTTGGTAATACGGATATTCCCATAGAGAATTTGTTACAAAATCCGTTTGAATTGGTTAATAATTTTGCGCAAATACCCAATGAAAAAATAGTTTTACCACCCGATATTTATGGGCAAGGGCGCAAAAATTCGGTGGGTCATGATTTAAGCGATGATTGCCAATTGGCTGTGATTGATAGCAATATCACAGCCCCATTAGGGCTTAATGCCCATTCGCTTACTGCAAATTTAACACAAAATGAAGATGCGCAAGAATGTTTTGCACCCTTTGATAATCTATTAAAAATTGGCGAGAAAGCTTATATTCAGCGTGCATCAATCGATGATGTTTATCAGGCTGCACAAAATACCGTGGTGACATGGGCCGGGACAAATATAAAAAAACGCAAAGAAATTTTATTGAAAACCGCCGATATGATCGAAGAAAATTGGCTGGATTATATGAATTTATGCATCTATGAGGCCGGAAAAACCCGCAAAGATGCCATTGCCGAAATACGCGAGGCTGTTGATTTTTGCCGTTATTATGCGTTACAAGCCGATAAATTAACGGCTTATCATCAGGCGCAAGGTATTTGGGTGTGTATTAGCCCATGGAACTTTCCGTTAGCCATTTTTATTGGGCAAATTGCGGCCGCACTTGTAAGCGGTAATGTGGTTATAGCAAAACCGGCGGAGCAAACATCGCTCATTGCCTATTATACCATCAAAAAAATGCATACATTGGGTGTACCTAGTGGGGCCTTACAGCTTGTTTTGGGTGCAGGCGATGTGGGGGCGGCTTTAACCGAGTTAGAAGATTTAGCGGGTGTGGCCTTTACCGGCTCTACCGAGGTTGCCAAATATATTCAAAAAGCGTTAAGTGAAAATTCACCCCAAGCGGCTTTTATTGCCGAAACCGGTGGGCAAAATGCCATGATTGTCGATTCAACCGCATTGCCAGAGCAAGTGGTAGACGATGTTATTGCTTCGGCTTTTCAATCGGCAGGGCAGCGATGCTCGGCATTGCGTATTTTATGTGTGCAAAAAGATGCTTATGCTAATATTTGCGGCTTATTACAAGGGGCAATGAAGGAGCTTAAATTTGGCTCGCCACTCTCGTTAAATTGCGATGTCGGCCCGATTATTGATAGCGAAGCCCAACAAAATTTACAAAAATATATCAATGAAAAATCAAGTAAATTTTTGTTACTCTATACGCTTAAACATAACGAAGATACACAAAAAGGAAGCTTTGTTGCCCCAACATTATTTGAGATTACCGATATTAATCAGCTAGAAAAAGAGCAATTTGGCCCCATACTCCATATTTATGCGTATGAGCGCAATGAGCTTGATGGGCTAATTGAACAAATTAAGGCGCTTGGTTATGGTTTAACGGCAGGTATTCACTCGCGTATATCCTATAATAGCGAATATATTGCTAAAAATTTGCCTATTGGTAATATTTACATTAATCGTAACCAAATTGGTGCCATTGTGGGTATGCAGCCTTTTGGTGGGCGCGGATTATCGGGCACGGGGCCTAAAGCCGGCGGCCCCCATTATCTTAAACGTTTTGCCCCCATTACCAATCGGCATCAAAATAATACAGACTATTTATTTACAGCCAGTGATATTAGAGATGGTAACTTAAAACGAGTTAACACTTCTGCTTGGCAAAAATCGGATATTGCTGCAGCTATCAAACAATGGCAAAAAAAGGTAAATATTCTGAATTTACCGAAATCGCAATTGGATATTATGGATAATTATTTGCATGATTTAGCAACATTTTGGGTGCCATATTTTACAAAAAATTTAACATTGCCGGCCATTACGGGAGAATCGAATATACTCTCTTTACAACCAAGGGGAAATATATTTATCGATTATGCTCAACCCAATTTTCATAGTCTACTCGCAATTATCGCTGTTTGGGCATCAACCAATAAACTGTTACTTAATGATGAACTACCTTATCCGTGGCAAGAGTTTTTAAAAACGGATATTTTACCCCCTTATGAAATACGGCGAGATGATGCATCTTTAAGTGAAGCCAATGGCGTATTAACATGCCATAAAAATATTGCGCAGCTTACAAAAAAAATATCATGGGATAATAAACAGGTCATACCGGTTTATAATATGGCCAATTTAATTTATAACGATAATGGCCGGATATCGTTAAATATGGATATGATTATTAATTTAACGACCGAAAAAACCATAAGTACCGATATTGCCCGCACTGTGGGTAATACGGAGCTTATGCGCTTATAAACAAAAAGAAGACGAAAGGAAACAGCATGGATAACGGATATATTTATTTTAGTTTTTCACTCTACATGCTTTTAATGTTAACTATTGGCGGTTATTTTTATTTTAAAACCAAAAATGTCGAAGATTATGTTTTGGGTGGTCGAACTTTAGGGTCGTTTCCGAGTGCTTTAAGCTCTGTGGCATCTGATATGAGCGGGTGGTTACTTTTAGGCTTGCCCGGTTTTGCCATTACAGGCGGCATGCAAGCTTTTTGGATTGCCCTTGGCCTTTATTTAGGCATTATCGCTAATTGGCAATTTGTGGCTAAACGTTTACGAATATTTTCCGAAAGAGCCAATAACTCCATTACAATACCCGGTTATATCGAAAATCGCTTTCGGGATCATCAGGGTATATTACGTTTAATTATTGCCCTTGTTATTCTCTTCTTTTTCTTATTTTATACCGCATCGGGCTTTGTTGCGGGTGGTAAATTATTCTCGGAGGTCTTTGGCATTAATTATCAGGCCTCGGTATTTATTGGCATGTTGCTCATTGTGGGCTATACCCTAGTAGGGGGCTATATGGCCGTATGTTGGACCGATGTTATCCAAGGCCTACTTATGTTGCTTGCCCTTGTGGTTGTTCCTTTGGTGGCTTTATCGGAGCTTGGCGGTTGGGGGGCTGTGCAAACCAGCCTAGATGCCCAAGGCAGTTATTTAGACTTCTTTAAAAAACCCGATGGCACAGCTATTGGCCTTGTTTCAATAATTTCTCTTATGGCATGGGGTTTAGGATATTTTGGCCAGCCCCATATTATTAGCCGATTTATGGGAATATCTTCGGCAAAAGAGGTGAATAAAGCCAAAATTATTGCCTCTAGCTGGTCTTTCTTTACCATGATTGGTGCGATTTTAATCGGGTTAATTGGGGCGGCCTATTTTACGGGCGATAATGCTTTAGCCGATCCAGAGCGTGTGTTTGTTACCTTTGTGGGTATCTTATTTCATCCATTGGTTTCGGGCATTTTACTTGCGGCGATTATGGCGGCTATTATGTCTACTGCCGATAGCCAATTGTTAATCGCCTCAGCAGCTTTTACTTCCGATATTTTCGAGCGTTGGATTATTCGGAACCAAAAAGATAACTCAATTGAATTATTAGTGGGGCGCTTAGCTGTTTTGGTAATTGCAATTGTCGCTGCATTTATTGCGTTAGATGAAAATTCGTCTGTGTTATCCATTGTATCTTACGCATGGGCCGGTTTGGGTGCCACTTGTGGGCCGGTAATTTTAATATCGCTTTATTGGCGCCGTATGAACCTTGCCGGTGCCATTGCGGGCGTGGTTGTTGGTACGGTTGTTGTGGTTGCTTGGAACAAAATGAGCGGTGGTATTTTTGATGTTTATGAGTTACTGCCGGCATTTGTTTTGGCATCGGCCGCTATATATGCGGTTAGCCTAATGACCAAAGAGCCAACCGATGATGTAACTGTTATATTTGATGATTCGCTAAAAGAATTATAATTTATATATGTAATGAAATAAAAAAACCAAACTCAAATTGAGTTTGGTTTTTTTATGGTCAAAGGTAAATTTTACCACGATAAATCAATACCAGTTCTAACTTCAAATGCACTGGCATCATAATCAGCCAAAGCGCTATTTTTATCGAAGTCCGACCATGCATAACCAATATTGGTATGGAACAACATGCCATCGAACACTTGTAAAGATAGCGAAGCTTCAACCAATTGGGTTTTTAATGTATCGTCCGATTTTTGGCCATCAACACCGAGCTCGTAGGCAGCGCCCACTTGCCAACGGTCCCAACTATAAATAAAACCAGTGCGCACACCCCAATCTTTGGCATCAATATCGGCATAATAGGTTTCGCCATAAGTGGTTATCCAATCAAATCCGCCATATCCCAATTGTAAGCCGGTTGTCCATTGCGATTCAGGCAATATACCTAAAACAGACCAAACACTACCATCGCTTGCTACATAGCTGGTTTTGTTATCGAAATAGTAGCGGTAAGCACCCGATACGGCAAAATCAAACTGACCCCATGTGTTCTCAAATTTTGCAGCAACTTCAACGGCATCATCGCTTATTTTGTTGCTTAATCCATCATGGTCTAAGCTATCATAGGTAGAAACCCCAATAACATTACCCGATGTATCAATATTTTCGGTTATATCACGCTCACCAAAAATATAGGCTACACCAAATTGGAACATATTGCCAAATTTGGGTGAGTAATAACTAATTTGGTTGGCATCATCGGCAAAACGACTATTACCAATGGCACTAAAATAATCGATGGAACGAATATCTTTACCAAAATCCCGGTCATCATCGTAATTCTCGCCGGGTAAATCAACCTCTAAGGATAATTCATCTGATGGCGAGGGCGCAAGACCCAAGCGGAACATACCAACATTATCATTTTGAAATTCCAAATAAAGTTCATCGATACTAAATTCATCATTCGATAGATAATCAAGCTCGACAATCCCACCGATATTCCAATCGCGCATATGGGTTCGGGCATTAAAGTCGATATCGGCCGAGTAATTTTGGCCAAAATAGCTATCGACCAAAACATCATTACCCGCATTATCTTTTACATCAATTGATGTAAAAGCCTGATAAGCCGAAACTTCACCTAAAATTGTGAGTTCAAAATTGGTAGGGGACGTATCCACCAGTCCGTCACGAACATGGGCTGATGCATTCATTACAAATGCACCAGCTAAAATAGTTGTCCCAAACAGTACAGTCTTTCTCATTGCTAAACTCCTTCTGTAAAATTTATATATACTTGTTGTATATATATTATAATTCTATATAGGTTATGATTTAGCAATATCAACTTCTTTTTCTGTTCTTGCATCTGGGTGAAAAGTTGCCGCATTGCGTGTGGCCATTTCCTCGTAAACTGCCCAACGATTAAGCGATACTTCCGAGGCAATATCCAACAAACGTTCCGCTTCTTTTGGCATTTTTGCAATAAGTGAACGGAAACGGTTTTCACCCATACGATATTCAGCCAACGGAATAGAAGGGCGCAAGCTATCGAGACTAAACGGATTTTGCCCTTTTTCGCGCAATACCGGATTATACCGAATGAGCGGCCAGTGCCCTGAATGAACAGCTTTTTGTTGTTGCTCGGCACCTTTTGCCATGTCGATACCATGGGCAATACAATGGCTATAGGCAATTACAAGGGATACACCCGGGTAAGCCTCGGCCTCGCGCATGGCACGCAATGTTTGTTGGGGGTCGGCACCATAAGCGATACGCGCCACATAAACATTACCATAAGATATCGCTTGTAAGGCTAAATCCTTTTTGGCCGTGTTTTTACCACCCGCAGCAAATTTAGCAACGGCACCCATCGGGGTGGATTTAGAGTTTTGCCCACCCGTATTTGAGTAAACCTCGGTATCCATTACTAAAATATTTACATTTTTACCCGATGATAATACATGGTCAATACCCGATGAACCAATATCGTAAGCCCAGCCATCACCACCGACAATCCAAATAGAGCGCCGAATCAGATAATCCAATACCGATTTTAAATTCATACTGGCTTCATCGGTACGATTAGCAAGCTGTGCCGAAAGTTTGGCTAAACGCTCGCGTTGTATCGAGATTTGCCCTTGGGTAAATTGCGGGGCACTCACAACTTCATCCACCAATGTCGGATCCAAATTATCCTTCATGGTTTTTAACAAGCTTTCGGCATAACGGCGTTGTTTACTGGCAGCTAAGCGGAAACCAAGGCCAAATTCGGCATTATCTTCAAATAACGAGTTCGACCATGCCGGGCCGCGGCCATCGTCATTTTTTGTCCATGGTGTTGTGGGTAAGTTACCACCATAAATAGAAGAACAGCCTGTGGCATTGGCCACCAATAACCGGTCGCCAAATAACTGTGTAATCAGTTTTAAATATGGTGTTTCACCACAACCGGCACAAGCACCCGAAAACTCAAATAACGGCTCTAAATATTGCACACCGCGAACGTTAGAGAAATCGATATTTCGGCGGGGTTGATTGGGTATGGTTTGGAAGAAAGAGCAATTTTCTTTCTCGCGAGAAAGATGCGGAATTTTATCTTCCATATTAATTGCCCGAACCTCTTGGCCATTTTCGTCTTTATGGCGCACAGGGCAGGCCACAACACAGGCCTCGCAACCGGTACAATCTTCGGGAAATACTTGGAGTGTATAGCGTGTTTCCGGAAAACCCCTTGCCGATATGCGTTGCGACTGAAAATGCAAAGGTGCGCCTTTAAGCTGATCTTTGTTATAAAATTTGGCTCTAATAGCCGCATGGGGGCAAACAAAAGAGCAATTACCACATTGAATACATAAATCATCGCGCCAAATGGGGATATTTTGCGCAATGTCGCGTTTTTCCCATTTGGTTGTGCCCGTGGGGTATGTGCCATCGGCAGGCAGGCGAGAAACCGGAATGTCATCCCCTTGGCCAGCCATCATGCGTGCGGTTACATCTTTAATAAAATGCGGTGCATGCTCAGGCACAATCGGTGCGGTATATCCGCGGCCTGTTGTGGCATTTGGAACTTCTACCTTATATAAATTCTCTAATGTTCCATCAACAGCGGCAAAGTTGCTTTGCACAACATCGGCACCTTTACGGCTATAGGTTTTTTCGATAGCTTTTTTAATAAGCGCAATCGCTTCGTCTTCGGGCATAACACCAGCTAATGCAAAAAAACATGTTTGCATAATCGTGTTAATTCGCCGCCCCATGCCCACTTTGTTTGCGACATCATAAGCATCAATTACATAGAATTTTAGATTTTTATCTAAAATTTGTGTTTGTACCGATATGGGTAAATTTTGCCAAACTTCCTCGGGGCCGTAATGGGTATTGAGCAAGAATGTCGCACCGTCCTCGGCATTGGATAGCATATCAACAAAGCTAACAAATTGGGGCTGATGGCAAGCAATAAAGCTGGCTTTTTGCACCAAATAGGGGGCTTCAATCGGTTTTTTACCAAAGCGCAAATGGGATATTGTTTGCGAACCCGATTTTTTTGAATCGTAAACAAAATAACCTTGGGCATAATATTCGGGCAAATCGCCGATGATTTTAATGGAGTTTTTATTCGCACCCACTGTACCATCGGAACCCAAGCCATAAAATAGAGCCCGTACATTATCTTGTATCTCTAAATTATAGCTATTATCATAGCTAAGGCTTTTATGGGTAACATCATCGATAATACCCACGGTAAAGCTTTTTTGCGGCACATTTTTATTAAGCTCGTCAAAAACAGCTTTGGCCATAGCGGGTGTAAATTCTTTAGAGGATAACCCGTATCGGCCGCCCACAATCAGTGGGAAGTTCGTGCGTTTTTTATCCATCATTAATTCAGAAAATGCTGCTGTAACATCTTGATACAATGGTTCGCCCGTACTGCCGGGTTCTTTTGTGCGGTCAAGCACAGCAATTTTTTCGACTGTTTGGGGTAAAACCTCGTTGAATGCTTTAACCGAGAACGGACGATACAAGCGCACAACAACCACACCGATTTTTTCGCCTTTTTGGGTTAAATCTTCCACGACATCGCGCACCACGCTACTACCAGAACCCATAATGATAATCACTTTGGTGGCATCAGGCGCACCATAATAATCCATCAGGTTATATTTACGACCAGTGAGCTGGGCAAATTTATTCATAGATTCTTGAACCAATGACGGTGTGGCTTCGTAATACCGATTAACAGTTTCGCGCGATTGAAAATACGTGTCGGGGTTTTGTGCCGTACCCCGCATAGCCGGATGCTCCGGATTAAGGGCACGCTCACGATGGCGCAACACAAGCTCGTTATCAATCATTTGCTTGATATGATCATCGGATAATTGCTTGATTTTTGCAACTTCGTGAGAGGTTCGGAAACCATCGAAGAAATGTAAAAACGGAATCCGTGCTTTTAAAGTTGTGGCATGGGCAATCATGGCCATATCTTGGGCTTCTTGCACATTGGTGGCCGAAAGCATGGCAAAGCCTGTTGTGCGTGCCGCCATAACATCTTGGTGATCACCAAAAATAGAAAGCCCTTGGGTGGCTAAAGAGCGTGCAGCCACATGGATAACACAAGGGGTAAGCTCGCCAGCAATTTTATACATATTGGGCAGCATGAGCATTAAACCTTGCGATGCCGTAAATGTAGAAGATAAAGCCCCCACTTGGAGCGCACCATGGAGGGTTCCGGCAGCACCGGCCTCGGACTGTAAACTCACCACTTGCGGAACTTCGCCAAAAATATTTTTAATTTCTAATGCCGACCATTCATCGGCAAGCTCAGCCATAGTAGAAGATGGCGTGATTGGGTAAATAGGGCAAATTTCACTGGTTTTATAAGCAATATGCGCTGCGGCCTCGTTGCCATCAACCATGACCCATTGTTCAGATAAATCCTTATACATTGATAATCTCCTCGTTATTCATCATGATTGCATAGCAAGGGCATTGCAATACACAGGCACGGCAACCGGTACATTTTTCCACATCGATTTTATAGCCTTTGCCCGGGCCTAATTTAATAATTGCATTTTCTGGGCAAGAGCCATAACAGCCATCGCATTCAAAGCAATTACCACAGGAGTAACAACGCCGAGCCTCATATTTGGCTTCGGTTTCGGAAATACCACCCAAAACTTCCGAGAAATCTTGGCTACGAATTGCCGCGGCTTTTTGGGCTTGTTGGGTGGCATCGGCCTTGGTTGTGTACCATAATTGGAGTTTTTCATAAGGTATAAGAGTGGGTGAAGGAGGTTTTTCATAAATATTACCCCTTAACCAAGCATCGATATGGCGGGCAGCTTTTTTACCATGGCCTGTGGCAATGGTAACGGTACGGTCAGATGGGATCATATCGCCACCGGCAAAAATGCCTTCGGCACCGGTCATCATATTTTCACCCACAATCACCACATTATCTTTAATCTCAATAGCTTCGGCATGTTCAAAAATAGATGTATCGACATTTTGGCCTAAAGCTAAAATAACAGTTGCGCCGTCAATTTCTTCATGTTTTTCGGTGGGCTGCGGGCGGCCATCCACAAGTTTCATTTTTTCTAAGATAATTTTATCTTTATCTATTTGGTTAATTGTTCGTAGAAAATGAAACTCAATGCCTTCTTCTAAAGCTTCCACAACCTCAAAATCATGGGCAGGCATCGATTCACGATCGCGGCGATAAACAACGGTTACATTGGCTCCTAATCGCCGTGCGGTACGTGCGGCATCCATTGCTGTGTTACCACCACCATAAACAACCACATTGTCGCGCACTTCAGGGAAGGTACCTTCGGCAACATCACGCAGGTAACGTACGGCATCAAGCACATGTTCTTCGTCATGGGCAGGGATGTCAACACGCCGCGCGCGGTGTGCGCCGGTTGCCATAAATACGGCATCAAAATTACCTTCTTCTTTGGCTTTAATCACATCGGTAACGGCTGTATTTAGCTTTAAAGTTACGCCCATTTCGATAATACGATTAATTTCACCATCTAAAACATCACGGGGTAAACGATATGCAGGGATACCAAAACGCATCATACCGCCGGCATGGGTTCCGTTATCCTGAATTTCTACATCATGGCCAAGGCGGCACAGATGATAAGCTGCCGAAAGCCCCGATGGCCCCGCACCCACAATGAGTACACGCTTACCCGATTTTTCATTGGGTTTGGGGAATGCCCAATTTTCTTGTATGGCTAAATCGCCTAAAAAACGCTCAATTGCATGAATTTGGATTGGCTCATCGGTATACATACGGTTACAAGAACTTTCGCAAGGGTGATAACAAACCCGACCATGAATAGCCGGTGTAGGGTTATTTTGGACTAAAGTTTCCCAAGCCTCTTTATATTTACCATCTTGTGCATAAGCAAGCCATGCCTGAATATCCTCGCCAGCTGGGCAAGCATGGTTACAAGGGGGTAAACTGTTTTTATAAATCGGGAAAGCACGCTGAACCGGCCCTGTACCCGATTTTTCGGTTAAATCGGGTGGTAGGGTTAAATCTTGAATCTTCGACATGAATCTCTTCCTTATTCATTATTTATTTAGAATATTTATAAACTTGATTATAACCTTAAAAATATTAGGAATACAAGGGAATTATTGTATGTATCCTAGTGTTTTGGTGGGTTTTAAAGAATGTATAAAAGAGAAAAAAATAATATAAATTATTGGCTTGTAAAGTTTATGAATCTTGAAAAACAACTTTAATTAGCCTATATTTAAAAGAAGTATAATAGTATGCTGCAAAAAACCCCAATAAAATTTCTAAATCCCACTTGATTAACAAAAAGGAAAAACAAATGGGCGGTGTAATTAATACATTTTTTTATCTGATTTTAGTTTGGGGCGGTATTTTGGCACTGATGTTCACTTGGAACGAATATCGCCAACGCAAAAAGAAAAAATAAATATAAATTTATTTTTCTTTAAAAATCTATTTTTATTCATCAAAATAAAAGAATTAATATGTACCTTTGCCTTCCCTTTTTTGGCGTGTTTCATCAATTCTGTGGTTACGCTCTTGGGGTGTCATATCGTGCCATTCTTCACCCGTTTGTTCGTAATAGGCACAGCCATATAAATTAAATAATGTGATAAGTGATAGCAAAGATAGTAATTTTTTCATTATCATACTCCCAATAAAATATTTATAAAATTTTGCAGTTATCCTTAAAAAATTGCAAGATTTATTTTTTCTTATCCAAAATCTTATTTAAATATTGGCCTGTATGGCTTTCTTTTATTTTGGCTATCTGTTCAGGTGTGCCTTTGGCAATAATTTCGCCACCGCCCGAGCCACCCTCGGGGCCCAAATCAATAATCCAATCGGCAGTTTTAATCACATCTAAATTATGCTCAATCACCACAACGGTATTTCCTTGGTCAACAAGCGTATGCAAAACTTCTAAAAGCTTTTTAACATCATGAAAATGCAAACCTGTTGTCGGTTCATCGAGCAAATAAAATGTTTTGCCTGTGGCGCGTTTGGCAAGCTCTCGGCTTAATTTTACCCGCTGGGCTTCACCGCCCGATAATGTTGTGGCCGCTTGACCTAAATGGATATAACTTAAACCCACTTGGTCAAGGGTGGATAACCGATCGCGAATAGAAGGGGTAGCGTGAAAGAACTCCAAAGCTTCCTCGACTGATAAATCCAAAATATCCGATATGCTTTTGCCTTTAAATTGAACCTCTAAAGTTTCGCGATTATAGCGTTTGCCTTTACAAACATCGCATTCCACATAAACATCGGGTAAAAAATGCATTTCAATTTTTTGTAATCCGGCACCTTGGCAAGCCTCGCATCGGCCTCCTTTGACATTAAAACTAAAGCGACCCGGTTTATAACCACGTATTTTCGACTCGGGCAATGCCGCAAACCAATCACGAATGGGCGAAAATAGCCCCGTATAAGTTGCCGGATTAGAGCGCGGTGTGCGCCCAATGGCCGATTGATCGATATCGACAATTTTATCAATATGCTCTAAACCTTTAATTGCCTTATGGGGGGCTGCTAAATCTTTTGCACCATTCATCGTATGGGCAAGGGCCTTGTAAAGGGTCTCGTTAATTAAAGTCGATTTCCCGCTGCCCGAAACACCTGTAACACAAACAAATTTACCCAAAGGAATATCGGCATTGATATCTTTTAAATTGTTACCACTTGCCCCGATAATTTGGATTTTTTTGCCATTACCTTTACGGCGGGATTTCGGGATTTCAATTTTTTCTTTCCCTAATAAATATTGGCCGGTTAAGGATTTTTTATTCTTTTTTACGGCTTCGGGTTTGCCTTGGGCGATAATCTCTCCCCCATGGATACCCGCACCGGGGCCCATATCGATTAAATAATCGGCGGCATTCATGGTATCTTCGTCATGCTCCACCACAATTACCGTGTTATCTAAATCTCTTAAGCGTTTTAAGGTGGCGAGTAAACGGTCATTATCCCTTTGGTGCAAGCCAATAGAAGGTTCGTCTAACACATACAAAACCCCTGTAAGGCCAGAGCCGATTTGCGAGGCCAAACGAATACGTTGGCTTTCGCCGCCCGATAATGTGCCCGAAGCCCGCGAAAGAGATAAATAACCCAAACCCACCGAATTTAAAAAGCCCAAACGCTCTTTAATTTCGCGCAAAACCCGATAAGCAATTTCTTGCTGCTTGGGTGTGAGTTTATCATCAATCGCCTCAAACCATTCCACGGCACGGCGAATAGAAAGCTCGGAGATTTCGCCAATATGTTTTTCGCCAATTTTCACACATAGGCTTTCGGGCTTTAAGCGGTAACCTTTACAAGAGGGGCAACCGGTTGTGCGCTGATATTTCTCTAAGCCTTCGCGCACCAATTGGCTATCGGTTTCGCGGTAACGTTTATCCAAATAGCGCGATATTGCGGCCATAACATCATCTTGTTGGCTTTGGTTTAAATCTTTCCATTTATCATTGGCCGATGCCCCAACGGATGCACATAAATTTTGTACAGCACGGCGATAAAATTTACCTTCACGCCCTTGCCAAGGCACAATTGCATTTTTCACTTGTAAATTTTTATCGGGGATGACTAAATCCACATCAAAATAGATTTTTTCGCCCAAGCCGTCACAATCGGGGCAAGCACCAAAGGGATTATTAAACGAGAATATCCGTGGCTCAATCTCATCTAAGGTAAAGCCACTTTCGGGGTCGGCAAATTTCGATGAAAATATTGTGCGCTCGCCGCTATCATTATCTAATGCCCATGCAATGCCATCGGTTAATTCTAAGGCTGTTTCTAAACTATCGGCAAGGCGGGTCTGGATATCTTCTTTCACCACAATCCGATCCACCACAACCTCAATATCATGTTTTAATTTTTTATCTAATGTGGGCGTTTCGGCAATATCGTAAATTTCACCATCAATCCGAATACGCATAAAACCTTGCTTTTGTAACTCGGCTATCTCTTTTTTGTATTCTCCTTTACGGCCGCGCACAATGGGCGCGAGTATCAATAGGCGGGTTTGGGGCGGCATATCCATTATCCGATCCACCATTTGGCTTACCTGCTGGGCTTCTATCGGTAAGCCAGTAACAGGCGAATAAGGTATGCCCACGCGCGCATATAAAAGGCGCAAATAATCGTGAATTTCAGTCACTGTACCCACCGTTGAGCGCGGATTACGTGATGTTGTTTTTTGCTCAATAGAAATTGCCGGGCTTAAACCTTCTATCGATTCGACCTCGGGCTTATTTTGCATCTCTAAAAATTGGCGGGCGTAAGAGGATAAACTTTCCACATAACGGCGCTGTCCTTCGGCATAAATGGTATCAAAGGCCAAAGAAGATTTGCCCGAGCCTGAAAGGCCGGTAATAACAACAAGGGCGTTTTTTGGAATATCGACATCGATATTTTTTAGGTTATGTTCTTTAGCACCTTTAATGTGAATATGGGTTGACTCTGCCATTTTTTATCCCGTTCTTATTATACAGAAAAATTAATATATGTTTATTTGATAATTCATGCTAGCTTTGATAGCATAATTAGATTAATTTGTCTCTCTAAAAAGAGAATAAAACGTGAACAAAAAGGAAGATAATTTATGGCAGGTTCTGTAAATAAAGTAATTTTAGTAGGAAATCTAGGGCGCGACCCCGAAGTTCGGTTTATGAACGATGGCGGAAAGGTGGTACAGCTTTCTATCGCAACCTCAGAAAGTTGGAGAGATAAACAATCGGGCGAACGCCGCGAGAAAACCGAATGGCATAGAGTGGTGATTTTTAATGAGAATTTAGCCAATATTGCCGAGCAATATTGCCGCAAAGGCACAAGCGTATATGTAGAAGGCCAGTTGCAAACCCGTAAATGGACGGATCAGAGCGGGCAAGAGCGTTATACCACCGAGATTGTTTTACAGCGTTTTCGTGGAGAACTTACATTATTGGGCTCACGTGGTGATAGCCAATCATCGGGCGGTGATTATGGCGGAGGCCAAGGCGGTTATGCGCAGTCTTCTCCGGCAAGTGAGCCATCATGGGATAGCCCAGCCAAAAATATTCCAACGCCAGCCGATGATTTGGATGATGAAATTCCGTTCTAACGATATATGGAACAAAAGAAAAGCCCCGAATATTCGGGGCTTTTTTGTTACAGGAAAATTGAATAATTAAAATAACCGAATAATAAAAAATAAACAGGCCGAAAGAATAGCCGATGCTGGCACCGTAATCACCCAAGCGGCGGCAATGCGTAAGAGCATTTTGCGCTGCACCAGTTGTTTTTTATTGGCTTTAACCAGCCTTTTAATCTCTTTTTTGCTTAAGATGGTATCGTGGGTTTTTTTACGCTGTAGGCTCATCTCTTTTAGCATCACTTGGCGGCCTTCTATCGAGGCATCGCGTAGGCGGCGTAAAAACTTTTTAAGCTCTTTATCTTCCTCTTCGGTTGTTTCGGCCTTTTTATGTTGCAGTTTAATCTTTGCTGCTGTGGTTTCGTAATCCTTTACTAAATATTCCCGTAAAAAGCCCACACCAAAAACACCGCCTACGGCAATATGGGTGGATGATACCGGAAGGCCAAGCTGTGAGGCGATAATTACAGTTAATGCCGCCGCCATAGCCACACAAAAAGCCCGGGTTTTATTGAGGTCGGTAATTTGGGTACCCACAGTTTTAATTAACCTTGGTCCAAAGAGAACCAAACCAACCGAAAGCCCAAGGGCGCCAATCATCATTACCCATAAGGGCACACTGGCTTGGCCACTTACCGACCCACCTTCTAATATACCCACAATAGCGGCTAATGGACCAATAGCATTGGCAACATCGTTAGAGCCATGGGCAAAGCTGAGTAGAGCAGCAGCGGTAATAAGGGGGATAGTAAAGAGTGAACTGACTTTTTTACGGCTTATCCGGCGGCCATATTCTGTATTCTTTTTGGCTAATTTATTAACTTGGCGATTAATGAGCGGAATAACCAATAAATAAACAACAATGGCAACACCAACCGATAATAAGGCTGCATGGCTAAATGAAAATTTGACGATATGTTTTAAGCCTTTTAAAATAATATAGGTACTAAAAGCCCATGCCATAAAGGCAATTAAAATGGGTACCCAAAATTTTGCGGCTTTTAAAACATCTTGGCGATAGACGATAACACGCTTGATTAACAAAAGCAGCCCGGCGGCAACAAAGCCCCCCAAAATGGGCGATATAACCCAACTGGCGACAATAGTGCCTAAAGTGCTCCAATTAGCAACACCCCAGCCACCGGCGGCAATGCCAGCACCGAGTACACCGCCAACAATGGAATGGGTGGTTGAAACCGGTGCACCGATAACTGTTGCAAGGTTTAACCAAATGGCGCCACCTAAAAGGGCGGCCATCATTAAGCTTAAAAAGATTTCGGTTGATGATATAAGGGCGGGGTCAATAATACCGCTTTTAATGGTAGAGGTTACATCGCCCCCCGCAACAATAGCGCCTAAGGCCTCAAATACAGCGGCGATAACCAAGGCCGAAAAGAGCGTTAATGCCCCCGAGCCAACAGCAGGCCCTACATTATTGGCAACATCGTTTGCGCCAATATTTATAGCCATATAAGCACCAAAAATAACGGCAACGAGTAAAAAACTTAATCCGGAGCCCAAATTATGATAACGAAAGTAAGTAAAAATAAGGGCTGCAATAATAAATAATAATGCGGCTATTAATCGGGCAGCTCGGGTATGAAGAAAAGGCATAATAATA
The DNA here is from genome assembly GCA_047972425.1 of Alphaproteobacteria bacterium. GTDB lineage: Bacteria > Pseudomonadota > Alphaproteobacteria > JBKEAR01 > JBKEAR01 > JBKEAR01. The sequence goes on along the minus strand of JBKEAR010000033.1, from coordinate 32,408 downwards.
TTCTCTAAAATAATTTACACGAAATGCTATGGTTATAGAGCAATAATCCTAAGCCTGCAAGATTTTCGTGTATTTTATATTAATTTTGATTGGTCGAAAATATTGCATTCTTATACAAATAGGCGTATAAAAAGTCTCTTTTTTATTACAAGTGAAAGCTATTGAAATGCAAGCTCGTTTTACCCAAGGTAATATTATGCGCCATATTGCGGTAATGTCCTTTACATCGGCTATTGGTTTGGCGGCAATGTTTGTTGTGAGCTTTGTTGATTTATTGTTTATTGCGCGCTTAGGTAATCGGGCTTTGGCGGCGGCTGCCGGTTATGCGGGTACGGTTTTATTTTTTACCCAAGCCATATCCATAGGGGCATCAATTGCCGCCGGTACTCTTGTTGGGCGTTCACTGGGTGAAGGAAAGCCAAATTTGGCAAAGGAATATGCCACAAGTGTTTTGCAAATTGGTATGATATTTTATATACCGATTACAATTTTTTTATGGTTTGCAGCACCTTACATATTATCTTTTTTAGGGGCAAAGGGTGAAACACTTGATGCCGCTATTGTTTATCTGAAAGTTTTAATTCCGTCGATTCCCTTTATGATGATTGCCATGGTATCGAGTGCCGTTTTACGGGCAAGGGGCGATGCCAAGAACCCGATGAATATTATGTTAATAGCCAGTATTATTAATGCAATACTCGACCCCATATTTATTTTTGATTGGGGATTAGGCTTAGGCATTGGTGGTGCGGCTTTAGCATCGGTAATATCGCGGTTAACAATGATGGGTTTGGGATATTATTTTGTGCGTTATCGCCATAATGGTTTTGCCCCAATGAGCTTACCGATGATGCGCCGCGATGCCATAACTATTTTTGGATTATCGGTACCTGCTATTTTAACCAATTTTGCCACGCCTATCGGCAGTGTGATTTTAGTGAAATCAATGTCGCAATATGGCGATCATCTCCAGGCTGCATTAGCGGTAATAAACCAAATTGTTCCGGTTTTCTTTGGGGTTGTGTTTGCACTTTCGGGGGCTGTAGGGCCAATTATTGCCCAAAATTATGGGGCAAAACTTTATGGGCGCATTCGCCAAACGGTTATTGATGCCAATCTGTTTAACCTAGCATGGGTCGTTACGGCATCAATTTTATTAATTTTTATGCAAAATCTGATTGTCAAAGGCTTTAAATTAGAGGGTAATGCTGCCGATTTAGTTCATGTTTTTTGTAATTATATATCCTTTAGTTTTGTTTTTGCCGGAGCCGTATTTGTTTCGAATGCGGTATTTAATAATTTGGGGCATCCGTTTTATTCAACCATTATTAATTGGGTGCGCAATACAATTGGGTTATTCCCATTTGTACTTATTGGGCAATATTTCTTTGATGAAAAAGGCATATTAATCGGGCAAGCTGTGGGTACGGCTTTAACGGCCGTGGTTGCTGTTTGGTTAAGTTTAATAGTTGTGGAACGGGTAGCCCATGGTTTAGAAAAACGCGTGCGCTTGCGCGATACTATTAAGCGTATTCCGCTTATTCATGCTTTATATAACAAAGGGCCAATGTAGCCAAGTTAATTTGGGTTATAATCTTGAGCCGTTTTAATGAGATGCTTGCGAAAAGATTGGTTTTGAATAAGGGTAGGGATATTCTCTAGCCATTGCAAACGTGGGTCATTTTGGTGTTGGCTACGGATATTGCGACTTAACCATGATATTAAATTATCTTCGGCAACGGTGAGTTTTTTTTGACTCTCTACCATTTCATGCTCAGCCATAAGCAACTCTAAATTATTTGCCCCTTGTTGTTGCAATATATGCCATGAGCGCAAAGCTTCGTTATAAGCTTGCTGCATTTGTTTAAAATAATTTTTTTCCGCATATTTATCCATAATCGTTATGATAACCAATAAAAGTAAATAAATAATTTACGTATCATTACTGGCCTCGGTCAGATTAGAAGGGGCATCGTCCGGAAAGTTCGGGACATCGTAACGGTCGTAACGCCGGATAACACGGCGGTGTAGCTTAAACGCCCAAAAGCCCCAAACAATCAGCATAACCGATAAATAAATTAACGATAAAATCCCTAAAGATTTTGCTGTGTTCTGGTAAGGTTTATTGGCCCAATGGATATATTGAAGCAAGGCTTTATCGGAAATATCATTATGATACCCCACATTGGGATGATTAGCAAAATTAACAAAAAAATCTTCGAGCTTTTCGTAATTATAGCCTTTTTGTTTATAAATTAACGATAAATCTTGCTGCTTTATCAGATTATTTTGCTCAATGAGCGGCCTTGCGGGAAGCGGTGTTTGTTGGAATTTTAAATTTTTAAGCTCGTTACGGCTAATCATTTGCATATCGTGGCAAGCAATACATGCTCGCAAATATTGGTTATAACCACGCTCAAAATCCGATGTTATCATGTCTTCGGCCAAAGTATTTTGTGCGAGTAACAAAAGGCTTAAAATAAAAATACGCAGGATATTAATCATTATGTGCCCCATATTTTTCTCTGGCTTTATCGCGATGATAATCGGTAATGGATTGGGGTAATGGTGGCTCGGCCTCTAAGCGGCTGACAATAAAGAGGAGCGGATAAAACAGAACCAAAACAACTGCTGATTGCCGAATAATATAGGTGTTCCAACTCTCGGGCCAAAGCTGAAAAGGCAAGGAACCCATCCATAAAAACCCAATATGGATAAAAAAGATATAACACATTATACGAAATACTGGGCGAAAAACAGCGGAGCGTGTGGGGCTTTTATCGATTTGCGGGAGTAAAAATGTACATAAAAAGAAGTAAACAATTACAAGCGAGCCAAGCCGTGGCGATGGCATGGCATTCATTAAACTCACAAAAGGTGCAAAATACCAAGGGTTTGAATAATCGGGGCTTGGGTTCAGTAAATCGGCAGCTTGCCAGCTTGATGTCGTTTGGGCAAAATCGGGCCAAAAGAAGATTAAAAATGTTAAAAGAATAAGCGCCAAAATCACCACAATACCATCGCGTGCAAAAGCCCAAGGATAAAGCCGGGCATGGTCGCGCTTAGATAAGGCAACACCCAAGGGATTATTAGAGCCTGATATATGCACAAAAATAATATGAATACCAATCAGCCCAAAAATAATAAAGGCCAAAATGATATGAAGTGCATATATATGGGATAATCGGGGGCTTTCGCCATAATTGGCACCGAGCAATAAATAATGTAGGCTTTTACCCAAAATGGGTAGTTTTTCTAAACTGGTGGATAATACCTGAAACGAATATAACCCTTGTTGCGACCAATTGAGGATTTGCCCCAAATAGGTGGTGAAAAATATGAGTAAAAATAGGGTAGAACCCGTATACCATAGGCCATCGCGGGGTGGTTTGTAAGAGCCATAAAAGATACCGCGCATCATATGCAGCCATAGGCCAATAAAAACAATACCTGTGGCATGAATATGAACATCGCGGAATAGCCAACCCAAATTCACCTTGCGGCTTATGGTTAAAACCGAAGTAAAAGCATAATCTTTTTGCGGGATATACCATAGGGATAAAATAATACCGCTGGCCAAAAGTAAACAAATAAAGATAAACAGAACAGAGCCGAGACACCACATCCAATTCACATTGCGCGGGATAGGTGCATTGAGCCATTGGTTGCGCAAAAAGAGCCATACAGAGCGTTGTTGCTCGCGCCATCTTTTTTCTAAAAGTTGTTGCTCATTTTGAGTTTTATAAAAAATGCGGCGGTCGTCTTTATTTTTTTTACTCATTTATTTGCTCCCCGCCAATCATGATATAAGCTTTATCTGCCGAAAATTTCCAATCAATAATCGGTATATTTTGTTGGGAGCGCCCGCTGGTTACACGGCCGATACTATCGTAATAAGAGTTATCGCAGCCACAAACAAAATGTTCATTGGCAAACTCAGGCTGGCAGCCCAAATTTTGGCATTGTGCTAACAGAACAATCCAATCAGGATTTTGCGTGCGTGCCGATATCGGCTCGGGGTCTTTCATTGTTTCCCAATCTAAATCCTTGGTTTGTTTTATGTCTTTTAATGTACGATGGTAGATGATAATGGGCTTTTCATTCCATACAACGCGTTTATATTCACCGGGTGGAATTTCCGAAAGTTTCACAAAAACAATATTTTGGCTATCATTCTGTATGGGTATAAATGGCTGTAACCATAATAAAAGTGCTGCAAACATCGCAACAAAAAGCATGATGAGCGAGAAAATTTTTATATAATCGCGCTTAATACGGTTATCGTTAGAGGCATAACCAGAGAGACGACGGCGGATTTTTTGTTGCTCTGTGGAACTCAAAAGGCGAACTTTCTATCTAAATGATATGAAAAAGCAATTTTGGCATGGCACTATATAAATTGCAATAGTATTTTTGACTTGATAAGCAAGAAATAACCAAAGGAATATCTAGGCCTTGGCTATTTTTTCCATATAAGCTGGGTGGTGTCGGATAGCCCAGTATGATATTGACCCTCGATAATATTGCGCTGTACTTCCTTTAGATGCAAAATATTCGGTATAGGGAATGTTGCTAAAATTTCATCTTTCGTCATAAAGCTATCGGGGTTTTTACCACCCCCTGTATTGTTATGGATTTGTTTTGGATGGTAAGCCTCTAAAATAAACACGCCATTGGGTTTGATAGCGGTAATAATCTTTTGAAAAACAGCTTTTCTTAAGCTTGAATTGGGTGCCAGATAACCAAAAATAGAGATAATAGCATCCCACTCATTATCGCCGAGGTCAAAATTATCGGCATGGATGATTTTATAATCAAGCGATACATGATTTTCGGCAGCAAGTTGCTCAGCCTTTCTCTTACCCTCTTCGGCAATATCAATGGCGGTAACATGCAAATTTTGTTTGGCTAAAAATACGCCATTGCGGCCTTCACCTTCGGCTATGCTTAAAACTTTCCCCCGATTAGGAATATATTGAACGGCCGATTGTAAAAACTGATTAGCCTCTTTGCCATAGGCATATTCATCTATGGCAAAACGTTCATTCCAAAAATCTTTATTTTCCATATTATCCCCTATATAAAATAAAAGCTATATGCCAGTATTAACATATAGCTTTTAAGTGGGTAAATATCTTTTTAAATTTTATCGAGGGCTTGGGAAAGGTCGGCAATCAAATCATCGGCATTTTCGATACCCACGGATAATCTAATTTCTCCGGGCCCCGCACCGGCTTTTTCAAGGTCAGCTGCGGGTACTTGGCGGTGGGTGGTTGATGCCGGGTGAGAAATAACCGAGCGTGTATCGCCTAAATTGGCCATCAAAGTCCAAAGCTCTACATTATCAATTAGTTTTTTACCGGCCTCATAGCCGCCTTTAACCGTAAAGGTAAATAGAGAGCCTGCTGTTTTAAGATATTTTTGTGCCAGTGGATAGTAGGGCGAAGATTTTAACCCTGCCCAAGTTACTTTTTCTACTTTAGGGTGGCTTTCTAAATATTCGGCCACACGAAGTGTGTTTTCCGAATGGCGATCCATACGGATGGCTAAAGTTTCAATACCTGTAAGAATATGAAAAGCATTGGTTGGCGACAAACAAGGGCCAAAATCGCGCAAGCCCACCGCACGGGCACGTAAGATAAAAGCCAAATTGCCAAAGGTTTCGGCAAAAACAATGCCATGGTAAGCGGGCTCGGGCTCGGTAAGTAGGGGGAACTTACCCGATGCTTTCCAATCGAAATTACCGCCATCCACAATAACACCCGCCATGGAGATACCATGACCCCCCAAAAATTTGGTAGCAGAATGAATAATGATATTGGCACCATGTTTAAAGGGTTGGCATAAATAGGGAGATGCCACGGTGTTATCCACAATGAGTGGAATTTTATGTTCGGCTGCTAAGGCACCTAACGCTTCTAAGTCGGGGATTAACCCGCCGGGGTTGGCAATGGATTCCACATAAATGGCTTTGGTATTTTCATCGATTTGGTTGCGGAAGGCACCGATATTATCCGTTTGAGCAAAACGGGCTTTGATGCCTAATTTACTAAAGGAAGAAGAAAATTGCGCAATCGCGCCGCCATATAAATGGGTTGCTGCCACAAAATTATCGCCGGCTTGCATGAGCGTAATAATGGTAATAAATTGCGCCGCATGTCCCGATGCAACGGCTAAGCTCGCTGCACCGCCTTCAAGCGATGTTACACGTTCTTCTAAAGCGCCATTGGTTGGGTTAGTAAGGCGGGTGTAGATATTACCAAATTCTTCTAAGTTAAAAAGCCGTGCGGCATGCTCGGCATCGTGGAACTCATAAGCGTTAGAGTGAATGATGGGCACAGAGCGCGAACCTGTTTGTGCATCGCCATTATATCCGCCATGCACCACTAAGGTTTCAATTGAATAATTTTCTTTTGCCATATGAATGTCTCCCTATATTAATTAATCAAATAATCTTACAATAGAATAACGCAATAGAAAAGATTATCCTTCTGATTTCGCATGGCTATAAAGGATAATAATCTAAAAACAGCTCTTATACCCCATAATTAAGGGGAAAATAAGTATGGTATTATAATACCAAAATAATAAGACTTTGTTTTTTAAGGGATAAATAGGCTTGATTTTTATTTTTTTTCTGTCATAATGCCTTCTCTATTAAAGATTATGTCTATTGATACGGAAAGAAATATAATGAAAACCTATTCTGCTAAACCTGCTGATATTCAGCGTAAATGGTTAGTGATTGATGCGGAAGGTGTGGCACTTGGGCGTTTAGCAAGCCAAGTTGCAATCATTTTACGCGGCAAACATAAGCCAATGTATACACCCCATATGGATTGTGGTGATAATGTTGTTATCATCAATGCCGAAAAAGTACGCCTAACAGGCAGAAAACGCGATAACGAGCGTTTTTATTGGCATACAGGCTATCCCGGCGGTATTAAATCGCGTTCTTTAGGTCAAATTTTAGATGGCGATTATCCGGAGCGTGTTATTATTAAAGCGGTTGAGCGCATGATTTCGCGTAATCCGCTCGGTCGTCAGCAAATGCGCAAATTGCATGTTTATGCCGGCGAAACTCATCCACATGAAGCACAACAGCCAGAAATTTTTGACTTTGCTGCTCAAAATCCAAAGAATAAGAGGTAGATCATGGCCGAAACAACTCTTGAAAATTTAAAAGATGTAATGGAAGGCAAAAGCGAAGTGAAAGAAGTGGCTGCTAAAACAGAAGCCGCTACACCGCAAGAGCCTAAAATTGATGCCTTGGGTCGCTCTTATGCAACAGGTCGCCGTAAAGATGCCGTTGCACGTGTTTGGATTAAACCGGGCTCGGGCAAAGTTACCGTAAATGGTCGTGACCAAGAAGTTTATTTTGCACGCCCTGTATTACGTATGATTCTTCGCCAACCATTTGAGGTTGCTGAGCGTAAAGACCAATTTGATGTGATTTGTACTGTTAAAGGCGGTGGGCTTTCTGGCCAAGCCGGTGCGGTACGTTTGGGTATTACCCGTGCATTAACCAATTTTGAGCCGGGTTTACGCCCTGCACTTAAAGCAGCTGGTTTACTTACACGCGATGCCCGTATTGTGGAACGCAAAAAATATGGTAAAAAGAAAGCGCGCCGTAGCTTCCAGTTCTCAAAACGTTAAGTTTTTTGGGATTACCAACAAACAAAACACCCCATTTTATGGGGTGTTTTTTATTGTAAATATAATAGTAATTATCAATGAAATTGCGTAATATAAATCACCGATTGGAGTACTGACAATGATATTAAAAATTATTTTATTTACGATTGCTTTTTTAATTGCCACTTATTTAGTTACGGTTAAACATGTTGCCAAACAGCAAGCCAAACAAGAAGATAGCAAAATAAAGGATTAATAAGAGCTTGGCGGGCCACTGCGTGGTGGGCTAATGAATAGGCGCATAATAAACGATAATGTTAGTAGTGCCAAAAACAGCATAAAACCAAAGGCGGCTAGCGGAATAAGAATGAGTAATGCCAAAATAAGAAAGAATATAACCTTTATTTTTGCAGCCCAATTACCCTGCTGAAAATTTGCTTTAAAACGCAAAAAACCATCGTAAATGCGCCTTGGGATTAACAGTAAAGCCTTTAATAAATTTTCCATATATTCCTCAAATATTCATGCATCTATTTAATATAAGCTGATCAATAGTTTTTTTCCAGCTTGTTTTCTATTATATAGCTTCATAAATTGTTTTTAATGTGGCTTTTAATAATTTTTGCCCCGATGGTTGCCAACCAATCGCCTGTAATTTATGGGTGGGCATGGCAAATATTTTGCGTGTTGATATTTGGGGCAAGGGGGCATTTAGCGCATATAAACCGTTGAGAATTTCGCCAATTTTGCGATGGCTCATCATGAAATCGGAGCAATTAAAAATTTGGCCATGATATTGGGGGGCTAATAATAAAGATATCGCTTTGGCTAAATCATCACCATGAACTTCCGTACCCTGATGGGGCGTAGGATAGACCTTATTATATTTAATAGCCTCTATCAAACCATACCATTTGCTGTGGTTCATCGGGTTTATAATACCATAAACACCAGTCGGCCGAATGATAGCTAAAGGGTAATGATGTTGGATAATGAGTTTTTCGACCTTATCTTTATAAATGCCATAATGGCTGTCGGGTTGGGGCGGGGCATCTTCGGCCATATTATGCACATCGCCATAAACTGCACGGCTAGAGATAAATACGCCATAATGTAAGTCTTTTGCCTGCTCTAACAAATTATGGCTACCGGCAATATTTTTTTGGTAAAAACCCTCTAAATCATCACCTTCACCACCGCGATAACGCCCTTTTATATGGTGGAATGCGCCATGGATAAGCCCATGGCAGCCATCGAATAATTGGCTATAATTAGCTGTGGGCGAAAGCTCACCTTCTACCCATTCCACGTGGGGGAATATGGTTTTGGCTTTATTGATATTGCGGGTAAGGGCGGTAACTTTTATATTTTGTTTGAGTAAATGGGCAACGATAAATTGCCCCAAATAACCCGTTGCACCAGTTATAGCAATTTTAGGCGAATTGTGGCTCTTTTCCATTATAAATATCCCACCAAATATCAATTAAAGGCTGTAATTGTGCCGCCTTTGGGTGATTTTTTTGCCAAGGTTTCTCATATTGGTAATGGATCACTTTTATACTTGGCCATTCCCATAATGCAGGCATATTAAACCATACATATTGTAAACAGTTATAAGTATAGGGCAAATTATGCCAATTAGGGAAGTAAGTTTGTAAAAATGTTTGGTCGGTACGCCGCCAAAAAGCATTTGGGGTATCCAACTTATTTATCATATCGGCAAATGTATATTGGCAAGGTTGGGCAACAAACACGCCAGAGTTCAGCCGGTGCATATCGGCTAAACTTTCATATAAATTGGGTGCGCCCGAAAATTCGGGAAAGGTAAACAGATTATCGATATTTTGCATTACCAAACAATCGGCATCTAAAAAGATAATTTTCTGATATTGCTCCAGCCCCCATAAACGTAATTTTAAAAAATTATCTAATGGGGTATGAAATATGGGTTTTTCACCCTTATGAAAAGGGGCATTATCATGGAGCTGCTTGCGTGCATGGCGTTGTTTAAACTCTTCGGAAAACGCAATGGCATCTACAATATGTATTTTGCAACCCAGTGATTTAAGGGTTGAAATTTCATTGTTATCTGCCATTTCCTTTTTGGTCATGACCAATAAAGGGGCTTTGGCTTTAACCCGCATAAGCGATTTTGCCAAGGCTATCGCGCCGATGGCAAAATCATGATTGGTCACAAGGGTGGCATAACTATACATTGGCTTTGAGTTCTGCCGATATGTCGGTTGTCCATGCCGAAGTGCAGGGGATATGGGCGGTATTGACCCGATCTTTATATTTTTTTGCAATATCCATAATCTCGCTAAGCAATCCTTCTTTTAAAGTTATTGGCTGTAATCCTAATGCTAAAAATTGGGCATTGGCAACATCTAAATCATTCTCGGCGGCTTCCTTGCGTGGGTTATGCACATTCTGCACTTCCACACCGGTCATTTCGGCAATTAAATTGGCTAAATTACGCACCGTATGGGTTTCGGTCATTTGGTTAAATATTTTTACCCTATCCGATTTTTGGGGCGGATTTTTCACCGCAATCTCAATACAGCGCACGCTATCTTGAATATGGATAAATGCACGGGTTTGCCCGCCACTACCATGAACCGAAAGCGGGTAACCAATGGCGGCCTGCATTAAAAAGCGGTTAAGTACCGTGCCATAATCGCCATCGTAATCAAAGCGATTAATCAGGCGTTCATCTAAAGCAGTTTGCTTGGTATTGGTGCCCCAAACAATGCCTTGGTGTAAATCGGTCACACGTAAATTATCGTTTTTGGCATAATATTGAAACAACAGCTGGTCCAAACATTTGGTCATATGGTAAATAGAGCCGGGGTTGGCCGGGTATAAAATATCTTGCTCTACCCATGTATCGGCCTCTTTATTCATTTTTACGGTCAAATAACCCTCAGGAATTTGAATACCCACCGAGCTATATCCGTAAACACCCATTGTACCTAAATGCACAATATGGGGGTCTAGGCCGAGCTCGGTAATGGCACAAAGTAAATTATGAGTACCACCTGTGTTATTATTAACGGTGTAACGTTTATGGGCAGGGGATTTCATTGAATAAGGAGCCGCACGTTGCTCGGCAAAATGAATGATGCTATCGGGGTTATTTTGGGCAAGCCAAGTTTTTAAACCATCGTAATCGGTAGCGATATCGATATATTGAAATTTTATCTCTTTACCACTCACTTCGTGCCATGCCTTTATACGCTCTTGAATAGGCGCAATAGGGGTGAGCGATTCCACATGGAGCTCCGCATCAATATTACGGCGGCTTAAATTATCGATAATGGTGATATTGTAACCCGCATCGGATAAATGTAGGGCTGTTGGCCAGCCAACAAAACCGTCGCCGCCTAAAATTGCTATATGCATATTTGTTTTCTCCTTGTTATTATTCATGTAAACCGCATTCTCGCTTTAAACCAAAAAAGCGGGTTTGTTCTATATGGTTAATCTCGTAAACCGATTTTGTTGTATGGGTATCGCCTACCGATACATAGCCTTTATACCAAAGGGGATGATAGGGCAGATTATACTTTTTAAGATATTGGCTCACATCGTAATCTGTCCAATCCAAAATAGGGAAGGCCTTAATACAACCCCATTGGCTTTTAACAAAAGGTAAATCTTGGCGGCTATGGCTTTGGTTGCGCCGTAAACCAGCCAACCAAAATTGCGCATTAAAATCCGATAACGCCTTTTGCATGGGGCGAACTTTGTTCATAAAGTTATATTTTTCTAGCCCTTTAAGTCCCTGTTTCCATAACTGCCCATATTGTGCCTCTTGCTCTTTAGGGGGTATGGGGTTTTTATAAATATGGAGGTTGAGCTTAAGGCGTGTGGTTAGCTTTTGGGCAAATTGGTAGGTCTCTTTAAATAAATAACCGGTATCGATAAATATAACAGGGATATCCGGTTTTATTTGGGTGCATAAATGTAAACAAACGGCCGATTGTACCCCAAATGAAGAGGATAAAATAATTGGCTGAGCCGTATTGTGCTGAAGTTCCATGATGGTTTCAACCCGCCCTATGGCCGATAATTTTTCCATGGCCTTATTCATTGCCCATATATCGTCTTGAGAATATACCATAATCCGAAAAGAGCCTTTTTCTCAATTTCTATTATGGCTATCATAAATTTAAAGGGCAGAGAGCTAAAGTACCAAGGCGTAAAAACGATTGATAATAAGGCTAAATTTCATGAAACCGTTTGGTGAAACATGAGTGGGTATAGTCAAAATGAAGGGGATTTACGATGGGATTTTTTGCCGGATAATATTAATCCAAGAGCGCGACACAGGGACTTTTTTGCCGTTTGTTGTAATAATCCATGCTTTGCGCCCATCTTGTTCTAAGGCTTGCATGGCATCTTGGGCTATCCACCAAGAGCGATGAACCTGTTGGCCGTTAAGGGCATTATCAACCTCAAGCAATGCATCGCTAAAGCGGTAGAGAATAAGCTCAGTCTCAGTAGCATTTTGTACCGATATATAATGCTCCTCGGCCTTAATAATTAAAATATCTTGGGGGTCGATATTTTTGAGCTTAACAAAGAATCCGTAATCAAAATAAAGGGGTTGGGGGGTGGATTTTCTTTTCTGAAGGCTACGGCGTAAATCGCGGCGCAAAGCTGCAGGAATACGGGTAAATAGGCGGTGCATGCTTTCAAAAAAGGCAATGGATATAATATTTACCCATAAGGTAAAATTAAAATTACTTAATATCCAAAAACTGATACGCTTAGCAGGGATATTTAATAATTGCTCGGGTGTAATTAAGCTTTTGGCAAATGGCCGGAAAGATAAATGCAAAAATGTTGTGAGAATATTGCTTATAAGCAAAACGATAATTAGCCATAATATAAAACCAAAATGAAACTGAAAATGGCGGCGATAACGCCATAAAACAAAAAATGTTGCATAGGATATCAAACATGTGGCTATCCATAACAAGATTGCAAGGCCAAAGGGAATGGGGGTGCTGTAATCTATGGGCATAAAACCCAAAATAATCCCCAAACCGATGGACCAAAAGAGACAGGCTCTTCTCCATAAAATTCTAAATTGCTGCGACATCTAAAAAGCTCGTTACCCTTAAGCCGTAAAAATTATTTGGGTTACTATAACCGATATTAGACGTTATAACAAATCAATGGTTTTTGTGGTCGCTTGCTCTTGGGGCGAAAGGGCATGCCAAGCAAAATAGGCCTTGGCTTTTTCTACCCCCATAAAGCGGGCTAAAACTTTAAAATCCGTTTCTTTTAAATCCACAATAATCAGGCCATCCATGCAATCGCCAAAGTCGGGGTCGATATTAAACCCTAACAGTCGGCCACCTAAACGCAAATATTGCTTCAGTAAAACCGGTATATCGCGCCCCGATTCGATTTGTGCAACAAAGGCCGATATATCCTCGGGGTCGGAGAGTAAACTATCGTGCAATTTCCCATCAATTTTTTTAATTTTTTTCTCGGTTATTGGGCGTTTGGCCTTTACCAATGGTGCCAGTTCATTATACCAAGAATGCTGTTTTAAAAATAACGATATCAGCTCTCGCGATAACGGATGATAATCGGCCGAAACACTCACCACACCAAATAATCGGCTATGGGTTGGGTTTAAAAAACACCATTCGGCAATACCCCGCCATAAAGTGAGCAATGCTTGGGGCTTGCGCTGCCAACTGGGTACAATAAAGCTACGCCCAACCTCTAGGGCAGGGTTGATTTTATCTAAAAAGCTTTTATCCATCTTAAATAGGGTTGATGTATAAAGGCCTTTAATACCCTTGCTTTCACTAAGCTCATCTGTTTTGCCAAAACGATATGCACCGCAAATTTCATGCTCTGCATTATCCCATAAAATCAGGTGATAATAGTCTTCATCAAATCGGTCAATATCTTGGTGATTGCCTGTACCTTCGCCTACAGGTCTAAAAGTAACCTCGCGCAGGCGGCTGATCTCTTGGATCATATTGGGGGCTTCAGCCGCCTTGCAATAAAATGCATACAAACTGCCCGATTGCGCCAATATACGCGCCCCCTCTAAATTTTCAAACTCATCAACCAGTTGTATTTTCGGCAACGGTGGAATAATCTCTAAGGCGTTTTTCGTAATGCTCGGCACCACCGTGCTATCATAATTGGCCAAATTGGTTTTGAGCAAATATGTGCGAAAGCGCAACCATTGGGTGAGCTCGGTATCATCGGTAAATCGGGTAATCTTTTTGGGCGATATGGGCTTGCCGATAGATGCCTGAAAAACCTTGTTTTTATGGGTAATATTGGCGCGCGGTATCAGCAAAGTGCGCAACCGCGGGTGGATAAGCCCGGCCGTTTGGAACAGCCAATCATTTTGCCCATCGATGAAACAAGGCACAATTTGCGCCCCACTCATACGGGCTATACCCCCGATTGTGGGCGACCATTCGGGCTCGGATATATCCATTTTAGGCCATTTTCTGGCAGAAACTTCCCCCGATGGCATGATAATAACCAGCCCATCTTGCTTTAACCACTTTAAAACTGCCCGTAAACCATGGGTGTTTTGGGTATTCGCATGGTTGCTCATGGGGTTCACGCTGATGAAATATGGACTCAAATGGCTGATACCCGTTAAAAAACCATTGCCCAAAACCTTCACATCTGCCCGAACATCTAAAGCTGCCCGTATGAGCATAATGCCATCAATAAATCCAAAAGGGTGGTTTGCTACAATGATAGTTGCCCCTTTGGGGGGAATATTGGCAAGGTCAGAAGCTTTAATTTCAAACCGATTACCGCGCGATGCCAATAAGGCATCGATAAATGCTTTGGGGTCATTGGCATAATCGATATTATATTCTTGTGTATAATCTTGCCAAATTTTATCGATTTTATTGATACCCGCAATGGATTTTGCTCGGTTAAAAACCCACTTTCTTGCTGGGTCTTTCCATGGCGATGGTAGCTGAATAAGACTTTTTTCCGGCATATTGCGGTGGCTCATATAGTTTTTCTTTACCTTAATAAATATTTGTATATATAATGGTATCTATTACCATATATGGCAGGGTGAAGGAATTAAAAAAACAAATCTTCGCGCTGTTCTTATATAACCATAATATGCTATAGTGTAATAAGTAAGAGGGATAAAGACATTATATGGATATTAAAAAAGCTGATAATGGGGATTTAACGGTTTTGGCCATGATGTACCGCCAATTGCGGACAGATGCCTGTTATAAATCGGTATTATCCTTGGTTGAGCTAGAAGATAAAATGCGCGAATTTATCACTACCGATGGTTGGATTGCGCATTTATTTAAAGATAATCACCAAGTTATCGGCTATTGTTTATGGCAAGAGAGATCCGATGCGGTCTATATTCGCCAATTTTGGATTATGCGCTCGCAACGCCGCCAAGGTTACGGGCGAAAATTTTTTGATGATTTAAAATTAAAGTTTTGGAATGAAAAAAGATTAAAGTTAGAGGTACTTTACCATAACCAAAGAGGGGAATCCTTTTGGCGCGCTCTTGGTTTTTCGCCTTATGCAATTACCTTAGAATGGGAGCCAGAAGGCGACCAAAATAACAGAGGAGTAATAGAGAAATGATAGATGTAACCATTCGTAATGCAACCCTTGAAGACCTAGATAGCCTTGCACAAATGAACTTACGCCTTTATACCGAAGGTGAAAGAAGACGGGAAAAAAGCATAGAGGACTTAAAAGATCGTTTTCGCTATTATTTAACCAATAGCGCATGGAATGTGCATATTGCGATGATTGATGACAATGATGTAGGTTATGTGTTATGGCGCTTTGAAGATGATGATGTGTATATTCGCCATATTTGGTTGCATAGCGATTATCGCGGCCGTGGTTTAAGCGAACAAGTACTTGATATTTTAACCGATGAATTTTGGGGCACAAAGCGTTTGCGTATTCAAATGTTTGCAACAAATGAGCGTATGCGTAATTACTGGAAGCTCCAAGGCTTTAAAGAACGCTCGATTATTATGGAACGTAGTAATTAATATTTGGATTAAGGCTTAAAATATTTTTAGGTTTGACTTATTAATACCATATTTTTTATATATATTTTAGTAAAGAATAAATAAGGAGTTATTTATGCGCATTGTTGCATATCTATTAGTAACGGTTTTTTTATCGGCTTCGGCATGGGCCGAGCCTGCGGGTAAATGGGCAAATTTAGACCGCTATCCCAATTGCGAAGTTGCTTTAGACTTTAAAGCAAATGGCAATGTTTTGGTGCCGAATCCCAAAAAATCCGGGCAAACATTAGATGCCAAATGGCGTTTGCAAGGAACAACTTTAATTATTACCGATAAAAAAAATGACTGGGAATCTTATTATGATTATAAAGGAGATTCCATTGTTTGGAAATCGGTGAAAACTTTAGGCAAAACCCAAAATATCTCTAACCAATTTTCCTTACAAGATCGCACAATGGTACCGTGTAAATAACGATACGAATTATCCCCAACAAGAAAAATTTTAATTATTTTTGCTACGCTATGGTAATAAATATTGCCATAGCGTAATCGTTTTATGTAATTTCAGCTAAAATTACATTTGGTAAACAGAAGCAGAAATTCGTTTTCCTATTCCATAAGCATTATAAAATGGACGGGGAGGACGGGCATTGAGGTCAAATGAACGTTGGATCCAGTTAATTTCCTCAAGATTTTTTAAAGCTTGCGATATCTGTTCGAGATCGTCATAAAAGTGCCGAATGGTATGCGGAAATGCTCGGCTTTGAATTACAAATGCATTTAGATGAGGCCGGGTGGAGTGAAATGGCAACCAAAACACCCGGAGTTACGCTTGGTTTGGGAGAACAAGCTGAGGCATCTCCCGGAAACTGTGTGCCGGTATTTGAAGTTGAAAATATAGATGAAGCCAGAAAATCACTCGAGTTAGCCGGCGTTGAATTTGACGGTGAAACGATTGTAGTTGAAGGCATGGTCAGCACGGCAACATTTTTTGACCCCGATAAAAATGCACTGATGTTGGCACAAAATCACATTTCTTAATTGCCTAATATTTGGGGTGATTTTTTTATCTAATTCACCGTTTTATGGGGTGGAAATGGGCGGTTGAACTGAATATGAATACGGTGATCTTGATAGGTTTTTTTTACAAATAAATATTGGCGTTTTTCTTCATCGCAAAAAATAATATCTTGGCCGTTCATACTGGCAATTGCCCAATCAGAGAGCAGAGTATTTTTAATAAGCCGATACATATCGTAAGCATGGTTTATTTTATAAATATGCTGATTTTCTGTCTTATGATTAAAAAATAATATAAGCAATAATGGCCGATTAGGCTGGTGGGATTCTAAAAACACCTTAAACCAACGGTCAATTTTGCGTGCTGTTGCGGTGCTATCCATGGCTACCGATACAAATTCGGTATGTTTTTTAAAAGCATAATCTTTAAAACTTAAAGGGTAAAATTGGGTATTTTCAAATTTTAATCTTGTATGGTCAATAAGATTATTATGCATATAATCTTCTAAATTTTGAACAATCTGGGTACGATATTGCATCATTTGGGATATTCTCCATGAATATTGACCATTTGATTGTTGAAGTTTTCGATGATTTTTTGCCAGCTTTGGCTCTCGGCAAATGTGCGGCATGCTACTGGCGATATTTGTAAGGCTTGCTGGCATGCTATTGCTAAATCTTTGTTAATCGCGCCAATCGGCCTATTGTCAATGATATCCAATGGCCCCGGTGCCGGATAAGCCGCTACAGGTTTACCACATGCCAAGGCTTCTAACATAACAAGACCAAATGTATCGGTTAAAGAGGGGAAAACAAAAACATCGGCATCGTTATAATATCGGGGTAAATCAGCCTCGCTTTGTGGTCCCGTAAATTGCACATTCGGATATTGTTTTTTAAGATGCTCGAGTGCCGGGCCGCCGCCTACAACCAACTTTGTCCCTTTAATTTTTAAATCTAAAAAAGCCTCAATATTTTTTTCTATGGCAACCCGCCCCACATAAATCCATACAGGGCTTGGATATTCATGTTGTTTAGGGGCAGGCTGAAACATATGGGTATCCACCCCACGGCTCCAAATTGCGACATTGGTAAATTGATGAGACTTTAAAATATCGGCCACGGATTGTGTGGGGGCAAAACAATGGGTGGCATTTTTATGAAACCAATGCTCCCACCGCCATAACCAAGTAAGCGGTACAAAAGGAAAGCGCTTTTTAACATACTGGGGCAACATGGTATGAAAAGCCGTTGTATAACAATATTGGCGTTTTTTTGCCCAACGCCTTGCATACATGCCCAAAGGGCCTTCGGTAGCTATATGGATATAATCGGCATTAGCGGCATCAAACCTTTTATATAATTGCCATGGCGTTGTTAATGATAGGCGAATTTCTTTATAGGTGGGCATCGGGATAGAAAAATGCCCCTCAGGCGTTTCTAAAATGACATCATAACCCATTTGCTCTAAATATTTTTGCATATATTCTATGGTGCGAACAACACCGTTTATTTGTGGGTGCCAAGCATCGGTAACAATGAGTATACGTGGGCGTTTATACGCCATTTTCGCCCCAAATAGGAAGATTAGGTTTGATACCTTTACGGCGCATATGCTCTAATTCATGGCGGCCGATATTAAGCTCTTTATCCCATAAAATAATCTCAAATCTACCGTCATAATGTTCAACTAATGCACTTAAACTTTCTACCCAATCGCCGTCATTCATATAGGTAACACCATTATATTGTTTAATCATCGGGCGGTGCGAGTGGCCGGCGATAATACCGTCTAAATTGCGCTCAATTGCCATTTTAGTTAAATTTTTCTCGAACCGATTACGGGTGGCAAGGCGCTTAACAAATTGTTTGAGATGCAACGATAACGACCAATATTTTAACCCAAAAGCCCGACGTATCAAATTAAACCCCCGATTAATAATAATCGCTACCCGATAAGCCCAATCGCCCACTTTAGCGAGCCATTTGGCTTTGCGGATGACTTCATCGACCTGATCCCCATGGAGAACTAAATATTTTTTACCATTAATGGCTTCATAGATAAACTCTTCGTTATAATCAATATAATCGGGAATATAAGCCTGATAGCGGGGGTTACGTAAAAAATCATCATGATTCCCCGGCAGCAGCTTAACATCTAGACCATTTTTGGCTTTTTGTGCAATATAATCAATTACATCCTGATGTTCCTCTGGCCAATACCACGAGTTTTGCAGGCGCCAACCATCAATCACATCACCCACTAAATAAAGATGCTCACAATTTATTGATTTTAAAAAATGCAATAGTAAATCGGCTCGGGAGCCTTCTGTACCTAAATGTAAATCGCTAATAAATACGGTTTTATATTTATATTTTTCCATTGCTCAATATATCTGTTTTGTACACCAAGAATATATATAACCCAATCGGAACAAAATAGAAAGCAAAAGCGACTTGAGACAAAAGCTTTTTTTTGTTACAAAAAGCAGATGTAAATTTAATTTTAAAAGCAAGGATGAGATATGGAGTTTCGTAAATTAGGAACAACTGGTATTGATGTAAGCCGTATTTGCCTCGGCACCATGACATGGGGTGAGCAAAATACCGAAAAAGAAGGCCATGAGCAAATAGAATATGCACTGGATTTTGGGGTAAATTTTATGGATACAGCCGAGATGTATCCGGTGCCGCCCACAGCCGAAAAATATGCCCAAACCGAACAAATTATTGGTAATTGGTTTCAAAAAACTGGGCGCAGAAAAGATGTGTTTTTGGCATCAAAAATGGCGGGGCCGGGGAATAGTTGGGTTCGCGGTGGTGTGGGCCTTATTAAAAAAGATGTGAAAGAAGCTGTAGAAAATTCGCTTACCCGCCTTAAAACCGATGTAATTGACTTATACCAGTTTCATTGGCCGCAACGCATTGTCAATATTTTTGGTCAGCGTGATTATTTAGACCGTTATGCCAGCGAGACTGAAGATTATATTTTGCAGTTATTAGAAGGGATAAAAGAGGTTATTGCCGAAGGTAAAATACGTTTTATCGGCCTTTCTAACGAAACCCCTTATGGTATGATGAAATATTTGGAATATGCCAAATATCATAATATGCCGCGGGTACAATCGGTACAAAATCCGTATAGTCTTATTCAACGCCAGTGGGACCAACATATTGCCGAGGTTTCTTTGCGCGAAAATATTGGCCTATTGGCATATTCGCCCTTAGCGGGCGGTATGCTCTCGGGTAAATATCTTAACGGCCAACGCCCTGCAGGTGCACGCTTTACTATACGGTGGGGGGCACAACGCCAAAAACAATATGTAAGGCCGCAGGTAGAAACCGCTGTGGCACAATATGTTGAGCTTGCGAAAAAACACGGGCTTACACCCGTGCAATTGGCGATTGCTTTTGTGAATAGCAAAGCCCATTTAACATCCAATATTATTGGCGCAACCTCTATTACCCAGCTTAAAGAGGTTTTAAGTGGGGAGGATATTACGCTTTCGGAAGATATTATTTTAGAGATTGAAATGATTCATGACCAAGTGGCGAACCCTGCATTGCAATATTGGGGGTCGCGGAATCCGGAACCGAGTGAAGATTAATCTATTCGGGGAAGCATATCTAAAATTTCAACTTTACGCTGGGGCTCGGCCATTTCGCCTAAAAAACATTGGGTAATGGTTTGTGCCCCGGCTTTTTGCACACCGCGCATCTCCATACAAAAATGCCGGGCTTGTATGCGGCAAAATGCCCCTTTGGCTTGGGCTACATCCATAAGGTCGGTGGCGATTTGGGTGGTTAACCGCTCTTGCATTTGGGGGCGTTTGGCATAAACATCAACAAGGCGTGCCAATTTCGATAAACCAAGTACGCCGTTATCGCCGGCTATATAAGCGACATCGGCTGTGCCGAAAAACGGCAATAAATGATGCTCGCACATGGTATAAAAAGGAATTTGAGATACAAGGATAATATTATTATAATTTTCGCTATCAAAATGGGTTTTTAAAATAGGGCGAGAATCTTTACCTAAGCCCGAAAAAATTTCGGCATACATGCGGCTTACCCGCTTGGGTGTATCTTTTAAGCCTTCGCGCTCAACATCTTCCCCAATGGCGATTAATAGGTCTTTTATTGCTTGCTCTATTGCCTTGCTATCCATAATATATCCTCATAAAAAAATTATTATAGGAGTTATAGCAATGAATTCAACAAATTCCTACCTTTTTCATATAAAAATTGATCGGCTAAGGGTGGATTGCATTATTGGCTGGTATGATTGGGAGCATGAACAAACCCAACCGGTTTATGTAACGGTTGAGTGTGATTATTTGGCCGATGCTTCGGTTGCCGATGATTATTTAGATGCCACCTTAGATTATGACGGCCCTAAGGATATTATTATTGGCTTGCTAAAAGAAAATCGCTTTAAACTCTTAGAAGCCGCGATCATAAAAATACATAAAGCTTTGATTACGGCTTACCCGAAAATGCAAAATTTAATTGTTACTTTAGAAAAACCCAATGCCATTGCCGATGCCGATGGGGCGGTTGTTTCGCTTTCATCTTAAGCGGTTAATTATTTAAAAAATTTATCTAAATTTTGCATCGAAGCTCGCTTGGGTTTCAAGGTTAGGCTTAGAAGCATCGGGTTGGGTAACAACACAGTTGATTTTTGTTTTAGTTAATGGGGGGACTTTCCAATGTTTAATAAGCCGCTCGTTAAAATAAAATGCAAATTTAAAAATATTTCCACCGGTTGCTGTTGGTTCAATCTCAGCAGTTAAGTTGTTCATTTGTGCCATCGATTGCGGTAAAACAACGCTTTCGGTACCATATTTTTGTTTGGCACCATCAAGTGCTGCAATCAAACATAATTTTTTTAGGTTTTCAGGTTCAACCTCGGGGCCGGTAACAAATTGAATTTGGTTTGTTTGGGGCTCAAAATAACAATTGGCTTTATAACGTAAGTAACTTCCATCATTGGAAACAAGCTCTTGATTATAAGCAATTTCGGCTCTGTTTTGTACAGGGACTAATAATATTTGCTCCGATTGTAACTGCTGATTATGGGCATAAGGCTGTACCAATGCAATACAGCTTTGGGCGAAATCTGCAGGAAGCTCAGCATAGGACGAAAAACCAAAAAATAAAAATATAGCCAATAGTTTTTTAAACATAAAATCTCCTAAAGTCACAAACATATGTAAGCCTATTATGTTTATAACCAGTTTATGTTTTTTGTATGTTGTCCATTTATATAAGAAAAAAATAAACATATAAAAAAAAGCCCACATAAAGACTGTAGACTAAAATTCATTGGTATAAAAAGAAAAAGTGGTGCGGGCGGCCGGAATTGAACCGGCACTCTCAAATGAGAACAAGATTTTAAGTCTTGCGTGTCTACCAATTCCACCACGCCCGCGCTTAAAATATGAAGATACTTTTATAGATATATGGCGCTATTGTCAATAATGATTTTCGATTTTTTTTAAAAACTTTCACGACCATTGTTATATCTTGATATTTTAGGCAATTAACCACATTGGAATATAGTCTGATGATGCCAAATATCCCCGGCTTTTAATAAAGGCTGATCAAAATGGGGAATATTGGGGCTGTTGGGGAAAAACTGGGTTTCTAAGCATAGCCCGGCAAAGTCCGGATAAATTACACCATTTTTACCGATAATTTCACTATTACCCATACCCGCACTATTGTAAATCTGAATACCGGGTAAGGTGGTTGCAACCGCTAATTTGCGCCCACTTTCATCATCAATCAAGCTGGCAACCACACGTAAATCGCCTATTTTACCATTAAGAGCCAAATTATGATCAATGCTTTGGTTCGGCATTTTTCCCATAGCTTCGCTGAGCATAGTCATTTTTCTAAAATCTAAGCCGGTATTTGCTACAGGTAAAAGTTTACCGGTAGGGATAAGCTCTGCATCAACCTCGGTATAACTATCGGCATCAATTTGTAAACGGTGGAAACGAATATCATTTTGTCCAAATAAATTGAAGTAACTATGATTGATTATCGAGCAAATCGTATCTTTATCGCTGATGGCTTTGGTATCAAAAATCAAGCGACCATCGGCTAAAATTGTGTAGGTAACAGTGGTGGTTAATGTGCCGGGATAACCTTCCTCGCTATCTTTGCTTATATAAGTTAGCTCTAAGGCTTGGCCGTTTTCTACATCATAGGTTTTGGCATCCCAAACTAGTTTATCAAAGCCTAAAAAACCCCCATGAAGTTGGTTTTCCCCCTCATTTTGGCTCAGCTGGTATAATTGCCCGTTAATTGTAATTTGCCCGTCTTTAATCCGATTCCCAAAACGCCCAACCGTTGCACCAAAATAGGGACTATAATTGATGTAATCTTCTAAATGGTCACAGCCCAAGACAATATCGGCAATATTACCATTGGCATCGGGGGCAAAAAAATGGGTTAATATCGCTCCATAATTGCTTACGGTGGCTTTATATTCCCCTGCAACTAAATGATACAGATAAACATCTTTGCCCTTATAGCTTCCCCATAATTCTTTTTTGCTCATTATGCTTTCCTCCTTAATGAATATAGTTGATTAAGGATATAACAAAACCTCCCTACAAAAAAGAAATATTAGTCGGGTTTCGCTTGTAATTTATCCCAACCCACAGGCTTGGGTGGGTCGATATTGGGTAAAACCTCCGTTTTTTGCCAAAAGAAGAGGGGGGTTTTGACCAAAGGTTGATATTCGGCATTAAAAAAAGTTTCCAAATAATTATTAATTTCAAGGCGGCTGCCATTAATGGGGAAGTCCTCGACTTCTTCCATCACCAACTTGACTTTGCGCTTTGGCACAAAAAAGATGCAATTCACAAATAAAGAGGCAATACCTTGCAAAGCAACAATATGCAAGGGCGGCACATCATTCCATGGTTGGCGGCCGGTACGGCTGCCCCATAGGCCAACATAACGCATAAGAACAATGCGGGCATCGGGGCGATAACTTAAAATAGACGATACCGAAGAACGTGCCCCTAAATCCTCATAACCATTACGCGGAAAGCGCCCCGCCGGATATAACAAAACATTACTGCCATTGCCCAAAGCTTGGCCAATATTCTCGATTGCTTCGCGAGTGGCCTGTATTTTATCGCGCCCTTGCACCCATATATTGGGTATTTCTACAGGCTCCCAAGCCTTTAAGATAAAGCCAATACCAAAGCGCTCGGTTTGTGTAAGTGAGGCTAAGGGTTTAGGCTGATATTTCTTCCATAATGTACGCATACTAATAATAGGGTCGGCAAAACAAGGATGTGTTGCTAAAAACAGAATAGGGCGATCATCTAAATTGGGGTCAATATCATCCAGACCTTTAACCTCAACTTTATAGCGGAGTATAACAACAATATTTGCGAGAAAGAGTAAAAAACTGCGGATTAGCTTCTTCATATAAAATTACTTTTCTTTCATTATTCTTTGTTTTTTGCCTTTTTTAGCAATTCTTCGGTCGATTGTGGTTCGGCCGCCGGATAAAAACGGACTTTGCTCCACCACATAAGGGGTGTTATTTGCGGTGGTTGTGGTTGTGCATTAAAAAAGTCCTGTAGTTTAATATTAAACTCAGTACGGTTCAAGCCCTTTAGATTTTCAATTTCTTTAACTTCATACTGAATACGGCGTTTGGGCATAAAGAAAAATAAATTAAGCGGAATAAAAATTAAACCCAATAAACCAATTTTCCAAATGGGCATATCGGGGCCGTTATACCAACCGCTACGGCTACCCCAAATACCTTCAGAGCGTAATGCCACCACTCGCGCATTGGGATTCGCATTATAAATTTTGTGCGCAGCCGAGCGCGAAATAAAATAATCATAACCATCTCGGCTTAACTTACCAGCAGGCCAAATGAGGACATTATCGCCATTTTGTAAAGCCTCGGCCGTCAGTTCAATCGATTGCCTCGCCCATGCGGCTTTCTTTTTGGCATCTTGGCGCATATCGGGCATGGATATTGGGTTAAATGTCCGAATGCATGCACCAATAACCGGCCGATTAACCTGAAAATCCCGTACAACTGCCCGTGGTTGAAACTTGTTCCACAACAAACGAATAACAATGAGCGGATCACTCAGAGATGGATGATTAGCCACAAAAAAAATGGGGCGTTCATCTTGTTGTATTTTATCTAACCCACCAACGGTAATGCGGTAACGAAACCACAAAATTATACTGATAATTATTATTACAAATCTATCCAAAGTAAACCTATTTTATCGTTAATTATCCCTAATATTAACATGAAATATTTTAAAAAGCACCATTCGATATATAAATTTTATGGTGTATTTTCGGTTTTTTCTTTTTATGTTATGATAATTTTTTACCAAAGGGAGAATATAGAATGTTTGATGATATATATAATAGTTTGCAACAACAGTTTCCGGATAGTGAAATTCAGCTTGTTGATTTTTCTAATGAGCATCATGGCCATGGTGCCCATGTGCGCAAAGGTAGCCATATTCGCATTTATATAAAGAGCAAAGAATTTGCAGGAAAATCCAAAGTACAACAACAACAAATGGTTAATCGTGTTTTAAAACCCTATTTTGAAAAAGGGCTTCATGCGGTTGAGTTATCCTTAGATTTTTAAAACTCATTATAGAAAAATATTATCGTTTATATAAATTTTTTTGATAATAAATGCCAATCGGTATTGATATTGCATAATTATGTATTAAATAACTATAAATTAGTTTAACGTCTGGGATGAATAATGAAGCAAATAAATACAAATTGGTCCGATTATCTTTATTTTTTAAAAATTGCCGAATTTCGAAACTTACAACAAGCAGCCGATGCCTTAAATGTAAATAGTTCAACAGTATATCGCAGGCTAAATGCCCTAGAGGAACGTTTAAATATATCGCTATTTGAGCGTACAAGAAGTAATGCCGGTTATAGCCTAACTTTTCATGGCGAGCAAATGCTTGAACGTTTAGCGGGTGTAGAAGATTTATTTTTAGATACCGAAAGTCATTTTAGCGAAGGTGTTATCCCATTAAGTGGCCATGTGATTGTTGCTGCAACTGATAATTTGGGCGATACTTGGCTATTGCCCCATATTATTGCATTTAAAGAAAAATATCCGCAAATCGTTATTGAGATTATTTATATTAATCACCCGCAAGTCTCGTGCTACGATAAAGCCGATGTTGTTTTTTCGTTAGCCAACAGACCATCAGAATATATGAAAGGGCAAAAGTTACAAGATATCCGTTTGCAGCTTTATGCCCATAAAGAACTGATAGAAAAAGCTAAAAAAATGGGTCTGTCGCAAGAATATTTATGGCAAGAAGTTGGGTTTATTTTACCCACAAGCCAGTTGCGTAAGTTTGCGGTTACGCGTTGGTTGCATTCGTGGGTGGATCCCAAAGCGGTAAAAGTAGAGGCCAATGAGTTTTCGGCTTTGTATGAATATTGTACCAAAAAATTTGGTATTGCTGTATTGCCCGAATATATGGTTACACAGTCTAAAGATTTAATACAAGTGATGAAAGCACCGGCCGAATTGGCCACGGGTTTATGGATGCTTACCCATACCCAAGCCCAAAAATCAGCTTGCAGCCGAGTTTTTCAAGAATTTATCCTTGAGCGTTTAGCTGAAGAATAAACAAATAATAATTCCTTTGATTTAACCATGCAAAATACTATATTAGGGTAACTTTTTTTATAGGGAGCGTAATAGAGTATGATTTTTAAAAAAATTGCATGGTTTGTTTTTTATGTATTTGTTGCTTTGACGGCCAATGCAAAAACGGATCAGCTAAAATTTGGTGATTTTTTACCGGCATCGACCATAACCAATGGGGTGATTATTCCGACATTTATTGAAAAAGTAGGGGAATTATCAGGCGGTCAGCTTAAAGTCAAACATTATCCGGGGGGTATTTTAGGCTCAGGCGGTAAAGCACAATTATCGTTGGTTGAAAAAGGGGTGCTTGATATTGCCGAGGTTGTTACACCCTATACACCCGGGCGTATTAACGGCTTAGAGGTTTTAGAGCTACCTTATTTATTCACGAATGAATATGAAGGGGCGATGATTGCCCAAACCCTTTATGATCAGGGGTTGATTACCGGCGCCGAACATTTAAAAATACTCGGCTTTCAAGAGGTTGGTCCCTATATTATTCACTCTGTTAAAAAAATAGAAAGGCTCGAAGATTTAAAAGGTTTAAAGTTTCGGGTGGTTGGTGCGGCACAATCCGAGATTATTCGGCGGCTTGGTGCAGTACCTGTGGGTAATATTACCGCAACTCAAATTGCCGAAAATTTACACCGTGGCGTGATTGACGGCGTGCTGATGGATATGGGTAATGTTTATAATTTTAACATGAATGACATTACAAAATACCATGTAACCAATCTTTATTTGGGGGGTAATGCCATTATATTTCCGATGACAAAAAAGAAATATGCGCAATTATCGCCCCAATCACAGCAAGCAATTGATGCGGTTTCTCAAGGTTGGTTTTCAGAGTTGCTTGGCAAACAAACCCGTAAACAATCCCAAGAAGCTTATGAAAAAATGCAAAAAGAAGGAGACCATCATTTTATTGAATTTTCTCCTGAAGATTTAAATGAAATACAAGAAATTCTCGATGATTATCGGGATGAATGGCTTGCGGAAGATCCGAAAAATCAGCAATTATACGATGCCGTCATATCTGTAAAAGTGGTTGAGTAATCCGTGTTTCAATCGTGGCTTTATAAAATAACGGCAGGCTTAGCCATTATAGGATTAATAACCCTTATTGGCATTAGTTTTATCATTATCCTTAATGCTTTTATGCGCAAATTTCTTAATTTGGATATTAAGGGTTTAAGTGATATTTTGCTTATGCTTAGCGTGTTTTCGGTTGCTGCGATTTTTCCCACAATGATTTTGCAGCAATCTTCCATTACAGTACGTTTACTCAATCATTTTATGCGCAAAAAAATTGCCCATAAGTTTGATGTTTGGGGGCAAATGCTGTTTGGTTTTTTATTAATCATTTTTGCATGGCAAATGATTATTTATGCCATTGAAATTTATGAGACAGGCGAAACCAGTTGGGAGCTCCATTGGCCTTTATGGCCATTATGGGCATTTGTTGCAATAAGCCTTTGCCTGAGCGCTTTTATTCAAATAACCCTTGTTATCGGTAGCAAAGGGCAACAAAAATGAGCCCATTAATCATCGGTATTGTTGGTTTTATTGTTTTGCAATTACTCATATTTTCTAAAGTACCCGTGGCAGCGGCAATGGCTATTGTGGGTTTGTTGGGTTATATCTTTATTGTTGGTGATATATCCTCGGCTTTTTCTATTGCCTCTATTGAATTTAGTGAAGCGTTAATCTCAACGGATTTATTAGTTATCCCTTTATTTATTTTAATGGGCGGATTTGCCCAAATATCGGGTTTATCATCCGATTTATTTCGTTTTGCCGCAGCGATTATTGGCCATCGCTCTAATGGGTTAGGGGTGGCCTCTATATTGGCGAGTGCGGGTTTTGGTGCTATTTGCGGGTCTTCCGTTGCCACAACAGCCACCATGACCCAAATTGCTTATCCCGAGATGAAACAAAGAGGCTATAGCGATAAAATTATCAGCGGTGCATTAGCCGGCGGTGGAACGTTAGGGAGCTTAATCCCGCCATCGATGGTGATGATTATCTATGCTGGCCTTACCGAGCAAAATATTATTGCATTATTTCGGGCAGCATTTTTCCCGGCCTTATTGGCAATTATTTTATATTGCTTGGTCGCCGTTTATTTGGGGCGCAAATATCCTAATCAAGCGCCAAGGTCACAAAAATTATTGGCAAAAGAGCAATGGCTTGTTTTTGCACAAGCCCTACCGGCTTTAGCGATATTAATTTTAGTATTTGGTGGTATATACGGCAGTTTATTTACAATTACCGAGGCCGCAGCTTTTGGCTTGGTACTTACGGTTTTATGGGCAATTTATCAATATTATCGTTATCGTTCTTTTACATTATCTGGGCTGAAATCTATGTTGATACAATCGGGTGGGCAAATTGGTATGCTTTATTTCATTCTGATTGGTGCGGCTATTTATAAGTATTTTTTAACCGTAAGTGGCCTACCAGAGCAGACAATAACATGGGTATCGCAGCTCAGTTTAGCGCCGATATTCATTTTATTCATTATTATTTTTCTTTATATATTGCTTGGTGCTGTGTTTGATAGTTTAGCCGCTATGGTCATTACTATTCCTTTTACTTTTCCGCTGATTATCGGCCTTGGTTATAACCCGATATGGTGGGGGATTATCAATGTGGTCATTATCGAGATTGGGCTGATTACCCCGCCGGTGGGCATGAATTTATTTGTCATTCAATCCATGCGCCCCAATATATCTATTAGCCAGATATATAAAGGAATTACAAGCTATGTTATCGCCGATATCTTCCGTGTATTTATCTTGCTCATGCTTTTGGTTTATTGGGTGTAAATTTCAATAAGGTTTAAAACAAAAGCAAATAGGTTTTTAACTTTTTTTTTACGTTTGTTTGCTAACTTAAAAATTAATATAAATTTTTAGGTGTTCTAATGAAGCTTATCCTTCCCTCCATTGTTTTAGTCGGCTTATTTTCAGCACAAATGGCCAATGCTTTACCCGGTGACCGCTATGTGGGGTTTACTGTTGGGCAAGCTTGGACAACTCAAGATTTAGAAGGCCAAGATGGTTTGCCATCCCTTGATACCAATGGCAATGAATGGAATATATCGGCCATTGCGGGTATGGCATGGAACGGTACACGCGGAAGCTTTATTGGCATAGAAGGCGAGCTAGAGGTTGGTTTTGAGAATACCGATCAATTCTCAAATGTTGATTTTAACGGCGATAATGTTTCTTATGCAGCAGGGGTTTACGGCCGTGCCGGTTGGTGGTTTTGGAGCTCAGTTTTACTTTATGGTAAAGCGGGCGTAAAACAAAGTTACATTGATTTTAGCGATGGCGATGGTGGCTCTTTTAGCTCAATTGAAGTTGGTGTGGGTGCCGAATATATCATCAATGAAAATTGGACAATGCGTGCCGAATATGCCCATGAATGGGCAACCGATAGTGATAGTATTTTTGATGATTATGATTTAAAACGCTCTAAAAATAATATCAGCATTGGTATTATGCGTCATTTTTAACATGATTTTTGTCTCCTAAGAAACTCAAAGGCCTGTTTATTACAGGCCCTATTTTTACGAATATTGTATCAGGATTTTTTCTAACATTATTTGCCATTTTTTTCCTGTTGCCCCAATTTGTTTGCGAATATCTTGCGGGCTGGTGCCTTGCTTTCGTAACGATTGTAAGCTTGGGGCATTTTGGCTTTTGGCAAGGCGCATTTGGTTATCATCTTTTATTAAATCATGATGCGCATAATAGGGCGTAGAGTAACCCAATAACTTTTGTAAAAGAATATGCAAAGGGGTAATGGGCAATAAATCGCAGCCCCGGGTAATGAGCGATATATTTTGCAAATAATCATCGTAAGTGACGGCTAAATGATAGCTGGTTTTTATATCGCGCCGCGCCAAGATAATATCGCCAATAGCATGAAAATTCATGGCTTGTTGGCTGTTATAAAGATCATACCAATAATCATCTAACGGGGCAATGTTTAAAGCTTTATCAAGATTAAGCCGATAGGCAGGCTCTCGACCTTGGGCGATAAGGATATTAATTTCATCTTGAGGGCGATTGAGGCAAATTTTCGGATAAATTTCCTCTAATTGATGGGGGGCATGCAATAT
This sequence comes from Alphaproteobacteria bacterium, assembly GCA_047972425.1. Classification (GTDB taxonomy): domain Bacteria; phylum Pseudomonadota; class Alphaproteobacteria; order JBKEAR01; family JBKEAR01; genus JBKEAR01. The sequence continues at coordinate 1,900 of JBKEAR010000033.1, read as the reverse complement.
TTTATCGCGTGTAGCATTAATCTCTTTACGGCTGCAATAACATGGATAAATCACTCCCATATTTTGCAACTTGTTTAGTTGTTTTTCATAATCGACTAAATGTTCCGATTGTTGCCGAACGGGCAATTGCCATTCTAGCCCCAGCCACGATAAATCATCAATAATAGCTTGCACATATTCGGGGCGTTTGCGGGTGGTGTCAATATCTTCTATACGTAAAATAAATAGTCCACCAGCTGCCTTAGCTAAGTCATAGGCAAAAAGGGCGGAATATGCATGGCCTAAATGCATAAGCCCGGTGGGTGATGGTGCAAATCGGGTAGTGACAACAGCTTTCATAACAGGTAATCTATCATATATTATTCAAACAAGGAATTGTAATTATGGTCGAGCTGAACTCTTACGAATATATTTCGAACCAAAAACCGAAAATGCTTATTATTTTGCTGCATGGTTATGGTGCAAATGGGGCGGATTTATTTGGTTTAAAACATTATCTAATCTCTAGTTTAGGGGCAGATATTGCAATTTCGGCACCCGATGCCCCTCAAGTTTGCGAAATGGGCATGGGGTCGGATTATCGCCAATGGTTTAGCTTGGCCGAGCGTAACCCGCAATTATTAAAGCAACAAGCGGCAGGGGCCGACCCTATATTAAAAAATTATATTAAGCAGCAGCTTAAAAAATATAATCTCACAGCCGATAAATTGGTAATTGCCGGATTTTCCCAAGGTTGTATGATGGCATTATATTCTGGCCTTGGTTTGGCTGATGCGCCGGCGGCTATCATTGGTTGGTCGGGCATGTTTATTGAAGGCGGTAACATCCGTAACCAAGCCCCTGTGCAATTATGGCATGGCGATATGGACGAAGTTGTGCCACTTGTGTGCCTTAACGATGCCAAAGAAAAGCTTGCCCCTTTTGGTATTGATGCCGAAACCCATATTGTAAAAGGCGTTGGCCATACAATTGCACCCGAAGCCTTAGAGGGCAGTATGCAATTTATTAGAGACCATATTGGGTAGTAATTATAGTTATAAATGAATAAGATGCTTGACAGCCAAGCCGATATTAGCGAAAATATGCGCCACGGCCGAGAAAGTGGAGTGTAAAAGCCAAGGCTACTTACATATCCCTCTGTTTTATAATAGATAATCGGTATAACAATAACAACTGACGATTATGGCGAAAGAATCGCCAAATCAAACATGTGCAAGGATTATATGAATGACAAGACGTATTCAGGCAAAATATAAAATCGACCGCCGTTTTGGTGTTAACCTATGGGGTCGTTCGAAATCTCCGGTAAATGTTCGCCCTTATGGCCCCGGTCAGCATGGTCAAAACCGTCGTGGTAAACCATCAGACTTCGGTATTCAGCTTGCTGCTAAGCAAAAGCTAAAAGGCTATTACGGCAATATTTCCGAAAAACAATTCCGCCGTTATTATGACGAAGCCGCTCGTCGCCCCGGCGATACATCGGAAAACCTCATTGGTATTTTAGAAACACGCTTAGATGCCGTTGTTTACCGCATGAAGTTTGTGCCAACAGTATTTGCCTCGCGCCAATTTATTAACCATGGTCATATTTTAGTCAATGGTAAAAAAGTGAATATTCCTTCTTACCGTGTTAAAGCTGGCGATATTATTGAGGTTCGCGAAAAATCACGCCAAATTCAAATGGTAATTGCCGCAACACAAAGTGCCGAGCGTGATGTGCCAGATTATATGGAAGTCGATTTAGACAAACGCAACGGTAAATTTGTAAGCGTACCATTATTGGCCGATGTACCTTATCCGGTACAAATGGAACCCAATTTGGTGGTGGAATTCTATTCGCGTTAATCTTAAAGATTATCCAAATAAAAATAAAACCGCCTCTATTCAGAGGCGGTTTTTT
>JBKEAR010000014.1:0-52136 GCA_047972425.1 Alphaproteobacteria bacterium | reverse complement strand
TCTTGTATTTATGGCGAAAAGAGATAAATTATTCATTATGAGCCGATATTTTAATAACTTAAAAAAGATTATTATTTTTAGTCTTTTCTTGTCTTTTTTACCGTTTGCACATTTGCAGGCGGCGGCTCAGCCTTGCCCCATGCAAGAATGCGTAAATATTACCGCACAAAGCGATGATGCAACCGAGCAAACAATATATCAATCCCATTGTAATCTATGTTTTATGATTGTTTCCGATTATTCTTTTGGGGCAGAATATTCACCGCAAATACCAACAAATGCGTATTTTGCTTATAGGTATTCCTATATTTACCCGTTAATCACACCACCGCCCATTATTTAAACTTTTTATTTTTTATTCATATTGTTATTTAAAATTTAAGGAGTTTAAAAATGAAAAAAATCCAATTAATGGGTGCAGCTTTATTGATTTCTGCATCTTCTGTATTTGCGAATGCTGCCGAAATTTCGGCCAAAGATTTTGCTAAGCTTTCACCCAAAGAGGCTATAGAGCAAGCCCACGAATGGCGTGGGAAAAACTATGCCATGGTTGCGGTTACCCCCAATGGTATCGAGGCCACATTTAAAGATAATCAACAGGTGGTTATTCCGTTACAAGATGAATTTTTTGTATCCATTGCCCCTTATGAAAATAAAACCCATGATTGCTCTTATCATGTGCCAACAGGCTGCACGGGTGAGATGATGGGTAAAAAGATACAGCTCAAAATAACCGATCAGAAAACCGGTGTGGTTATTAAAGATGAGCAAATAGAAGTACAAAAAGATGGCTTTGTTGATTTATGGTTGCCCAAAGATAAAGAATTTTTGATTGAGTTTGATTATAAAGATAAAAAAGCGAGCCAGATAATACCCACGGGTAAAAATGATTTAACTTGCATTACAACCATGCAGCTTAAAAAATAAATGGAAAGAGAGGCTTTTGCCTCTCTTTTTTAAATTTCATCAATATTAATCTCAAAATCTTCATCTTGTAAATGGGTGGCGGTAATCGACATTTCGTAATTGGTCGATTTTTTAGAGAAGAAGTCATGTTGAGTGGTTTCAGTTGAAAGCCCATTAAATACAATGGGGTTAATCTCTACATTATCGTAAATTTCTTTGCGCCCTAAATTTTGTAATGCCTTATTGGCGTTATATTTTAAATATTCTTTAACCTCAGCCGTTAAATTAATGGCCGAATATATTTGTTGGGTATATTCTAACTCATTGGCCATTAAATCTTCTAACAAATTTAAAACCTCGATATCGGCTTGCTTTTGTAAATCCGAGGGTAATTGGGCAAATTGCTCTTGGGCTAATAGGCCAACAAAAACACCATGAATAGATTCATCTTGTAGAATTTTTTTAATAATATCGCCACTGGCCACCATTTGGCCATGGCCGGCCAAATAAAGGGGTAAAAAGAAACCGCTATAAAATAAAAAACTCTCTAAAAATATCGATGCCACCATGGCCATATAAACATCGTAATCGTGCACATCATCTTTATCAAGCGCACGGTAATAACCATCTATTACCTTAGCTTTATATTGTAATTGCGGGTTTTGTTGTACCCAATCGAATACATCATTAATTTCATCGACTGTGGCTACGGTGGTGAAAATGGTGGAATATGACTTGGCATGAATAGCCTCCATCATACACATAAAAGAAAGTACCGATTTATTTTGCAAACAATCCACATGGTCAATCACTTTGGGCATGCCGGTGGTACTTTGTAATGTATCAAGCAATGTTAGCCCACCCAAAATATAATTATAGGCTTCGCGCATTTCATCGGATAAATCTTTGTAGGACTGAATATCATTTGAGGGGATATATTCGGTATCAATCCAAAATTGTTTAAGATTTTGCTCCCAAAAAGCCATTACATAATTGTTTTCGGGGGTGTTCCAATTTACGGCAGAAAATATTTTTTGTGTCATTATTCTTCTATCCTTTAAGCAGCACAGCTGATGCATTCATCTATTTGGCTTTTGCGGGTACGGGTATAATAAAGAGATTTTAACCCCAGCTTATGGGCGGCAATAAAATATTTGGCAATCTGCCTTGTATCATCGGTGCCGTTAATATGTAAAATGGTCGATATCCCTTGGTCGATATGTTGTTGGATAACCGAGATAAGCTTTAATATTTTCATCTGGTTCATATCATAGGCCGATTTATAATAAAAAAAGTTATCATCATTTAAATAGGGCATGGGGTAATAGGTTTGGCTATTGCCGTATTCGCGGGTTTCAATCACCGAGGTTATGGGCATGACCGATGCCGTAGCATTCATGACATAAGATGTCGACTGATTCGGCGCGATTGCTAACCGATAAGCATGGTAAAGCCCATCTTGTTTAACATCATCGGCAAGCTTTTGCCAATCAGCTGCTGTGGGGATATGTAAGTCCTTAAATAGCTCTGCCACTTTGGCATAAAGAGGGGTGATATCCTTTTGAGTATAAGGCACAAAATATTGACCTGTAGCGTAGTCCGATTGCTCAAAACCCACAAATTTTTGCCCTTCTTCCTTTGCAATCTGATTAGACCGTTGGATAGAATAGTAATTCATCATCATAAAAAAGATATTACAAAAATCGCGGGCTTCTTCGCTTTCGTATAAAATAAAGTTTTTAGCCAGAAATCCATGAAGGTTCATTGCGCCCAAGCCAATAGAATGAAGCTCGTTATTGGCTTTTTTAATCGATGGTGCATGTTCTAAATTGGTAATATCGCTTACCGTGGTGAGCATATCGGTGGCGGCAAAAACGGCCTCTTTTATGCTCTTATTTTCCATAACTGTAGCAATATTGAGCGAACCCAGATTACACGATATCCCGCGGCGGATTTCTTTCGCTTTGCCATATTGAATGGTACTCACTTCCGAAAGTTGCATAATTTCGGTACAAAGGTTAGAGAACTTTACCCGACCCAAAGCATTCAGCGCATGTTGTTTATTGGCATTATCCACAAACATAATATAGGGATAACCGCTTTCTTTTTGGGTTTGCGCAATTTTTATGAGCAAATGGCGGCCGTTAATTTTACGTTTTTTTACTTTGGGATTTTCTAATAATTTTTCATACCATTCATTCATATTCATTTCATCTAAGGGGATATTATATTCTTTAAATACGGTATAAGGGGAAAAGATATAAACAGGCTTATTGGCTGCACATAACGCCATAAAATGAGAAGGGATAATTACACCTAAGGAGAGGGATTTAATGCGGATTGTTTCATCGGCATTTACTTTTTTAGAATCTAAAAATTCGCCGATATCCCAATGGAAGATGTTTAAATATGCTGCACCTGCACCGGGGCGTTGGCCAAGCTGATTGGCATAAGAAAATACGTTTTCAAACATTTTCATTACAGGCAAAACACCGCTAGAGCGATTATCAATACCTTTAATTGGCTCGCCACGTGCGCGCAATTTAGAGATATTAAAGGCAACGCCCCCACCAATTGAGGATAAATAGGCCGCAGTTTCTTGGGCACGTGATATTGCTTTAAGGGAATCATCAATCTCATCTAAAAAGCAAGAGACAAACTCACCCGCGCGCTTTCGGCCTGCATTTAAAAAAGTGGGTGTGGCCGGCTGATATTCCTGATTAATCATGGTTTCAGAAAAAGCGAAGGCTTTTTTGGCATTACCTTGGGCTAAGAATAAGGCACATACAGCAATGCGATCTTCATAACGCTCTAAAATACTTTCACCATCATCGGATTTAAGGGCATAATCATTATAGAATTTATAGGCACTCATATAAGAGCCAAAACGGAATTTTTTATCGTAAACATGTTTAAAGACCGATTTTATAGTCTCAAAATTATACATATCGTATAAATTTATATAATAATCATGGTCAATCAGATAATCGATTTTCTCTTTTAAGCTATGAAAAAATACAGTTTTTTTATTTACATATTCCCGAAAGTATGTATGAACAGCAAGCTTATCTTTCTCGATATTTAAGCTACCGTCTTCTTTAGTTTGGGTGATTTGATTGTTAAGTTGAATCCAAGGTTGATGTTGCATTTTATGGCCTGTTACTGAAAGTTTTGAACAAATTGAATAAAGTTTTGTGCATATTGCTTATTGCCCGAAAGCTCAAATTTTAATGATTGCGGTACCTGATAATTCTCGGCAATATTATCCGCCGCTTTGGCAAATTGATATTCGCCCCAATTTTTATTACCAGATGACCCGACCGAGAGTAATTTTTGCCCATGGCTTTTTAAAAAATCGGCGGTCATTTTGGGGGTTTCGCCAAAGCCATCGGTATAAGTAAGCAAATGATAAGGCTCATTGGGGGTGCAATCGGGCGAAAGTTTAACAAAATGCCAATCGGTGAGCAGTTTAAGGCGCTCAACAAAGCGCTCCACCTGCCCAGTGCGGCTTTCATATATAATTAAAGTCATGGGGTTGCCCTTTTTTATGCCGAAAGGCGCAATTTAAGCTCGTTAAGCTCGCCTAAATTAAAACCATGGCTACGGTAAGCAATATCGTTATTTTCGCCGAGCATTAACAGGGTAGGGACTGAGCGTATTTTATATTGCCCAGCAAGTTCGGGGCGATCAAAGACATCCACTTTATCATAAGCAATAGCCTCGTTATCCAGCCATTGAGCTAAATTTTTGCAAGGGGCACAATTTTCTTTGGCCAAAAGTAATAGTTTCATTATTTATTCTCCGTTTTATTTATATTAATAAAAACGGGGGCGGGCAGAAAAAAGAAGATGATGTTTGGTTGGTTGGTATCTGTAGGTAAAGTTAAAGATAACAAAAGCCAGAGCAACATATTCTCCATCGTCGAAACACCCCGTTCGATCCGGTTGTTCTGGCAGGTCTCCTGGCTTAAAAACGTATCAGTAATATCACCTTCCCGATGTTGCTCACAATCAGTGGTATAAAATATTACATTCGTTCTTTACAGTTGCGGGGACAGCTTTGGATTTTCTATAAACAGACCTGTTTGTCTTTTTATACAGCACCAAATTCCCTTTTTAAGCATTTTTTATGCACCGTGAACATTTTTACGATAATGAGATTATTTTTATGGGTCAAGGTATTTTTCATGTTGTTTTTTTAAAGTAAGTTTCAAATTGGCGGTTTTCCTTTTGTTATTGAAAAATTTTTTTTTATGCTTATAAAGAGGGTAAGAGGGATAAGGATTAAAAAATGACAAGTTCGTATATTGCCTATGGTATCACCGTATTTACGGCTCTTTTTGCTATTATGAACCCCATTGCCAATATGCCAGTATTTATGAGCTTGGTGGGGGATCAGGACGATAAAACCCAAAGGGAAATTGCCCGTAAAGCCTGTATCACAGCATTTTTTATTATTGCCGCTTGTGTGATTGGCGGTAATGCGATTTTTAAACTCTTTGGTTTAACGATTCCCGCCTTTAAAATTGCCGGTGGGTTATTACTCTTTTATATCGGTTTCGAGATGCTACAATCCAAAACCAACCCCACCCACACCCAACCCGCCCCCATTGATGATGGCGTGGCGGTATCGCCCCTTGCTATTCCCATGTTGGCCGGCCCGGGTACGATTGTAACGGCGATGAGCGAGGTGACTCATCGTAGTTATGTGCATGTGATTATATTGCTGGTAATGTTTGCGCTTCTTTGTTTTATTACCTATTTAACCTTTATTTCGGCATCGCGGATTAAAAAGTTTTTGGGTAAAAATATTATACTGGTGATTGGTAAAATTATGGGGCTGGTTATTAGTGTGATTGGCGTGGGCATGGTGATTGCCGGTATAAAGCTGGCTTTTAATATTTAGTCCGTTCTTTGCATATTGACTATAATATGCTAAAATTATATGTCCAAATTCAACTAGTGGAGGTTGATGATGCGTATATTTTCTTTTTTAAGTATTGTGATGTTGCTTGTAGCTACAGGTTGCAGCACTTACGATAGCTCGAAACCCCAACCCCATTATTATTACGCTTATAATTGCACAACAAAAAATGCTTGTTATAATGGTGCTGCAATTCGTTGCCATAATGTGGGCAAAAATAAAAAGCCCCATAATATCCGATTAACCGAGGTTAATGAATCGGAACGAAACTCAGGATTTTTAGGGGGATGGCGCTATCGTACAAAATACGAGGCACGCTTTACTTGCAGCTAATATAAATGCTTGACAATATCGGTATGCTCCTTTACCTTGTATATCAGCTTAATTTCAAATAACAAGTAGAGACCCAATGCCGAATAATGTTATTATCGCAATATACAATATTCAATTTCCTAAATTAGGGAATATCTTTGGCCTGCTTCTCTCTCTCCTACGACTTAAAAGCCTCTGAGCGCTTTTAACATCTTGGGCTATATTATTTAGCCAAGCGTTCAGGGGGATTGTAGCTCTTTTTTACGAGCCCACTTATTTTCCAAATTATTTATATAAATTAAAATTAAAGAGGATGAACCATGTCTCAAGAAAATATTATTATCTTTGATACCACATTACGTGATGGAGAGCAGTCGCCGGGTGCTTCAATGACTTTTGACGAGAAAATTCGTATTGCCAAAGCCTTAGAGCAATTGGGTGTGGATGTGATAGAAGCGGGCTTTCCGATTGCATCGGTGGGTGATTTTGAAGCGGTGCATGAAATTGCAAAAACTGTTAAAAATTCTACCATTGCAGGGCTTTCCCGCGGATTAAAAGGGGATATTGAGCGCTGTGCCGAGGCTATTGCCCCCGCTGAGCGCAAACGCATACATACATTTATAGCCACCTCGCCTTTGCACCGTAAATTCAAATTAAATATGGAAAAAGAGCAAGTTATCGAAAAAATTAAGGAAAGTGTTGGTTTTGCCCGCCAATTTACCGATGATGTTGAATGGTCGGCCGAAGATAGTGCCCGCACCGAATATGATTTTTTATGCCAAGCGGTAGAAACCGCCATTAAAGCCGGTGCAACCACCATTAACTTACCCGATACTGTGGGCTACACAACACCCGAAGAATATGCGGCAATGATTATACATGTGCGCAATAATGTACCTAATATCGATAAAGCCATTATCTCGGTACATTGCCATAACGATTTAGGCTTGGCTGTTGCCAACTCGCTTTCGGCAGTTAAAGCCGGTGCGCGCCAAGTGGAATGTACGATTAACGGTCTTGGTGAGCGGGCAGGTAATGCCGCCTTAGAAGAAATTGTGATGGCTATTAAAACCCGCAAAGATGTATTACCGTTTAAAACAAATATCGATACCACAAAAATTATGAAAGTCAGCCGTTTAGTTAGCCAAGCCACAGGTTTTGTGGTGCAGCCAAATAAGGCGATTGTGGGCGATAACGCCTTTGCGCACGAAAGCGGTATTCACCAAGATGGCATGTTAAAAAATGCCGAAACTTATGAAATTATGACACCTGAATCTGTAGGTATTGCCCAAACCAATTTGGTATTAGGCAAACATTCGGGCAGCCATGCCTTTAGAAAACGCTTAGAGGAGTTAGGTTATGAGCTTGGCGATAACGCCCTTAAAGATGCCTTTAGACGCTTTAAAGCTTTGGCGGATCAGAAAAAAGATATTTACGATGATGATTTAATTGCTTTAGTGGATGACGAAGCGGCTGCGGCCTCTAACCATATTAAATTGGTATCAGTCGATTTTCATTGTGGTACAAACTTTAGCCCGGCAGAGGCCTCGGTAACTTTAGAGATTGACGGTGTGCCCCATTCGGCAATGGCGCAAGGCGATGGTCCGATTGATGCGGCCTTTACCTGTGTTAAACAGCTTTGCCCTATTCGGCCCCATTTGAACTTGTATCAAATTGATGCCGTAACGGGCGGAACTGATGCTCTAGGTTATGCCACTGTTCGTTTGGAATATCGGGGCTCGCAAGCTATGGGGCAGGCGGCCGATACCGATGTAATGGTATCATCGGTTAAAGCCTATATTAATGCGGTTAACAGCCTTTTAAACCGCTTAGAGAAAGCCCAGCCCCATGGTGTATAAATAAACTATTTATCTTTAAAATAAAGTCGCTAATATGTTTGCATTAGCGGCTTTTTTTAAAAATAAGGGGCAATATAAGCTTTGAGCTTGTCCATATTTTCAATCTCAATTTTGCGGTTCTTTTCTTTTATTAAGCCAAGCGTAACAAATTGCTGCAATATCCGAAATACGGTTTCGATCTCTATGCCACAATATTCGGCAACTTCTCTGTGCTTCCAATGATATTTCGGGTTAATCGTAAAAAATTCTATAAGGGTTTTGGCTACTAAAACCTTGCTGTTAAAAGCATTTTTTTGGGCAAGGCGATTTTCAATTAAATTCAACTCATTGATAAATGTTTTCGATAAATACTGAAAAGCACTTTGATTTTCACGTAAAAAACTATCACGATTATGGAAAGCAAACTCTAACAAATAAGTGGGGGTTAGCGATATGGCAAGTAAATTGCCGTAATCGCCCTCAAACAAATGGCGATAACCCAATAAATCATTTTTTGTTTTTATCCGAAGTAAAGTCTTTTTGCCATTTTTTTGATAATTATATAAGGCTACCATACCAGTATCTATAATGTGAATTGTTACATCTTGCGGGTTGGGCTCAAATAGCTTTTTACCCTTTGGAAAATATACACGTTTATATTTAAAGTTATGAATTAACCAAGCCGAAAAATTAGTATACATGATAAAAAATCCAACTTTATATATGATAATTATCATATAAATATTTCATAATTTAACTAAATATAAAAGAAAAATCTAAAAAACTTTGGCTAAAGATAGAGAGAGCCAAAAGAATAACAGGGAGAATGAATATGAATATATTCCAAATTTTAAGTTTTTTATTTTTTACGGTACTTGTGGCATTGCTCACATGGTATAAAACCCGTAAAGATGATTTATCCTCCGAAAAAGGATATTTTTTAGCAGGGCGCTCGCTGACCGCCCCTGTCATTGCCGGTTCATTAATGTTAACCAATCTTTCGACCGAGCAATTGGTTGGCCAAGCCGGCCAAGCTTATCGCTCAAATATGTCGGTTATGGCATGGGAGGTCACCTCAGGTTTAACTCTTGTATTTATGGCTTTATATTTTTTGCCCAAATATTTAGCCCGTGGTATTACAACTATCCCCGAATTTATTGAGGAGCGTTATGATCGTACCACCAGAACCATCGTGGATATCTGCTTTTTAGTGGCAACGGGTATTTGTTTTTTACCAATCATTTTATATTCAGGTGGTTTGGCTTTAAATAGCTTATTTAATGTGTCTGAGCTTTTAAATATTTCGCACGGTGCTGCCCTTTGGGTTACCATTGTTGGCCTTGGTGTTGTGGGTTCAATTTATGCGGTATTTGGCGGGCTTAAAGCCGTTGCAGTATCCGATAGTATTAATGGTATTGGCCTCTTAATTGGTGGGCTTATGGTACCCATTTTTGGTCTATGGGCTTTAGGTAGTGGAGATGTTGTTGAGGGTTTACGTTATATTGGTACGCACGCCCCCGAAAAACTGAATTCTATTGGCCGCTCTGGCGACCCTGTACCGTTATCGGCCATTTTTACCGGTATGATTTTAGTAAATACTTTTTATTGGTGTACCAACCAAGGGATTGTGCAACGAACCTTAGCGGCTAAAAATTTGGCAGAAGGCCAAAAAGGTGTGTTGTTAACAGCTTTACTTAAAATTTTTGGCCCTTTTATTTTGGTGTTCCCCGGTATTATTGCCTTCCATTTATATCCCGATTTAAAACAGTCCGATATGGCTTATCCGGAGCTTGTTGCCAATGTTTTGCCTAAAGCGTTAGTTGGCTTTTTTGGGGCGGTATTATTTGGTGCGGTATTAAGCTCATTTAATAGCTTTTTAAACAGTGCCTCTACCTTATTTAGCTTGGGTATTTACCAAGGTTATGTCAATAAAAATGCCACGCCCGATAAATTGGTTACCGTGGGTAAATATTTTGGTATAATTTTGGCTGTGGCTTCTATTTTAATTGCACCATCTATCGCCAATGCACCCCAAGGCTTATTTGCTTGGATGAAGCAGCTGAATGGCGTTTATAACGTCCCCTTAGTGACTATTATTGTTATGGGTTTTGTTTTCCGCCGTATTCCGGCTTTGGCTGCTAAAGCTGCTTTGGCCTATGGTATTACAAGTTATATTCTCATCAAATATGTATTCTCGTTCGATATCCATTTTCTCCATGTATTGGGTATTAACTTTGTGATTAATGTGATTTTAATGCTTACTATCACCTATTTCCGCCCCAGAGAAACAGCTTATGAGTTTAACAATAGCCATGCGGTTGATATTACCCCTTGGCGTTGGGTAAAACCAACATCGCTACTGATTATTTTAATCATGGTGGGTGTATATGCTTATTTGGCACAATTTGGTGGATATGCATTTGGTGGCGCATTTGCTATAATCTGTTGGTTAAGTGCTCTAGCTATCGGTATTTATATGGTAGCCAAAAACAAAATGGTCAAAGCATAGGAGTATATAATGCAGCAGCCCAATATAATTTTTATCATGACCGACACACAAGCCACCAATATGATTGGCTGTTATGCAGGCCAAGATTTAAATACCAACCATATTGATAACTTGGCCGATAATGCGGTGCGGTTTAACTCTGCCTTTACAACATCGCCCGTATGTACGCCGGCACGTGCAGGGATATTTACGGGTATTTTTGCCCAAAATTCGGGGCCATGGTCTAACAATTTACCTTTGGGTAAAAATATCCGCACCATGGGGCAATATTTTAAAAAGGCCGGTTATAATACTGCTTATGTGGGCAAATGGCATTTAGATGGCCATGATTATTTTGGCACAGGTATTTGCCCCGATGAGTGGGATAAAGAATATTGGTATGATGGTATAAATTATTTGAATGACCTGACCGAAGAGGAAATTTTGCTGTGGCGTAATGGCCTTAATAGCTTAGAAGATATCGAGGAACATAACATTACAGCAGAATTTACTTGGGCGCATCGGATATCGAACCGAGGGATTGATTTTTTAAGTAAACAAAAGAAAAAATCGCCTTTTTTATTGGTACTTTCTTACGATGAACCCCATCATCCATTTACTTGCCCGGCTGAATATATCCGAAAATATCAAGATTTTGCTTATGATTTGCATGGCAAACAAGATGATGATTTATCGTCTAAACCTGCCCATCAGCGCCATTGGTCGGAAGCGATGGGTTATCCCAAATCGCCTGACGGTAAATATCGCCACCCGCTTTATTTTGCTTGCAATGATTATGTGGATGACGAAATTGGCCGTGTGCTCGATAGCCTAAGTGACGAAGATAGAAAAAATACATGGATTATTTTTACATCCGACCACGGAGAAATGATGGGGGCGCATCGGCTGATTAGCAAAGGCGCCAATGCCTATGATGATATTGCAAGGATACCGCTGATTATTCAGCCTCCGCTTAATCAGCCGGTATCGCAGCAAATTGAAACACCGGTGAGCCATATTGATTTACTACCCACCATGCTGGATATTGCGGGCATTAAAGTGCCAGATATTTTACAAGGCGAAAGTTTATTGCCTTTGGTTACAGGGAGTAACCCCAATAAAAAATATAGTGTGATGGTCAGCTTTAACCGCTATGAAATCGAGCATGATAGTTTTGGCGGATTTATCCCGATGCGCGCATGGGTATCCGATGATTATAAATTGGTGATTAATCTATTTGATACCGATGAACTTTATGATCGCAACAATGACCCTTATGAGATGCATAATCTGATTGATAATCCTAAATATACGGCTATTCGGAACAAGCTCCATGATGATTTATATGCCTATATGGAGAAAACCCGTGATAGCTTCCGCACTTATCAGTTTATGTTGCGTCCGTGGCGTGAGGATAAGGGGGTAGAATGGATGGGGCTTTTCCGCCCCAAACCCGATGACGGTGTATCGCCCATTGTGCGCGATTACGATACAGGTTTAAAAACAAAAGGCGTTAAGACCGAAAAGAAAAATTTAAGTTTTTAAGCTTGCTTATGCTCCCAAATAGCAGCTAAAGTGGCGTATATACTTCTTTAGCTGCATTTTTTTAATGGATAATAGATTATAGATGAACCGCCAGACGTTTTCTGTTGTTACAAAACCCATTGGCCCCAAATGTAATTTGGATTGCCAATATTGTTTTTATCTCAAAAAAGAACTGATGTTCGAGCAGCCTTCTCATTTAATGAATGATGATATGCTTGAAGTTTGGGTGCAATCTTATATTGAAAGCCAAGTGGCGCTTGGGAATCATCAAATTAATTTTATATGGCAAGGGGGCGAGCCCACCTTATGCGGCTTAGATTATTTTCATAAAATTGTAACGCTCCAGCAAAAACACAAACCGCAAAATCCGAATATCCAAATTGAAAATGCAGTACAGACTAACGGGGTGTTAATCACCGAAGATTGGGCAAAATTTTTAAAAGAACATAATTTTTTGGTTGGCCTAAGCATTGATGGCAATAAAGAAATGCACGATGCTTATCGTAAAGATAAAAGGGGTAAAGGTTCTTATGATTTGGTGGTTAATGGCCTTGAAAACCTGCAAAAATATGATGTCGCAGTTAATGCGCTTTGTGTGGTTAATAGCCTAAATGCACAGCAACCTAAACAAGTTTATCGGCATTTGGTTAATACCCTTGGTTTTCGGTTTATTCAGTTTATTCCCTGTGTGGAGCCAATCCGCCAAGGGAAGAATATTAATGTGACACCTTGGACAGTCCGCCCCAAATTATGGGGGCAATTTTTAAGCGAAGTTTGTAAAGAATGGTATGGGGCGAACCATGTGCAACAAGTATATATTCAGCTATTTGACCTTCAGGTTGGTTATAAATTCGGCTTAGAAAGCTCGTTATGTTTGTTTAAACAAGATTGCGGCGATGCCCTTGCTTTAGAACATAATGGCGACCTCTATGCTTGTGATCATTTTGTGGATGATGAATGGCGGCTAGGCAATATTGCAAAGGAAAATTTATCTGATTTAGCTTTTAGTTCTAAACAAACGGAGTTTGGCAAAATGAAATCTGGCACATTACCCCGGTGTTGCCATAGCTGCCCTTATTTAACAAGATGCTGGGGGGAATGCCCGAAAAATCGGTTTGTACCCGATGCCAAATCACCCAACCCGAAAGCCTATTTATGCGAGGGCTGGAAATATTTTTTCAAAAATACCGATGATATTTTTAAGGATATTGCAGCCGAATATGCCCGTACTCATGGGCTTGGATAACAATCTAAGCTTGCTCGGTTGTTTCATTCCCACGGCGGCGCTCAAGCATGGTAACCAACCATATAGAAATTTCATACAGAACAAGTAACGGGATAGCGAGCAAAAACATACTGAGTAAATCCGATGGTGTGAGTAATGCACCCACAACAGCTGCAACAAGGACAAAATAACGCCGCCATCGTTTAAGCTGTGCGGCCTCGATAATCCCGAAAATGCTCATAATACAAAGGAGTAGGGGGAGCTCAAAACAAATGCCAAAAGCTAAAATAAGCCGGACACTATCGGTAAGATATTTGCTCATATCAATCAGAGGGTTTAAGTTATCGCCCGCAAAAGACACCGCAAAACGATAAACAATCGGGAACATCAAAAAGCGGGCAAATAAAGCGCCCGAAAAAAAGAGCAACGGCGTACCCACTAAAACAGGTACGGTAATTTCTTTTTCCCGCTTATAAAGACCGGGGGCGATAAATGCCCATAATTGGTAGCATAAATAAGGGAAACCAAAGAAGATGGCCGCCAAAAAGGAAAGGCGGATTTGCGTCATAATCGGTGAAAATGCAGCCGAGAAATAAAAGCTTGGGTCAATCCCTTGTGCAGCCAATGCACTACGCATCGGTTGAGCTAAAAATTCATATAAGGGTTGCGAAAGCCCAAAAAAACAAACAATGAATATAACAAAAATAACAGCTACAGCTTTAATTAAACGGGTGCGTAACTCGGTTAAATGCTCCCATAAACCCATATTGCTTTTATCATTTGCATCATCGGGGGTTTCTGGCTTTTGGCCGTCTTCCATGGCTTGCATTTCGTCATCCACTGTGGTCATTCTTTACCTTCTTGTTTATTAAGGTCTTCACTCACTTTGGAGACTTCCTCTTGTACCTCTTTAATATCATCTGCAATATTCAGTTGCTCGGCGGCTATCGCCTTATTTACATATTTTTTTGCCGCTTCTTTCGGATTTTTTATCGGCTCCATTGCATCATGGATATGCGCCCCAGTGCGCTTAATTTCCTCTAGCTCCATTTCCGACATCGCTTTATCAAAGCTTGAACGTATATTGGCGATTTGATGCTTAAGCCGTACCCATAATTTACCGGCCTCGCGCGCAACTTTGGGCAAGTCTTTCGATGGAACAATCAATAAAGCAATAATGGCAACGGCTAAAAATTCCGCACCGCTCAATCCGGGTATCATCAGATATTAAGCTTCTTTATTATCTTCTTCGGCTACTTTTGCTTCGGGTGTAGACTCGGCATTAATGGTTGTTTTTTCGGCTTTGATTTCTTCTTCGTCATCTTTTACCGATTTTTTAAAGGCTTTAAGGCCAGAGCCAACATCGCCCATAATGGCCGAAATTTTACCGCGACCACCAAAAATAACCACCACAATAATCAAAATAATGATGAGCTCTGTTACACCAAATTTACCAAACATAAAAATAAACTCCTAAAAATAAAATATGAAATAATTTATCATATTTGCATATGAAATACTAGTAAAGATATAGGGGGTATTGCGAATTTAGGGAGAGAATAAAGGAGCAATATAATCTTAAATTAAAATATGCCAATAAGTATGATGATGGTTCCTCGCATGCTCGGCTTTACTTCACCATTAACAACAGAATAAATATAAAAAATGAAGTATTGAATTTTAGAACGAATAATGGGAGATGCAGCAAATATATGATTAAAAGGTAGCTTTGAGAAACTGAGGCAGTTGTAAACACCCCAATTTTCAGCCAACCCTCTAACTATTATTAGCCATTTGGCTTATTGGTGATTATTACTTATATTCTATTTAAGTCTTGACTCTACAATAGTTGTAGTTTCTATATTTATATTGTTGAATATATATAATGAAAGAAAATGTTATGGAACAACAAGAATTATCAGCATTACCCGAGCAAAAAAAGATGCAAACAAGCGTTGCAATCCGCGGAATGAACTGTGCCTCTTGTGCGGCAAGGTTAGAAAAAGCCTTAAAATCGGTCGATGATATTGCCGATGCCAGCGTGAATATTGCTACACATAAAGCCACAATTTATACTGATTCTAAACCTGATATGGAACGCATAAAAGCGTTAGTTAGTCAAACGGGCTTTAATGTGGCCGAAGAACAATCGGCATTTTTAGAGCTTAATGTTGGCGGAATGAACTCCGACCATTGCGCCCATATAGTTGCCCAAGCTGTCGGGCAGCTAGAAGGTATTGTGTCGGTTGATACGGTTGCTGCAACCTCTAAAGCAAAAATTGCTTATCATAAAGGTCAAATTAAAACCAAGGATATTTTAAAAGCCATTGAAGATGCAGGCTATCATCCACAAGTGATTGATAAATCTAAAAATGTTTACGAACAAGAGGCCGAAAATCAGCAAAAAGAATTAAAGCGCGAATATAACCAATTTTTGCTTGTTGCCCTATTTGCCTTGCCAGTAACATTACTTGCCATGATAGAGATGATTAACCCGAGTATCCTCCCAAGCTTTATTAACCCCGAAACCTTGAGCGGCGCAAAAGTTTTTGCAGCGGCGCAAGCAATTTTGGTGTTACCGGTTATTTATTTGGCACGTAATATGATTGTGAGTGGCTTTAAAAATCTATGGCGGCGTTCACCCAATATGGACTCACTGATTGCCATGGGAACAAGCACCGCATTTTTATATTCTTATTATAATGTTGTGCGCGTATTGATGGGGGACCAACAGGCAGTTATGTCCCTTTATTTTGAGGCCGGTGCTGTTATTTTAGCGCTGATATTATTGGGGAAATATTTAGAAAGCTACTCTAAAGGTAAAACATCGCGTGCTATTCAAGAGCTTGCCGGATTACAAGCCCAAACCGCCAATTTGGTGAATGGTAATGATATCGAAGTGGTTGATATAGAAGAAATTATGCTGAATGATATTTTGCTTGTTAAACCGGGCGAGAAAATTCCCCTTGATGGTGTGATTATTGAGGGCAATTCTACAGTAGATGAATCTATGTTAACTGGCGAGCCTATTGCGGTTGTCAAAAAAGCCAAAGACCAAGTGATTGGTGCCACCATCAATAAAGCTGGTGCTTTTAAAATGCGGGTAACGGCGATTGATGAAGATACAACATTATCTAAAATTATTAAAATGGTCGAGGACGCCCAAGGTTCTAAAGCACCCATTGCTAAATTGGCCGATCAGATTTCAGGTATATTTGTTCCGGCTGTTATTGCCATTGCGGTAGTATCGGCCATTGCGTGGTATTTTGTCTTAACTTATCACCCCGAAATTTTAGCTCATACCAATTTAACCAGCCCCATGAGCTTTGCTATTATGATTGCAATATCCGTTCTTGTGATTGCTTGCCCATGTGCTTTGGGTTTGGCCACACCAACCTCTATCATGGTGGGTACAGGCTTAGGTGCAAAAAATGGTATTTTAATCAAAGGGGGCGAGGCTTTGCAAACAGCTAGCCAGCTTAATATCATAGCCTTTGATAAAACCGGTACAATCACCCAAGGGAAACCAAGTATTACTGATATTGTAATGATGAATGATGATTTCACCCAAGAACAGCTTATTCAATATGTGGCATCATTAGAAACACAGTCCGAGCATCCATTGGGCGAGGCTATTATCGATTACGCCAAAGAGAAAAATATTAGCCTATTAAAAGTGACTGATTTCCAATCGGTTACTAGCCGCGGCATTCATGGTGCAATTGAAGATAAAACCGTTAATGTGGGTAATTTACAATATATGCAAGAGCTTGGTTTTGAGGTAAAAGATAACAGCCAAGCCGCCCAATTATCCGCCCAAGCCAAAACCGCTTTATATGTGGCTATTGGGGGAAAATTTACTGCGATTATTGCTGTGGCAGACCCTTTAAAAGAATCCTCGGTTAAAGCGATTGAACAGCTTAAATCTAAAGGATATAAAACCGTAATGATTACAGGCGATAACAAACAAACCGCTTTCGCCATTGCCGAGATGGTGGGTATTGATGAAATTTTGGCTGAGGTTCGCCCCGAAGATAAAGCCAATAAAATTATTGAGCTCCAAAGCAATGGTCAAAAAGTTGGTATGGTGGGCGATGGTATTAACGATGCCCCTGCATTAGCCCAAGCCGATGTGGGTATTGCCATTGGCCAAGGGACTGATGTTGCCATAGAAACCGCCGATATTGTTTTGATGAAAGGCGATTTATGGGATGCCTATAAAGCGGTAGAGCTTTCTAAAGCCACTTTAAAAAATATTAAACAAAATTTGTTTTTTGCTTTCTTTTATAATGCAATTACCATACCGGTCGCTATGGGATTATTATTTGCATTTTCTGGGTTTAATGATAGTTTATTATTAAAACCAGCCTTTGCCGGTGCAGCTATGGCATTATCATCGGTTTCGGTGGTAACCAATGCCTTAAGATTGCGCAACTTTAAGATTAAAGAGGAATAATAAATTGAAACATCTTCGCCATTATATATTGCTTATATTACTTGCTCCATTCATGTTAAATGCATGGTCAGCCGAAAAATTATCGGATTATGAAAAAGGTGTGCAATATTATTTTGGCGAAGATGGTGTTGAACAAGATTATAAAAAAGCGGCCGAATATTTAGAGCCTGCGGCGATAAAAGGTAATGTGGATGCCCAATATTATATCGCCTATATTTACGATTTAGGATATTTAGGGGAGCCAGATTATACCAAAGCAATGTTTTGGTATCAAAAAGCAGCCGCACAAAATGATGCTGCGGCAAAAAATAACATTGGTTATCTTTATCAGAATGGCTTGGGTGTAGAAAAAAACGATGCCGAGGCTTTTAAATGGTATATAAAGGCGGCGGAGCAAGATTATGACACCGCACAAAGTAATTTGGCTTATTATTATCGTGATGGCATTGCGACCAAAAAGAATTATAAAGAGGCTATTTATTGGTATTTTCGTGCGGCCGATCAAGGCCATGCCAAATCGCAAAATAATATTGGTTATATGTACGAAAAAGGCATGGGATTAGCCAAGGATTATAATAAAGCTTTTGATTGGTATATGAAAGCCGCCGAGCAAGGCCATGTAATTGCTACGGCCAATGTTGCCTATTATTATCAACAAGGTTGGGCTGTGGATAAAGATTGTGATAAAGCTAAGGAATATTATGAATTTGCGGCAGAAGAGGGCGATGAATTTTCGGTTGAGCAATTAGAAGATTGGTCTTGCGAATAACATAAGCTCCTTTAAAAACACCAAAGGCGGGTGGTTTCATCCGCCTTTTTTATATCCATTTATTGATTATCTTGCATCATTATATAATTTAGTATATAACGAAAATAAATGAATAATTTATTTAAAGGAGGTAAATAATGAAAATGATAAATAAATTGGCTTTAGTCCTTATGGCTTCAACGGCTATCAATGCAGCATCGGCCGAGGAAATCCAAGCAGCCGTTGCGGCTAATTTTACTGCCGCAATGAAGGATATTGTGGCCAAATATGAAGAACAGTCCGAAAATACGGTTGCCTTATCCTTTGGTTCATCGGGTAAAATTTTGGCACAAATTCAAAATGGTGCGCCATTTCAGATATTCTTTTCGGCCGATCAAGCGAAACCCGAAGCTTTAGAGCAAGCCGGTTTGACTGTTGAAGGTAGCCGTTATACTTATGCAATCGGTTCTTTAGCGTTATGGTCAGTAAAAGCGGATTTTGTCGATGCCGACCTTACAAGATTAAAAAGCGGTGATTACAATAAACTCGCACTTGCCAACCCCAAACTTGCCCCTTACGGACAAGCGGCTATCGAAACTTTAGAAGCCTTAGATTTAACCCAAGCTACCCAAGATAAATGGGTACAAGGAGAAAATATTGCGCAAACTTATCAGTTTGTGGCAACGGGCAATGCCGATATGGGTTTTGTGGCACTCTCGCAAATTATGGATAAAGGTCATGTGAGCGAAGGTTCTAGCTGGATTGTTCCATCAGCGCTTTATAATCCTATCCGCCAAGATGCCGTGATATTAAAAATTGCGCAAGATAACGAAGCCGTTAAAGATTTTATGAATTATATGCAAAGTGATACTGCCCATGCTATAATCCAAAGCTACGGATATAAAACCGAATAAGGATACTACAGAGTTTATGTTATCTCATGCAGATTACACGGCTATTTTGCTTACCTTAAAGTTAGCAAGCATGGTGACTATTTTATTGCTCATTATCGGCACACCGATTGCATGGTGGTTGGCTAAAACGCAATCTTGGCTTAAAGCGCCTATTGGGGCTGTGGTTGCGTTACCTTTGGTGTTGCCACCAACGGTTTTGGGTTTTTATTTGTTGGTTGCCATGGGTCCCCATGGTTGGATAGGGCAATTTACGCAAAAAATTGGGCTTGGCACATTACCTTTTACATTTTGGGGGCTCGTTGTGGCATCGGTTGTTTATTCGTTACCTTTTGTGGTTCAGCCCATACAAAATGCCATAGAAGCTTTAGGCAACCGCCCTTTAGAGGTTGCCGCTACTTTGCGCGCCAACCCGTGGGATCGGTTTTTTACGGTGGTTTTGCCCCTTGCCAAACCCGGTTTTATTACGGCGGCGATATTGGGTTTTACCCATACGGTTGGGGAGTTTGGTGTGGTATTAATGATTGGGGGTAATATACCCAACCAAACAAGGGTGGTTTCGGTACAAATTTATGACCATGTAGAGGCTATGGAATATGCCCAAGCCCATGGTTTAGCCGGACTAATGGTGGTATTTTCGTTTATTGTATTGTTGGGATTATATCTCTTTCAGCGTAAATCCAACCTATGGGGTGTAAACCCGAATGGATAATATTTCAGCCAACCAGATTTTAGCCCGATTTTGTTTAAGTTTTGCCGATAATAAACAATCGGTATTAGATATTGATTTGCAAATCCCGATGAGCGGTATAACCGCTATATTTGGTGCATCGGGCTCGGGTAAAACATCTTTATTGCGTTGTATTGCCGGGCTTACCCATGCTAAGGGTGGACAATTGGTCATCAATGGCGAGGTTTGGCAAAATGAGCAAATTTTTATGCCTACCCATAAACGCCCTTTGGGTTATGTTTTTCAGGAATCGAGTTTGTTTAGCCATTTAACCGCTAAAGGTAATTTAAATTATGCGATTAAACGCTCAAAAATTACTAAACCCGATGATTTATATCATCAAGTAGTCGCGCTTATGGGGATAGAGCCGATTTTAAATCGCTACCCAGCGCAGCTTTCGGGCGGGGAGCGCCAAAGGGTTGCCATTAGCCGCGCTTTGCTTATTCGCCCGCAAATATTACTGATGGATGAACCGCTAGCCTCCCTTGATGTCGCACGCAAACAAGAAATTTTACCCTATTTAGAAAAATTGCGAGCCAATTTTAATATCCCTATATTATATGTGAGCCATTCTATGGAGGAAGTTGCGCGGCTAGCTGACCATGTGATATTGCTTGAGCAAGGCAAAGCTGTGGTACAAGGCAGTATAAGCGATGTATTCTCCCATATCGATTTACCCTTGCCTGTGGGTAGCGATGCCAATGTGATATGGCAAGGCAAAATATCTCAAAAAGATATTGCGTGGGGATTATCCCAATTGGATTTTGGTAGTGGGAATTTATGGGTAGCCGATGATAGCCATAAAGTTGGCGATGATGTTCGGGTGTGTATTTTAGCTAAAGATGTTAGCTTAGCCCTAAATAATCACGAAGATACCAGTATTTTAAATCGCTTAGCTGCTGAGGTATATGAAATTGAGGTTAATGATGACAAAGCCACAGTTTTGGTACGATTAAAAGTTGGTAATCATTATCTGATTGCTAGCCTCACCAAACGCTCATTGCATCATCTTAATTTACATATCGGGCAACAATTATGGGCGCAAATTAAATCGGTTGCGCTTATCCATTAGATATTAGCTATTGAGTAAAATAACACTGGGTGCTTTAAATAAAGCCACGGCACTATCACCTTCTTTTAAGGCTAAATTCTCAACACTTTGGTTGGTGATAATGGCACAAACGGATTTTTCGCCGCCAATATCTAAGGTGATATCTGAATTGACAGCCCCTTTAACAATGCGGCTAACTTTACCTATAAGTTTATTGCGTGCACTGGTTGCAATATCTGTATCTTTACTGATGATAACAGCCGATGCTTTAATCAGTGCAATTGCTTGACTACCTTTTGTAAGCTCTAAATTTTTTACACTATCCGATGTAATAATGGCATATAAAGTTTGGTCTGCCCCAATATCAAGCTCAACCTCGGCATTAACTGCACCGGGAGTAATATTTGTAACTTTACTATTAAACTGGTTACGTGCGCTAGATTTCATGTTTTCATTCCTTATAAAATTAGCAATATCAGTTAATGAGTATAGTT
This sequence comes from Alphaproteobacteria bacterium, assembly GCA_047972425.1. GTDB lineage: Bacteria > Pseudomonadota > Alphaproteobacteria > JBKEAR01 > JBKEAR01 > JBKEAR01. The sequence goes on along the minus strand of JBKEAR010000014.1, from coordinate 30,509 downwards.
TATTTTGTGTAAGTTGAGCAAGAAATTTTTGATGTTCTTTTTGTAAAGCATGAAAGCCACTGATAATTTTTTTACCCATATCGGTTAATTTTGTGCCACCACCTTTAGCACCGCCGATACTGCGTATAAGCAAAGGTTCGCTAGACATATTATTCATAGCGTCTATGCGATCCCAAGCGGTTTTATAGCTGATACCCACATATTTTGCCGCCTGAGAGATAGAGCCACATTTGTCTATTGCTTTAAGTAACTCTACTTGCTGAGAAGCAAAGGATTGTTGAGCATCATTGAGCAAGAATATCTCGCCTGATAAATAACTATGCTGGGTTGATTTTTCGGCCATGGTACCTCGCCTATATCTTGACTATCTGGGTGAGATGATTAAACAATCTCCACCCGATGATTTAATAGTTTCGCATAAGCTTTGGGCATCGCGTGAGGACTGGAAACTCCCGATACGCAAAGCATAAGCATTACCAGCACGTACAATTAATGCAGGCTGTTCAGAGACAATATTACCATAACGCCGGGCAAAACGCTGCCATTCGGCTTTGGCATCTTTTTCTGAAAATACCGATGACATTTGCACCTGCCATGCAGCAATACCACTATCGGATACCGGAATATCCGATGGTTGTGTAACAACTTTCTCGATACTTGTGGTTGTTGTAGGGGTTGGCTCTGTTTCTTCGATCGGTGTTATTTGTGTATTATCACTACTGGTTGTTAAAGCATCTTCTGATGGTGCTGCGGCTTCGAGTAACGATGCCACTTCCTCTTGTAAATTGCGCTCAGTTTCATCAATTACATCAACAGGGGGTTCGGCTTGGCCTGTGGGTAATAATAAATCCACATGGTTTTGCAATAGGCGTGCATTGCCCGTGGTATCCAAAATTTGTAAATCTTCAAATGGTACTTCCATTCCGCCCGGGTCTTCAGGGCGTATCTTCCAATTGGGCTCGGCAGAAATCACCGGTTTATCGTAAGCATCTTGGTTTTGCCCATTACCACCCAAAAAGCGTAAAGCGGTAACGGCAATAACAATAATAACAATAGCCGCTAAAAGCATCCATAACCAAAGGCGCGATGGTTCTTCTTTATCTACTTTTGCATCCGCTGTATTTTCTTCATCAATGGCCAAAATGGGTTTTTCGATATCAACGGACTGATGTTCATCTAAATTAAGCTCTATGCGCGGGCGGTTGGTTGATGTTTCCGCTGCTTGCTGATGCAGCTTTTGCTTGCGGCGCTCGGCCACATTTTTCATCCATTCTTCGCTCTGGCTTTCATCAGGCTCAGGCTGGGTTGTGGGTGCGATGGCAGCTGCTTCAGTTGGTTGCACGGGTGGCATTGTTTGTTGTGGTGCTTGGGGTGCTGTTGGTGAAACGGGTGGGGGTGTTGGTATCGTTGTTTGCGATTTTTCTTCCGCCGGTTTTTCTACTTTAGGCTCAGATACAACGGTTTGGCTCGGTTTGGGCGGCGTATGTAAAAAATCATGCCGTGTTTGATCATTCGATTGCAAAATCGGGTTTACCTTAAGCGGCGTTACTTTTTCTGCCGGCTTTTCAGTTGGCTCTTCTTTATTGATATCTTCCGGATCCAAATGCAGTCTGTTATCTGCAACCATTTACATCTTCTCCCTTGGCTCCACACCAAATAATGTTAGTCCAATCGCTATTGTATTTTGTACCGCACGCAAAAGCGCAAATCGGGCAATACTTAACTTTACATCATTAAGGATAACAAAACGTAAAGATGCATCATCATTGCCGCGGTTCCATTGGGCATGGAGCTGGGCAGCGGTTTCGTACAGATAATTGGCAATGCGGTGGGGCTCGTGTTTTTCGGCAGTACCAGCGACAACAGAAGGCCAACGCAGCAAGTTACGCATAATGTTTAATTCGCCCTCATCGGTAAGTAAGGATAAATCGGCTGTTTGTAATGCAGCATCGGATAAATTGATATCTGCAAAGGTTTCTTCTAGCTGTTTTTTTACCGAGCTTACCCGTGCATGGGCATATTGCACATAAAATACCGGGTTATCTTTGCTCATCTCGATAACTTTGGTGAGGTCGAAATCCAATTGGGTATCGGCGGAGCGCGTAAGCATAATAAAACGCACCACATCTTTGCCCACTTTTTCCACCACATCGGTGGTGGTGATAAAATTGCCTGCCCGTTTCGACATCTTAACAGGCTCGCCATTATCCATTAAATTCACCATTTGGCATAATTTGGCATCGAGTGTGGCGTTATTATCGCTCATGGCTTTTACGGCAGCTTGCATGCGTTTAACATAACCGCCATGGTCGGCACCTAAAATATCAATAAGAATTTTGGCACCCCGTAAATATTTATCGTAATGATAAGCAATATCCGAAGCAAAATATGTATGCGTGCCGTCCGACTTAAATAGGGGGCGATCAACATCATCACCATAAGCCGATGAGCGAAACAAGGTGAGTTCCAGCGGTTGCCAGCCGCTATCTTCTTTGCCTTTGGGTTTGGGCAATATGCCCTCATAGACAATGCCTTTTTCTCTCAGTTCAGTTAAGGCATCATTCATTTTTCCGCTTTCCACAAAGCTGCGCTCCGATGTAAAAACCTCATGTTGCACACCCAATTCGGTGAGTTGGTTTTTAATTAAATCCAACATTTTTTCGATGGAAAAATCTCTAAAAATAGCCAGATATTCACTTTCATCGGTATTGATAAACTGGTCGCCATATTGCTTGGCTAAAGCTTCCCCAACCGGGATTAAATATTCCCCCGGGTACAAGCCTTCGGGGATTTGGGCTTCTTTTTTTGTAATGGCTTCTGCATAACGCAAATAGGTGGAGCGCGCTAAAATATCCACTTGTGCGCCGGCATCATTCACATAATATTCTTTGGTGACTTTATAACCGGCAAAATCTAAAATAGAGGCAATAGCATCGCCCAAAACAGCACCGCGGCAATGGCCGATATGTAAAGGGCCTGTTGGGTTGGCCGATACATATTCCACATTCACCATTTGGTCTTTCCCGTCATTGGGTTTACCAAAATTGCCACCCGCTTTTAAAATATCTGCAACCGATTGTTGCCAAAAGCGGTTGGATATGCGCATATTAATAAAGCCGGGGCCGGCAATTTCTACGGTATCAACAATATCCAACTTTGATAATTCATCGGCAATTTTTTGCCCCAAATCCCGTGGGTTGAGCTTATTGGGTTTTGCCAAAATAAGGGCAACATTGGTGGCAATATCCCCATGTGATTGGTCGCGTGGCGGCTCTACCGCCATGCGATCTAAATTACTTAAATCGCTTAATCCCCATGCTGAGGCATTATCGGTAACAAGCGCATTGATAATTTTAGAAAAATGCGAAAAAATATTCATTATATATTGTCCTTAAAAATATTTGGCATAAATATATGTTTGTTATACTGTAATGAAGCTCTTTTTTCAAGACATAGCTGCTACGGTAAATATGACTTGTTTTTTTAAATGAATTGACAAATGACCGATTAACGCTAAATATAAAAAAAGATGTAAAGGATAGTTTCGTATGACAATCTTTGATAATAAATTAAGTAAATTAGAGGCTCCGGAGGTCATTTTAACTATTTCGGAAGGGGCAACCAAAAGATTAAATGATATTACGGTTGGCGACGATGCCGGTGCGCGTTTGCGGTTTTGGGTCGAAGGCGGCGGATGCTCGGGTTTTCAGACACGCTTTAAATTGGATAAAGAAATTAAAGATGATGATTATGTTTTTGAAAATGAAGGTGCTTATGTGGTGGTAGACGAAACCTCTTATGGCATGCTTGAAGGCTCGGTAGTTGAATTTACCAATAATTTAATGGGTAGTTGGTTTCATTTAACTATCCCCGAGGCCGAAAGCACATGCTCTTGTGGCTCGTCATTCTCGGTACAGATGAAATGATTATCAGCAGCTGGAATGTCAATTCTATCCGTGCCCGTAAAGACCATGTACTCCAATATCTCAATTATCACAAACCCGATATTTTAATGTTGCAAGAGCTTAAAGTAACGGCTGATGATTATCCCTTCGCCGAGATTGAAGCTTTGGGTTATCAGTCTTATATCGTGGGGCAAAAAACCTATAATGGTGTAGCGATTATCACCAAACGCGATATCAGCGTTGAACATGAGTTTTTAGAAGGTGATAGTGGCGATGAACAAGCCCGGTTTATTCAGATTCTCGATAAACAAACAGGTTGGCGCTTTATTGATATTTATTTGCCCAATGGTAATCCGGTAACAAATGAAAATGGCGATTTAGATGATAAATTTTTATATAAATTATCATGGCTTAAACGCTTATATAATCATTTAAATGATCTGATTACCGCCGATAAACCATTTTTAATCGGTGGCGATTGGAATATTGCGCCCCAAGATAGCGATGCCTATAATGCCATGGATTGGAAAGATGATGCATTATTGCGCCCCGAAAGCCGAAATGCTTATTATAAAATTTTGTTTTTGGGTTTATGCGATGCCTTAAAGACGGTTAATCCCAATGGGGGTTATACTTGGTGGGACTATCGCGGCGGTGGCTTTAAGCGCGACCTTGGTATGCGTATTGACCATATTTTGCTTTCGCCCTATTTGGCCGATAAACTTTTAAATGCCGGTATACATAAAGATATGCGGGCGCTCGAAAAACCATCGGATCATGCGCCGGTTTGGGTGAAATTAGATATATAAAAAACGCCCGAAAATTCGGGCGTTTCTATTGCATTATAAAGGTTAATTAGCTTTCGCGCTCCGATTGTGTAACCAATGCACGATATAAACTATCGGAGGTTGTATATTCGGTTAAGCTCTCGCAAAAATCCCGATCGCGCAATGTTCTTGAGACGATAGAGAGTGCTTTTAAATGCTCAGCTCCGGATTTTTCGGGGGCAAGCAGCATGAATATACAGTTTACAGGTTCGTCATCAATGGCATCAAACTCAATGGGCTGATCCAATTGGGCAAAAGCCCCCACAATTTTATCCATATCGGGGATGCGCGCATGGGGGATAGCAATCCCACGGCCCATACCGGTTGAACCTAAGCGTTCGCGCTCTAAAATGAGTTCAAAAACCTCGGCTTGGTCTAAGCCACATTTTTGGGTAAGTTTGGCACAAAGATCGGCCAAAACTTGTTTTTTCCCTCTTGCTGTAAAGTCTGTAAAAACCATATCAGCTGATAATATATCTGTAAGTTCCATTTAACCTATTTCTATTTTGTTTTGGGGTCAATCCAGCCCAAATTTCCATCGGGGCGACGATACACCACATTTACACCATTATGGGCACGGTTAACAAACATTAACACGGGCAATGCTTCTAAATCCATTTTCATTACCGCTTGGCTTACCGTTAATTTGGGTATATCGGTAGGCATTTCGGCAACAATAATGGGCTCATCACCGGCCTCATCTCCATCCCCTTCGGGACTCGAGGATAGAACATACTGTGTTGCTGGTTGAAATTCAAGTTCAATCTCAACATTTTTATGATGATTATTTAAATGTCTTTTATAGCGGCGCAATTGTTTGCCCACATGGGCTAAAGCAACATCAAATGCAGCCAAACCATCGGGTGAATGCCCCGAACCTTGAACAAAGGACTGGCGCGAAGCCTTTACATTAATTTCGGCTTTTACACCATGGCCTTCTTTAACCAAAGCGACATCGGTACTTGCGGCATCGGGAAAGTATTTTTGTACGGTTGTTTTAATACCTTCTTCAATATGTTCTCTACGGCTGGGAGTTATTGTAATACCTTGACCACGAATGTTTATTAACATAGGCACCTCCTTATTTGTGGTGGAAGTTTATCATTATTATATGGTTGCCCTAAATAAATAAAATGGCACAACATTTTTCTGTAATATTACAGACGTTGGCCATATATAAAGTCATATTTATCATTTGAACTACCATACTTGTAGTATAGCTGTTAATGGTAAAATTATCTACCTATTTTTTTGATATTCACCACTTGTTGCAAAAAAGTGATATATAACAAATATTTTAATATCGGTTGGGCTATAGAGATAAACGATATTGCTTTTTGCGCTGTACCGATGATGGAATATTGGCCATTTCGCGATATTTACTAATGGTGCGCCGGGCAATTTTAAGCCCATATTGGCTATTTAACACGGTCACTAAAGCATCATCGGAATAGGGCTTTTTATGGGTTTCGTTTTCGATGATGGATTTAATATGCTCTTGTACCGAAATGGCCGATAAATCGCCCCCCATTTGCGAGTGAATTTTGCCGGCTTGGAAAAACCAGCGTAGCTCGATAGTTTGCCCCATATATTCCAAATATTTACCCCGTACTAAACGGCTAACGGTGCTTTCATGCACGCCAAGTTCCTCGGCCACAATACCCATGGTTAAAGGGGCAAGATAGCGGGCATCTTTTTCAAAAAACATCACTTGTTTTTGCAAGATAACCTCACCAAGCTTTAAGATAGATTCGGCACGGCGTGCCAATATTTTAGTTAAAAACCGCCCTTTATCCCTTTTGGCTTTTATCCAATCATTTTGCTTTAAAGTGAGCGATGCTTGGGTTTCCACCGCATGCATCACAATATTGCTAAAGGCATTTTCGTTGAGTTCTATTTGTAATGCGCCGCTATTGGCGCGGTAAACTTTAAGCTCGGCAATAATAATATGGGCAATTGTTGTTTCATTTTGCCAATTGGGGTGCGGATAAAGGGATTTTAAACGTTTCATCCGCCCTTGAAAAACCGTATCGGTTAGCTGTAATAATTGCTGTAAAGCAGGTAATTGGCCAGCTAATATTTTATCCATATTGTCAAAAATATCCAGCCATAATAAATCCCATTCTTCGCTATCAATGAGCTGGGCTTTAAAACATTCTATAATATTACGTGCAAAAATGCCAACGGGGTCAAATTGCTGTAGCCGGCCCAACAGAAATTCTAAATCATCATCACTCAGCCCATGATTTTTGGCATGATTAAAGGCTGTAATACTTAAACGCCCGTTTTCATCGAGCTGCGAAAGCCAAAATTGGGCAATAGCACGCGCACGCGGGTTTTTAATGCTCAGGCGTATCTGGTTAGATATTTGCTCATAAACACTTTCTGAAAATGCAGCGGTGGCCTCGATGATGCTACCGGCATCGGGGGTTGTGCTGGGCTGATAATAGCTATGGCGCTCTTCATCATATTCGTTATTATAATCTTGATCCGTATCCAAATTATCGGCAACATCGGCAGTCGATAAGCTTTCGGCAACATCTTTATCGCGACTGGTATCGGCATCAACATCAACCACACCATAGTCGCTATCAAGCTCTATAAGGGGGTTTTCTTCTTTTTCTTGTTGGATTAACGCTTCAATCTCGTCTCTATCCAATTGCATAACCTCAATGGACTGGCGCATAGTTTGCGTCAGCTTAAGGCTTTGCTTTTGTTTTAAACGTAATTGCGGCGTTAAACTCATTTATTTTGCTCTTGGCATAAATTTTGCTTACCAAGTAAAATAAATGAATTTTAGCTGAACTTCAACGAAAATCCGTTGAAACCATAACTAGTATGGATACAAATTTTTGCCATCGATAAATGTTTGCAATACCACACCCTGAACCAAGCGGCCACCAAAGGGGGAGTTACGCGAGCGCGAATGTAAATTTTTATCGTTAAACACCCAACCTTTATCGAGGTCAATCACAATAAAGTGTGCAGGGCCATCTTTACTTAAACGCCCGGCATCAATCTTTAAGCGTTGTGCTGGTTTATAGGTGATTAATGCTAAAGCATCTAACAATGATAGCTGTTTATTATGGTAAAGCTCTAAGGTAATTGGTAGTAAGCTCTCTAAACCCACACCGCCAAAAGAGGCTTGGTCAAAGGGTAGGCGCTTGGCTTCCTCATCTTGCGGGATATGATCAGATGCAATAAAATCAATAGTGCCATCCTTTAATCCTTCAATAATCGCTAAACGGTCATCTTCGGTACGCAATGGCGGGTTCAACTTGGTAAAGGTGCGGTAATCGCCCACATCCATTTCGTTCAGGGCAAAATAGGGTGGGGCGGTATCGCAAGTAACATTCATACCCTTGGCTTTCGCTTTACGAATAACATCAACAGATGCCGCACAAGATATATGATTAAAATGCAAGCTGCCGCCGGCCATTTCTAAAATGCGCAAATCACGCTCGATAATAATAACCTCGGCCTGCCACGACATACCCGAAAGCCCCAACCGATTAGCTAGGCTGCCGGCATTCATATCGCCTTTACCCAAATTAATATCCATGGGGTGTTGGGCAATAAATGCACCAAAGCCCGATGCATATTGCAAGGCACGGCGTAACACAGCGGCATTTTGGATTGTTTTATGGCCATCGGTAAAAGCAATAGCGCCTTCTTTTTGCATTAGGCCAAGTTCGGCTAAATCAGTGCCTTCGTTATTTTTGGTTACAGCCCCCCAAGTGGATATTTTGGGGCCTTGGCGTTTTTCGGCACGTTCAATCATATATGTTACCATGGCCGGGTTATCAATGGCGGGCTCGGTTGTGGGCAGTAATGCCAAATGGGTAATACCACCGGCTAAAGCGGCTTTGCTCTCGCTGCTTAGGCTGCCTTTGGCCTCAAAGCCGGGGTCGGGGATTTCGCACCGAAAATCCACTAAACCGGGTAATATGGCTTTACCTTCAATATCAATAATCTCGATATCGCTACCTAAATTATTGGCAGTTACATCTTTACCAATGGCGATAATTTTGTTGTTTTCGATGAGTAAGCCACCAATTTCATCTGTTTTTGAATAGGGGTCAATAATCCTTGCGTTAATAAAAGCTTGCGCCATGATATCTATCCTTCATATCCGATATTATATTCTAAGGCTGCCATGCGCATAGCAACCCCCATTTCGACTTGCTCGGTAATCACTGAGCGCTCCGGATCATCGGCCAATTTGCTCGATATTTCCACGCCGCGGTTCATTGGCCCCGGGTGCATCACAATGGCATCGGGTTTGGCATAACGTAGTTTTTTATAATCCAGCCCATAAAAATGGAAAAATTCTCGGCTCGAGGGGAAAAGATTGCTATTAATGCGCTCTTTTTGAATACGCAGCATCATCACGACATCAGCATCTTCTAAGGCTTCTTCCATATGATGATAAACTTTTGCTCCTAAATCTTCCATGGCTTTCGGTACCATTGTTTTGGGCCCGCATAGGCGAATATTACAATTATAATTATTAAGTAAATGAATATTGGAGCGCGCGACTCGGCTATGGGTAATATCGCCACAAATGGTTACAGTTAAGGCATCTAAACTTTTTTTATGGCGCTTCATGGTTAAAGCATCTAACAAAGCTTGGGTGGGGTGCTCATGCCAACCGTCACCCGCATTTATCACCGCGCAATTTACCTTTTGTGCCAATTGGGCAGGTGCACCCGATGAGCCATGGCGAACCACCAAAATATCGGGGTGCATGGCATTAAGGGTTGCTGTGGTATCCAGCAATGTTTCCCCCTTAGCGACCGATGATGTTGCCACCGACATATTAATGACCTCGGCACCTAAACGCTTGGCTGCTTGCTCACAGCTGGTGCGGGTACGTGTTGAATTTTCAAAAAATAAATTCACAACGGTGTGATTTTTTAACGATTGTTCTAAGGGCTCTTTTTTTCGGTTTTTTTCAGCAAAAAAAAAGCCGCGCTCTAATAATTTATCGAGTTGCGGCTTATTCATTCCTTGAATTTGTAAAAGATGGTTTCGGTTTTTCATACCCGTATTTCTTTCCTTAATTTGTGAGAATGCGCATATTATAACTATTATCCGTTATTTTACAAGTATTAACATGAAACCTTGATAAAAAAGTGGTTTTACATATAAAAAAAATTATCAATTAAGAATGATTATCATTGCAAACTACAAAAAACTTATGTATAATATAACCTATAAACCATTGTGGTTATATGGTTATTAAAAAAATATTTAAGGTTTTCAATGGATCATTCAGATAAACTCAGAGAAGCCGGTTTGCGGCCAACCCAACAAAGGCTTGCATTAGCAACAATGTTGTTTGACTATGGCGATCGTCATTTTACGGCAGAAATGCTCCATGAGGAGACATTAGCGGCCAATAAGAATATCTCTTTGGCAACCATTTACAATAGCCTGCATCATTTTGCCGAGCATGGTTTGATTCGCGAAATTAATATTGATAGTGGGCGTTCTTGGTTTGATACCAATACCCATAATCATTTCCATTATTATGACGAAAAAAATATGGAAGTGACAGATGTACCCGATACCGATGCCGCACAAATTCGCGCGCTTATTAAAGTACCCGATGGTTACTCGGTTAAAGATTTAAATGTTGTGGTTCATTTACAATCTCATCATAAAAAATAATGGCCTTATTTAAAGAGCATTTTTCTGCCGCCTATGTGGATAATTTAATTGAGCGGTTAAACTATTTTGCCCCAAATATTCAAACAAAATATCTGGAGCAAACGCAAATAATCATCGAAAGTTTAGAGATGAAAGATCGGGTGAATAATATTGCCGATGCCATCTTTACAGCTTTAGAGCAACCGGCATCGCCCGCATTGGCCGAAAATTTAACCGCTATGGCTTTGGGCGATAATAACTACCCAGCCTTAACAGGTTTTGATGCTTGGCCGATATTTTCAATTTTTGAGCGCCATTTTATCAATGAGTTCGAGGCCGCAATGACGGCTTTTTATAAGCTTACCCATCTCTTTACGGCCGAGTTTGCAATTCGTCCGTTTATTTTTCATTATCCCGAGCCAAGTTTTGCACTATTTAGCCATTGGAGCCAAGATGAGAGCGAGCAGATCCGCCGTTTATCTTCCGAGGGCATTCGGCCTAATCTGCCTTGGGGCGGTAAAATCCATTACCTCAATAAAAATCCGAAAAAGATTATCGCAATCCTTAATCGGCTTAAAAATGACCCTAGCCTTTATGTGCGCAAGTCTGTGGCTAATAATTTTAACGATATTTCTAAAGAGCATTCGCAAATTATATTAGATAATTTTAAAAAATGGCAAGCAAATAGGCCGACCGCCCAACAGCAATGGATTATGAAACATGCTCTGCGAAGCCTTATTAAACAAGGTGATAAACAAGCTTTGGCACTTGTTGGGGTGAATGTTGCCGGTAATATTAAAGCGGTAAAATTTTCGGCGGCACCCAAAGCTATTTGTTTAGGGCAGGAGATTGAGCTGAGCTTAGAGTTACAAAATAACGATAATCACGATAATGATGTGATGGTGGATTATATTATCCATCATGTGAAAGCCAATGGGCAAACAACCCCCAAGGTTTTTAAATGGAAAAAGTTTAACCTAAAGGCCGAGCAAAATGTTGTCTTGGTAAAATCCCATAAAATTTTACCCATTACCACACGCAAATATTATGCGGGCAAACATGGGGTTCAAATATTGGTTAACGGTAATATTTTAGCCGATAGCCATTTTGAACTCATTATCTAATCTTTTTAATTTTTGCTTAATCAATGCCCATTTCGCGGGTTAATTCGCTATAATAATCGCCATCCATCGAGAGATCATCTAAAATATCCCACATGGTTAAGGCATCAACTTCTTTAATAATATCCACTTCTAAAATATCATCAAAATGTTCCATATTTAGTCCTCCACAGTTATGGTTTCGCCGTCTAATACACCCCAAAGCACATTGCGTTCTACAAAACCTTTATATTTATCGAACATAACTTCGCACCAAGATTTATCGGTGGGGCATTCAACAACCGTGCCAACCGCATTGGGCTCTAACCATGCAATAGGGGTGGAGCCATAGGTGGGTAATGATTGTAACGATACGGTATTTGATGATTGGATTTGCACATTACGCTTGCCCGAAAATAAAGTATGGTGCATCCATCCTTTAGAGCCTTCGCTGTCTTCTACCTTGTACCATTTATCATATTCGGCAACGACTTTTAACGGCAGTCCTTTATTTTGGTAAACCCATTCTATCGGGAAGTTACGCCCCGGACCTGTGCGTAAATTGGCTTTACTGCCCTTTAAGCTTACAAATCGCGGAAAACCCAACCCGGTTCCTTTTGCGGCATCATCGCCATAGCTATACAAACCAAAACATAAGCCGATGATGATGAATATTTTTAAGGTTATTTTGTTCATTAATGCTCTTTTATCAAAAAAATATGTGATTTACCCTTTAAAAAGGCCTTAAATAAGAGCATAATTAAAAATAGTAAATAAAAAGCTAATAAAAAAGGAAGGTTGCTCATGCTAAACAGAATATTTGTTCCGTTGGAAGATACCAAAACCGCTGAGGCTTTGTTAACCCAAGCATTTAGTTTTGCCAAAAATTTAGTGGCACATGTTGATGTTTTAAGAGTTGTTTCTGTGCAGCGCCCGCGAATTTCTAATCCGCTACTTACCCGATGGCCTATTGTGGGGGGTATTTCTAACTTTCCTTTTATCGATCAAGCTTCTATGCCTGAAATTCAATCTTACATTAAACGCTACCAAGATGAAGTCGAAGGCGCACGCAAGGAATATCGTGAAATCTATAATAAAGCCTGTAAAGATTTAGGCATTACCAAATTACACGATGATGATGAACCCATTGCGGATAAAACAACGGCGAGTTGGATACAACATCCACCAGCTGCCGATGGTAGCGGGCTTGTGCTCAAGCAAGCATTAGTCAGTGATATTTGCATGGCGACCCGCCCCGGTGAGGAGGAAGATATTTGGCTATCGCCCGTTGTGCATAATATATTGTTTAATGCGGCTAAGCCGTTAATTTTATTACCCGGCGAAATTCATGACCAAGGTTTTCGCCATTTGCCCAAACATGTGGCGATTGCATGGAACGGCTCGAATGAATCTTCCCATGCTGTTGGTGCGGCAATGGAGTTTATTAAAGCGGCCGAAAAAGTGACAATTTTTACATATTCATCTAAAAAGACAAATCCGTCTGATGCCGATGATATCGAAAAATGGTTGGCATTCCACGGTGTAGCAACGGACAAAATTGTTTTTGATAAGCTAGAGGTCACCTCTGTAGGGGCATCGCTTGTGGCCGAGGTTGCGGAGCGTAAAATTGATTTGCTCGTTGCCGGTGCTTATGGGCATTCGCGTATGCGTGAGTTTGTATTGGGTGGTGTAACAACATATTTATTGGCCAATTGCCCTGTGCCATTATTTATGGCCCATTAAATTATAAGGAGAATAAATGTTTATTAGTCAATCTGATAAGCCACAAAATTTGCATATTGTGGCCAAAGTTGGTTTTGCCGATTGGGTCAAACAACAATCAACCCCATGCCAAGCCCAATTGGGTTTAGCATTAACGGATATAGAAGAAGGCAGTTTTGCCAAATGGACTATTGATGATGAAACCCAAGCCCTATTAATTTTGGATCGCTCGGTATTTCATGCATTTGGTAATTTAAGCACACAGCTAAAATCGGGCGATTGGATAATACAAGGCAATGGCTTTGATATGGAGCAAGCTTTAACAGCCTATTTTATGGGCTATTATCAGTTTACAGCTTATAAAAGTAAAAGCAGCCCTATTTCCCAAGCCAATATTGTGGTAGATGATGCGGCACTTTTAGAGCGGCTCAATATTAAAAAGAAAGCCATATTTTTAACCCGCGATTTAATTAATGAGCCGGTGAATATTTTAGGCCCCATAGAGCTTGCCCAAGTGGCCGAAGATATTGCCCAAGAATATGGAGCCAAAATTAAAATCTATAAGGGTAAGGCATTAGAGCAAGAATTTCCGGCGGTTTATGCGGTGGGTAAATCCGCCCCCGATACCGCACGTGTGGCCGATATCCGTTGGCATAAAAAAGATGCACCCAAAATTACCTTAGTGGGTAAGGGTGTGTGTTTCGATACGGGCGGGGTGGATGTTAAGCCTGCAAGCAGCATGCGCCTAATGAAAAAAGATATGGGCGGTGCGGCCAATGTATTGGGTTTGGCCACCATGATTATGGGGTTAGATCTTAATATTGACCTTCGCGTGATTATCCCCATGGTAGAAAATAATATTTCTGCCAAAGCCTTCCGCCCCGGCGATGTTTACAAAGCCCGCAATGGCAAAACCATCGAGATTGGCCATACCGATGCCGAAGGCCGGGTAATATTGGCCGATTGTTTGGCTTTAGCCAGTGAGGAAAACAATGATTATATTATCGATATGGCTACATTAACTGGCGCAGCCCGTGTGGCCTTGGGTGCCGAGATTGTGGCGCTGATGGGCAATGATAATGATGCCATTCAAGATATTGTTAAAAAAGGCGATGCTTTAGATGATTATTTATGGCAGCTCCCCCTTTACGAGGGCTATCGCCGCCATATCCGCTCGACCATCGCCGATGTCACTAACTCCGCCGAAGGGGCTGCAGGTATGGGCGGTGCAATCACGGCCGGATTATTCCTTTCGGAATTTGTGGGTGAGGGGCAAAAATGGATGCATTTTGACCTATTGGCTTGGAATATGAACGGTACACGCCCCGGCCACCCCATTGGCGGCGAAGCCATGGCGATACGCGCCATATTGGCTTGGTTAGAGGATTTATAAATCACCTATTTATTGCATCTTTGACTATAAATGAGGTTATGATTGTAAATTTGGCGTTTGGTCTCGGTGGTATCGAGATTATGGGCGTATATCAGCTCATAGGCAATGCATTCGGCCGCATTGCCTTTAGGGTTTGTCTCTAAACCAGCCATTTTGCTGCATGCGCTTATCCAAATCAGCATCGTTATTAATATCATGGCTTTGCTTGTAATTTTCATATTTTTGTTGCCATGCGTCATTTTTGGCTTGCTCCTTATTCAGTTTTTGTTGATGTTTTTGCCGGCTATTCTCCTTACCCATGCCCCATAAAAAAGCCCCAAAAATGAGGGTAATACCAATGCCAATTTGGGTGAGTAGGGTTTTAATTTTCATCCATAATTGTATCATCATCTGTGCCTTCCATATCGTTAAACCATTTAAGTGCCGATAAATGCTGCAGCCAATTGCGCCGCCAGCCAAAAAGCAACATAACTGCAAGGGTTGCCAAAATAATGCGCCCCACCCATAAATCGAACGGATAAACCAAAAGCAATAACACCATGAGAATGCCCACAATGAATATCCAATTGCGTTGGGAATAAAGGGGATGTTTTAATTTATTCATTATTTAAAATCCTCTGCTCTTACTTTAAAACTGGGGCAGGCTTTGTTGCTAAATTCATTATGGCCATGCAAAGTGGCATGGGGGAATTGCCGCCATAAATCTTGTACCAGCTGTCGCATAGCAGCTTTTTGCCGAAAATTGCGGGTATCTTTAGGGTTAAGCTCTTTATCCACACCACCCACATAGGCAATACCGATAGAATGGCCATTTTGCCCCCTTGTATGTGCGCCCATATGCTCAATGGAGCGGCCTTTTTCGGTTGTGCCATCAAGGCGCACCAGATAATGATACCCGATATCCGACCAGCCTCTTTGCTTATGCCACCTGCGGATTGTTGCTACCGAATAATCTTTGCCCGCAACCGTTGCGGTGCAATGGATAATGATTTTATTAATTTTGCGCATTAGCCCCTCCAAATTTTCATTATAAATTGGCCGGCAGTAACAAGGCCGCCACCCAAAAATATCAGCATCCACCATGCCCCTTTGGCCCGTTGCCATTCTTTTTTTAACTCTCTAAATTCTTTAAGCAATTCGTCTAATTGCTGCTCGCGGTGATTGCCACGCTCTTCTAAGCGGGTGAGCCGCTCTATAAATTCTTGTTCTTCCATTTTTCTCTCCTGTTTTTTGAACATAAAAAAACCACTCAAAAATGAGTGGTTTGGTGTTTTGGAAATTGATTTGTTATTTAAATAAATCCGAGTGAGAGCTCGTTCGGTAAAGAATGAGTAAATCGTCCTCTAAGCCATAAAGTAAAAGCCAATCAGGCTCTATATGGCAATCTCTCATTTTGGGTTTAGTCCCCTTTAATGGGTGATCTAAATATTCTAAAGGTAAATCTATTTGTTTTGCTAATATCTCAACAACATCAGATAGCTTATTTAAATCCTTATTTTGTTTTTTTAGTTTTTTTATATCTTTTTTAAATGCAGTCTTTTGAGCAATCAGAAGCATAGATATTTTCCCTATAGATTTATTAAGCTCGATTTAAACTGTTTAAAGCTTTGTATTTCATCTTTATTGAGGGGCTCATTGATGGCCTCAATGCTTTTCTTGTTTAAATCAGCTTGATTATAGGGTAATCGGGGTCTAAATGGTAAACCCGCATCATTGACTGATTGCTGTAAAAACATACGAATGGCATCGGGTAACTTAATGCCCAATTTTTTATATATAGCGTCTGCTTCTTCTTTTAGCTTATCATCAATTCTTATTTGTAAGTTCGCCATTTAAATATCCTTTCCTTCTAATATAGAATATAATGCAATATCATTACAAATTCAATGAATTTGTAATATTTTTAAGTATGTTCAAATATTATTTTTCTCTCCTGTTTTTTATATGCCGGTAATAAATGAGCTATGTAGTCTGTTTTGAATGCCGAATAGTATATAAATCATAAGCGGTTTGCATGGCCATCCAAGTTTCAGCAGTGCCGCCAAATACATTTTCAAACTTTACAGCCATCTCTGCGGTTAGCCGTGCAGGGTGGTTATCCCGTAATAGATTGCTTAATGCTTGGCGCGAAACACCTAATTTTTCGGCAGCTTGTCCTTGCGTCCATCCCAGAGCTGGTAGAGTGATCTCTTTAATAACATGCCCGGGACTGGTGGGCTGTCTGTTTCTTTTTATCACAATATGTCTCCTTAATGGTAATCCTCTAAATTGACTTTTACGGCACCATCTTCCCATTCAAAAATTATGCGATAATTTTTATTTACAGATACTGCATAACAGCTTTTTCTGCTCCCAAGTAACTGATGAAACTCAAAACCAGCAATATTCATTGCATTAGCTTCATTAGCCGCATCGAGCATATCGAGTAGCATGATTGCCTTTTTGTGCATATCGGGTGGAATTTTTGCCGATGTTCCTTTTACAAATAATTCCTTAAGGCCTTTATGCTTAAATTTTATTATCATATTAACTCTCTTATTTATAATGTAAACTATCACTTTACATATATTTTATCAAGTATGACTTTACATTTAAGGGTCAGCTATCAATTTTCTCTCGTAATTTTTTTGCCTTTTGATAAGCACTCAATAAAAAAAGCGGAGCAATTTGCATCTGCTCCGCTTTGCGGTAAAATTTAATGATATTTTTAGCATCCCTTCGCCGAAAAAACTCCTCGCCCCATTCATTATGCCATTTTTTAATGCGCAGCTCATAGGCGGTATCGCTTAGGCGGCGTGGGCTGGTTTGTAAGCGGTGCGCTAAATGGATCACTTTAATATAACTTTGTTTCACTAATATTCTCCTATTTCAATAAATAAATCTAAAGCTTGCATAAGCATATTTTCTATTTTATATGCGGATATTTTAATATCTAACCGCCTGAGCAAATGACCGCCGGGCTTTTGGTAAAGCTGCTCGTTAAACTCGGTGGCAATATCTTTGGGGTGCAAATTATAATGCAAAATGCTTTTGGTAATTTGTAGGGCTAAAGGGTCGAGCGCACCTTGTTTGATGGCAATCTCCCATTGTTTTTTTGTTCTTTTGGCTTTGTTCCAAAATGCATCATCCGATAGCTGATTATCAAGACCAAGCCGAATATTACCGCCATCAATAATAACTTTACAACAGCTATCGGTACGGCTACCAATGCGGGATTCGATAATTTCCATATGCTGGATAATTTGCGCAATTTGGGCTTGTTTGGGGGTGATTCTGTTTTTTGATATTAATCCTTGGATTACGGGTTTTTTGCTGGTTTTTATCATGTTTTGCCTCTTGTTGACGGATTAATTGATTTTAATAAAATATACTGATTTTTTAGCATATTGTCAATTGAAAACTTGACATTTCCGCATAAAACCATATATTATAAAGAAAAACAAAGGGATAAAATGATGAGCATCGCAAAGCGTGTGAAGGATCGGCTAAAAGAGCTGGAGATGAGCGAATATGCCGCCGCAAAAAGCCTAGGAATGCACTATTCTAACATTCAAGGCCTTACGGCAGGGCGGGTAAAAAAACCCCGTTATTTGGGTGAGCTTGCAGAGCTTTTACAAGTGAACGAAAAATGGTTGCGCACAGGTGAAGGTGCAAAAGAGCCCGATGAAATTGCAAAAATAGCGCAAATAGGGCTGAAAAATCAGCATAATCAGCTGAATGAGTTAAGTAACCCATATAGCCAACCCGTTGTGGCCTATGACAGCCAACGCAATTTGCCCGTATTTGGTACGGCAGCAGCAGGGGCGGATAGTGGGGCTTTTCAGATAGCTATGGGTGCGCCGATAGATTATGTGCATCGGCCGTATCATCTTTTACATAATCAAAACAGCTTTGCTATTTATGTGGAGGGTAGCTCTATGGAGCCTAAATTTGAGGCCGGGGATTTAATTTTTATTGATACCCATAAAGCCCCAAAACCCTATGATTATGTGGTCGTTGAACTGATAGATGAATATGGCGAGCGCGAAGCCTTTGTTAAACGTTACCTAGGTAAAAAGAATAATCAACTGATTTGCTTGCAATATAATCCGTATAAAGAGCGCACTTATCCGTTAGAGCGCATTGCCAATATCCACCGTGTATTTTCTAATAACGAAATTTACGGTGCCTAACTTGCTTTTGACTTGACAATTGCTCCTACTAGCATAACGATACATTATAGCGTTATAATATGGAGGATCGTATGACAAAAAAAATTACACTCATTGGTGCAGGTTCTGCCCAATTTGGCATGGGTATGTTGGGGGATATCTTTTTAACACCCGCCCTTAAGGGCAGCCATATCAGCTTATTGGATATTAACGAAAAAGCCGTGAATTGGGTAAAAGAAAAAACCCAAGCCCATATTGATGCCAATGGGTTGGATTATACTATCTCGGCCACTTTAGACCGCAAAGAAGCTTTAAAAAATGCCGATTTTGTGATTATCTCCATTGAGGTTGGTAATCGTTTTGATTTATGGGATATGGATTGGAAGCTCCCGCAACAATATGGTATTCGCCAAGTTTATGGCGAAAACGGCGGAGTCGGTGGCTTGTTCCACGCTTTGCGCATTACCCCGCCCATTGTGGAAATTTGCGATGATATTAACGATATTTGCCCCGATGCTTGGGTATTTAACTATTCTAACCCCATGAGCCGCATTTGTACCACGGTGCATCGCAAATATCCCGATATGAAATTTGTGGGCATGTGCCACGAGATTGCCTCGCTAGAGCGCTATTTGCCAACTATCTTAAATACGCCTTTTGAGAATTTAGAGCTTAAAGCGGCAGGGCTTAACCATTTTTCGGTTTTATTAGAGGCCAAATATAAAGATAGCGGTAAAGATGCCTATGGCGATATTCGCCGCCTTGCCCCCGAATATTTTGGCAAAAAAGCCACCGGATATTCGGATATTTGGGATTATTACAAAAAAACAGGCAATTTAGAAGATACCGAAAAATATGCCTATAAAAATAATCTCCCTATCGAAAAACCATCGCGCGAATGGACGGATCGCCTATTATTTAAAGAAATTTTAGAAAAATTCGACCTTATGCCCATTACGGTCGATAGCCATTTTGGCGAATATATCGGTTGGGCTTATGATAAAGTTGACCATAAAGGCATTTTAGATTTTTACGATTTTTACCGCGCGGCTTTGGGGCAAATGGAGCCGCAAATACGCACCGATGTGCGCCATGAGCGTGTATCCTTTATTATGGAGGCTTTGGTTGAAGGCAAAGAATATATTGAGCCTGCAGTGAATATTGCCAATAATGGCTCTATCCGTAACCTGCCCGATTGGTTGGTGGTGGAGGTTCCGGCTCTTGTAACCAAAGATGGCCTTAAACCACAAGAAATTCATATGCCGGCTTCTATCGGCGGTTTACTCTCTAACCAAATTGGCGTGCATGACCTTAATGCAACGGCCATTTTAGAAAAATCGAAAGAAGCCGTTATTCAGGCCATGTTGGTAGACCCTGTAACCATTAGCAATAATCATATTGAAGAATTGGTGGATATTATGATTGACCGCCAATCTCCTTGGCTTGATTATCTTAAGTAAAATACTTCGTGTTATTGAATTTATGTGCGCTGTTTTAACGATTTTTCACTCAGTTAGACAGCGCATTTTTTATACTTTATGTTAATGATTAGCCTAGGAAAGCCGAATAGGCTTTCTCTTTAGAAAGGGGGTTTTGTCATGCTGAAAGCATGTACAATCTAGGGGGAGCCCGTCCCCATAGTGACTTAAATAAGTCGGAACATAAAATTCAATCACACGAAGTGTGTCGTTCCCGATTTAATCGGGAATCTCGTCCAATCGCTCCCTATAGTCTATACATAATAAAATGATTATATAAACATCAGTAATAATTTGATGCTAAGGGGTTTACAACCCGTAAAGCCGAAGGCTTTCTAAAAAAAGATAACTTGTCTCCGACAAGATATAATCCCCGCACACAGCTACGCTGTGGGCAACCTCAAAGCATTAGGTAATACTAAAATTTATTATCATTTTAAGTAGTATTACCTATATATCCCTTAACCAGATGCCCAATCAAGTTGGGCATGACGGTTAAAATTAAATAGGGAAAATACCATTTCTGTAGGGGGTGCTATTATAAATTCAATCAAACGAAGTTTGCAGATGATGTCTGGAACCATTCATTCACTTTGGCAATGGTTTCGGGTGTATAATGCAAGCCCATTTTTGTTCGCCGCCATAAAAAATCCTCGGCGGTTTGGGTATATTCATTATTAACCGAATATGAAAGTTCGGCCTCGTAACAAATATCGCCCAAATGCGTGCCTAAGCCTTCCATAGATTTCGCATCGCCAATAATCTGATGGGCAAGGGAGCCATAATGGCGCACATAATGATAAGCAAGGGCATCGCTTAGCCACGGATATTTCATCTGAAATTGCGAGAGATAAAGGTCAAAATCTAGGCCAATATCACCGCCCGGTAAAATTTCGCCCGCTGTCCAATCGCCGTGATTATTATTAAAAAGTGGCGCAATTTTATGCATCACTTTTTCGCCCAATTCGCGGGCTGCGGTTATTTTGCCACCAAAAATATTGAGTATGGCACCATTGGCATTATTATTGGGTGCATCGAGGGATAATACAAAATCGCGGGTGGCTTTTTGTGCTTTTTCGGCACCATCGTCATAAAGGGGGCGCACACCGGCATAATCCCATACAATATCTGCAACTGTTATTGGTTTTTTAAAATATTCGCTGGCGGCGGCAGTTAAATATTCTTTTTCGGCCAAGCTACATTTCACTTGTGCAGGGTCGCCCTTATAATCCACATCGGTTGTGCCAATCAGTGTAAAATCTTGCTCGTAAGGGATGGCAAAAATAATGCGATTATCGGCATTTTGAAAGATATAACAATAGGGATGATCAAATAATTTAGGCACCACAATATGGCTACCTTGCACAAGGCGAACGGATTCTTTGGTGTGAAAATCTACCTTATCTTTACCCAAAATAGATGATACCCAAGGCCCTGCCGCATTGATTAATGTTTTGGCTGTAATTATGCTTTCTGCTCCGGTATTATTATCCCGAACTTGTACTTGCCATTGGCTATTATTTTCTGTGCGTTTGGCCGATATAACCTCGCATCTTGTATGGATTTTAGCCCCATTATTTTCGGCCGATTTGGCATTGAGCATTACAATACGGGCATCCATCACCCAAGCATCGGAATAGACAAAACCGAATTGAAAATCTTCTTTTAAGGGTTCACCGGCCACATGGCTATCAAATTTGATGCTTTCGGTGCCGGGTAGCAATTTGCGTTTGCCGATATTATCATATAAAAATAAGCCGGCACGTAACATCCAACGTGGGCGCAAACCTTTGGCATAGGGCAAAACAAAACGTAATGGCCATACAATATGGGGGGCAGAGCGCAATATGACTTCGCGTTCCGAGAGTGCCTCGCGCACCAATTTAAACTCGTAATGTTCAAGGTAGCGCAACCCACCATGGATAAGCTTGGTAGAGGCCGATGATGTATGATTGGCTAAATCGTCTTTTTCGGCCAAATAGACCGAAAGCCCACGGCCTGCGGCATCGCGCGCGACCGATGTTCCGTTAACACCGCCGCCGATAACAAAAATATCGTATAAATTCTCTGCCATCATATACCTCTTATCATTCCTAAAATTATCAATGATTTTAAGATAGCATATTAAATTGATATTTTCAATATCGAAAATTATTTTCGTTTTTGAATATTTGAGCTCAATTTAAAATTTCCTGCTGCCAAGGGGCAAAATATTCGGCTGCCTGCACACAATAGGCTTGTTTTTTGAGCCGGCCTTTTAATCGCCGCCCTTTTTCGTTTTTAAAATTGCCATCGAGCATCAGGCCAAAATTGATGTTCATCGGCTGATAAGTTGCGGCATGCTCAGGCGTGGTAATATGGGCAAGCATCGCCCCAATGGCTGTTTGTTCGGGTGGTAGAGGAATGGGCTGTTCCATAAGCTCTAGCGCCGTAAATAAACCGCATAATAACCCCATCGATGCGCTTTCCACATAGCCTTCGCAACCGCTAATTTGCCCCGCAAGGCGAATATTTGGGTTGTTATGAAAGGCCAATGTTTTATTTAATGCCTTAGGTGAACAGACAAAACAATTGCGGTGGATACCGCCTAAGCGGGCAAACTCGGCATTTTCTAAGCCGGGGATTTTTTTAAATATGCGCTTTTGCTCCCCATAAGTGAGTTTGGTTTGAAAGCCCACCATATTATAAATGCTCGCTTGTTTATTATCTTGGCGTAGCTGCACAACGGCATAGGGTTTTTCGGGGTTGTGCGGGTTCGTTAAACCCACGGGCTTCATAGGGCCAAAGGATAATGTTTTCGGCCCACGCTCCGCCATAACTTCTATGGGCAAGCAACCTTCAAAATAGGGTGTGTCTTTCTCCCAATCTTTAAAGGCAATTTTTTCGCCCTTAAGCAAATCATCAATAAATTCATAATATTGGGCTTCGGTCATGGGGCAATTAATATAGTCTTTGCCTGTGCCTTTGTCGTAACGGCTTTGAAACCACGCCTTGCCCATATCAATACTATCGGTATAAATGGTGGGGGCAATGGCATCAAAAAAATGTAAAAATTCTTCCCCCGTAAGCTTGGCCAATTCTTTTTGCATGGCCTCAGAGGATAAGGGGCCGGTGGCAATGATGATTTTATCTTCGCGAAGTGCCGATAAATGGGTAATTTCCTTACGGATAATTGTTACATTCTCATGTTCCATCAGGGTTTTTTGCACCGCAAGGGAAAAATTATCCCGATCCACCGCCAAAGCCCCACCTGCGGGTACGGCATGTTGGTCGGCCGTGGTTAAAATAATACTATCAAGCATGCGCATTTCTTGGTGTAACACACCGATAGCCGAATTTTCGGCATCATCGGAGCGAAAAGAATTGGAGCATACAAGCTCTGCCAAAACATCGCTTTTATGGGCAAATGTATCCTTAATGCCCCGCATTTCGTAAATATTTACTTTAATGCCGCGTTTGGCTAATTGCCATGCGGCCTCACAGCCGGCTAAGCCGCCGCCAATAATGGCCACAGTCAATTTGCGCATAAAACTTCCTTATTTTTGTTAAATGACGTTATAAGCAACCAGTAATATTACAACAGCTAAGGCCACGCGGTAAACCACAAAGGGGAAAAAGGTGGATTTTCGTACCCAAGACATCAGCGCCGCAATTACAATAAGGGCAAATATAAAGGAAAGCACCGCTGCAAGCAATGCCGAAATCGTGAGTTGCGCATCGCCGCTAACAGCTAAATCGGCACCGGTTTTTATGCCGGCTATCAAAATAACGGGTATGGACATCAGCATCGAAAAGCGTGCTGCTTCCGAGCGCTCCATGCCCAAAAAGCGCATAATGGTAATGGTAATACCCGAACGCGAAACCCCGGGGATAATGGCAATGGCTTGGCAGATACCAATAATAAATACGCTCATGTAGCTCATATGCTCAACACGGCGAATAGTCAGGCCTATTTTATCGGCCAATTGGAGCAATAAGCCAAATATTAAGGTTGTCCAACCAATGACTTTTAGGGAGTTTCTAAAGCTTAAATCGCCCACAAAAACCGTTAATGCCCCCCCAATGATAACAATAGGAATCGTGGCAATAATCAGCTTAATCAGCAAATCTTTATCTTCATTGCTTTTGCCGCGAATAATATCCCAAAAGGATATGGTAAGGGATTTAATATCTTCCCTAAAATAAATCATTACCGCAAAAATTGTACCAAAATGCACGGCAATTTCTAAAGTGGGGCTCGGCTGAACGTCCATAATTTTGCCGATAAGCTGCAAATGTGCAGTCGAAGATATCGGTAAAAACTCTGTTACCCCTTGAATAATCGAAAAAACAATAATATTCCAAATAGCCATTTTATGTCTCTAATTATAGGTTAAGTGCTTATATTTATACTCTTTTCACTACAGACAATAAAGTTTTTTGCCAAAATTTCAAGGGATATAATTGGGTAATTTAGTACCGTAATGATACTATATTTAAATTAACTCTTGTAATTGCTTGAAAGTATCGGTATAAATACCATGCTAAAAAAATATAATAGTACCAAAAAGAGACTAATTTTAAAGGGGTATTTTACCATGCCAATGCAACAATTTTTAAAATTTAAAGCCAAACAGCCGGGCATTAATGAAGATGCTTTGCGCCGCGATGATTGGCGTGAGGTCAAAAAGAAGTTCGATGCCATTGGGGCAGAAGAACAATCATCACGCTGCTCGCAATGTGGTGTACCATTTTGTTCTTACGGCTGCCCGCTCACCAATAACATTCCCGAATGGCTAAAATTAACGGCCGAAAATGAAATTGAACGCGCATGGGAATTGGCCGAGGCCACAAATAGCTTTCCGGAAATTTGTGGGCGAATTTGCCCGCAAGAGCTTCTTTGCGAAGGCAATTGTGTGCTAAAACGCGCCGAGCATGGTGCGGTAACCATTGGTGCGGTCGAAAAATATATTACCGATACCGCTTTTGAAAACGGTTGGGTTAAACCCATTATTCCCCATGCCGAGCTTACACAATCGGTTGGTATTATCGGGGCAGGGCCTGCAGGCTTAGCTGCGGCCGAGCAATTACGCCGCATGGGCTATCAGGTCATGGTGTACGACCGTTATGACCGTGCCGGTGGCTTGATGATTTATGGTATCCCTAACTTTAAGCTCGATAAAAAAATTGTAGAGCGCCGCAATGAATGGCTCATTAAAAGCGGTGTAAAATTTACCTTTAATGTCAATATCGGTAGCGATATCACGATGGAAGAATTGCAACAAAAACATGATGCCATACTCATTGCCACCGGCGTTTATAAATCCCGAGATTTACGCCTAGAAGGTGCCGATAAAGGCAATATTGTTAAAGCCATTGACTTTTTGGTGGAAAATAATCGGCGGAACCTTGGTTTAGAAACCCCGGGTTTTGATA
This sequence comes from Alphaproteobacteria bacterium, assembly GCA_047972425.1. Classification (GTDB taxonomy): domain Bacteria; phylum Pseudomonadota; class Alphaproteobacteria; order JBKEAR01; family JBKEAR01; genus JBKEAR01. Next base: position 4,866 of record JBKEAR010000014.1, on the reverse strand, counting down.
GCGGATTACTCAATGCCGAGGGCAAACATATTGTGGTACTTGGTGCGGGTGATACGGCGATGGATTGCTGTAATACATCTTGGCGCCAAGGGGCAAAATCGGTTACTTGTATGCGCCGTAGCCCACTATCGGAAATTGCCGGCTCTAAATCCGACCGCGAGCAAGCCTTGCAATTTGGCACCGATATGCGTGGGCTTACCACTCCTGTGGCTTATTTGGGGGGGGAGAATATAGAGGCTGTACGCATTACCGAGCTTAACCGCGAGCGCGATGCCAATGGCCGCCCGACCTATACACCCATTGAAGGGAGCGAAAGCGAAATTAAGGCCGATCTTGTAATTAAAGCCTTGGGCTTTTCCCCCGAGAATTTACCCAAATTATTCAATTGTGCCGACCTTGAAACCAATGAATGGGGTACAGTAAAAATTGGTAATGATTACCAAACCAGTATGAAAGGCGTTTTTGCCGCTGGTGATATTGCGCGCGGTGCATCCTTAGTTGTTTGGGCTATTTTAGATGGCCGTACCGCTGCACAAAATATCCAAACTTATTTAGCCAATAAAGGAGATAAATAATGGAAAATCAATTTCATCCGGAAGCTTGGCTAAATGCCGCCCAAGAATTAGAAGAAAAAGGTCTATATAAAGCAAGCCACGAGGTCGATAGCTGTGGTGTGGGCATGGTTGCCGCCATTAACGGCCAACCCAACCGCCGCGTGGTGGAGGCCGGCATTGAGGCTTTACGCCGAGTATGGCACCGTGGTGCGGTTGATGCCGATGGCAAAACGGGCGATGGTGCGGGTATTCATGTGCAAATTCCCCAAGCCTTTTTTAAAAACCATGTTTCGCGCACAGGGCACGAGGTTGCCGAGGGCGAAAAAGTCGCTGTTGGGCAAATCTTTTTACCCCGTACCAATTTGGGTGCGCAAGAGGAATGTCGCTCGGTGGTGGAAGCCGAAATTTTAAAACAAAATCTTAAAGTTTATGGTTGGCGCCGTGTGCCGCTCAATACAACGGTTATTGGTGAAAAAGCAGCTGCGACTCGCCCCGAGATTGAGCAAATTTTAATTAGTGTGCCCCATAATAGCGATGATGAAGAATTTGAGCGCCTGCTTTATGTGGTGCGCCGCCGCATTGAAAAAGCCATTGCCGAGCGCTCAATTAACGAGTTTTATATCTGCTCGCTTTCTTGCCGTTCTATTATCTATAAAGGCATGTTTTTGGCCGAGCAATTATCGGTATTTTATCCCGATTTAAACGATGAATTATTTATCTCGAATTTTGCGATTTTCCATCAGCGTTATTCTACCAATACCTTCCCCACATGGAAGCTCGCCCAACCCTTTAGAATGCTTGCCCATAACGGTGAGATTAATACCCTAAACGGCAATATTAACTGGACAAAAGCCCATGAGCCGCGCATGGCAACCGATAAATTACCTGCGGGTGGTTTAAGCGATGTTTTACCGGCTATTCAAGCCAATGGCTCCGATTCTGCGGTGCTTGATAATGTATTTGAGCTTTTATGCCGTACCGGCCGCCCTGCACCGGCGGTAAAAGCCTTGCTTGTACCCGAATCCATCGGGCAAAATAGCACAATCCCCGATGCCCATAAGGCGTTATTTAACTATTGTAATACCGTAATGGAGCCATGGGACGGCCCGGCGGGTTTATGCGCAACAGACGGCCGCTGGATTGTATCGGGGTTGGATCGTAACGGCTTGCGCCCCTTACGTTATGCAATCTCTAAAGACGGCCTTATTGCGGTTGGTTCGGAAACCGGCATGGTGGATATTGCCGATGGTAATATTTTAGAGCGTGGCCGTGTTGGCCCCGGCCAAATGATTGGTGTGGATTTAGTGAATGGTAAATTCTACCATGATAAAGAGCTTAAAGACTGGGCGGCATCGCGCCATCCTTATGATAAATGGGTAAAAAACTCTATTCGCCTAAATGAAGAAATTAATGAGAATGTGGAGCTGGAACCCGCAAAATATCAGGGTAACGACCTTATTCGTTTGCAGCAATCTTTTGCCCAAACTTTAGAGGATCTCGAGGTTATTTTAACCCCCATGGTTTTGGGTGGGCAAGAGGCCATTGGCTCAATGGGCGATGATACGCCTTTGGCGGTGCTTTCAAACAAATATCGCCCCTTGCATCATTACTTCCGCCAGTCATTTTCGCAGGTGACCAACCCGCCGATTGACTCCTTGCGTGAACGCCAAGTGATGAGCCTTGCCACACGTTTTGGTAATATGAACAATGTGCTCGAAGAAGAAGAAGCCCAAACCCATGTATATCACCTAAGCTCGCCGATTTTATTTAGTAACGAGAGCAAATATCTCTTTAAAAAACTGGGCCAAGATACCAAAATTTTAGATGCCACCTTTAATGTCAGCGAAGGAGTTAACGGCCTAGAGGCTGCCTTAGAACGTTTGCGCGAAGAATCCGAGGATGCCGTGCGGGCAGGGGCGAGCCATTTGGTTATTTCCGATGAAGCATTATCGGCCAACCGTGCGGCTGTTCCGCCCATTTTGGCGGTGGGTGCGCTGAATACCCATTTGGTTAAAAATGGCTTGCGCACTTTTGCTTCAATCAATGTGCGTACCGCCGAATGTTTAGATGTGCATTATTTTGCCGTGCTTATTGGTGTGGGTGCCACAACTGTTACCCCATGGCTCACCGAAGACACCATTAAATCGCTCCATAAAAAGGGTGCTTTTGGTAGCCTAAGCCTTAAAACAAGCCTAAGCAATTACCGCAAAGCGATTGATAAAGGCCTATTAAAAGTGATGTCTAAATTGGGCATTGGTGTATTAAGCTCATACCGTGGTGGCTGTAATTTTGAGGCTGTGGGTATTTCCCGCTCGCTCATCCGTGGGTTCTTCCCCACAATGAGCTCGCGTATTTCGGGCATTGGGCTTTCGGGCATTGCCAAAAATATCTTAGATGTCCATGCCACAGCTTGGCAGGCCGAGGCCTTACCGCTGCCTGTGGGTGGGTTTTATCGCATCCGTAAAGATAGCGAGCGCCATGGCCATTCGCCTGAGCAAATTGCCTTTTTGCAAGAGGCCGTACGTGAAAATAGTTGGGAAGCCTATAAAAAATATAGTGCTTCGCTCACCAATCGCCAGCCCATTCAGCTGCGCGAATTACTCGATTTACATTATGCCGATAAACCGCTTAAACGCTCGGAAGTTCAGTCGATTACCGAAATTCGGCGCAAATTCGTATCGCCGGCAATGTCCATGGGGGCACTTTCGCCCGAAGCCCATGAGACTTTAGCTATTGCCATGAACCGCATTGGCGCAAAATCCAACTCTGGCGAGGGCGGGGAAGACCCCAAACGCTTTGTACCGCGGGAAAACGGCGATAATGCGCGCTCTGCCATCAAACAAATTGCATCGGGGCGTTTTGGTGTAACGGCCGAATATTTAGCCAATGCCGATGAACTCCAAATCAAAATGGCACAGGGTGCAAAACCCGGCGAGGGTGGGCAGCTACCTGGCTTTAAAGTTTCCATCGAAATTGCCAAATTGCGCCATTCTACACCCGGTGTTACCCTAATTTCGCCACCGCCGCACCATGATATTTACTCCATTGAGGATTTAGCACAGCTGATTTATGACCTCAAACAGATTAATCCGACGGCTAAAGTATGTGTTAAATTGGTTGCCCGTGAAGGAATCGGGACAATTGCGGCCGGTGTGGCCAAAGCCAATGCCGATGTTATTTTGGTATCGGGTTTTGATGGCGGTACGGGTGCTAGCCCCTTAACCTCTATTAAATATGCCGGTTTGCCTTGGGAAATGGGATTATCCGAGGTTCACCAAGTGCTTACCCTTAACCGTTTGCGTAACCGTATTGTGCTGCGTACAGACGGCGGCATTAAAACGGGGCGCGATGTAATTATTGCAGCTTGTTTGGGTGCCGAGGAATATGGTTTTGGTACTACAGGGCTTATGGCAATGGTTTGTTTGATGGTGCGCCAATGCCACTCTAACACTTGCCCGGTGGGTGTGGCCACGCAAGATGAACGCTTGCGCAAGCACTTCCCCGGTCGGCCGCAACATGTGGTAAACTTCTTTACCTTCATTGCCGAAGAAGTCCAAGAATATTTAGCCAAACTTGGGGTTTCGAGCTTAGAAGAGTTGGTGGGTCGTACCGATTTATTGGCGCAAATCAGCCGTGGCTCGCACCGCTTAGACGATTTGGATTTGAACCCGATTTTAGCCCAAGCCGATACAGGCGGGCTACCGGCCTACTGTACTTTAGAAGGCCGCAACCCTGTACCCGATACGCTTGATGCCAAAATGGTAAAAGATGCCGAACCTGCCATTAAACGGGGCGAAAAAATGGAGCTTGCCTATCAGGTTTACAATACGCACCGTGCCGTGGGTGCCAGATTAAGCGCGCATTTGGTTCAAAAATTCGGGCAAGATAAACTGGCCGATGATTTTTTAACCGTATCACTCAGTGGCTCGGCCGGGCAATCTTTGGGTGTGTTTGGCGTAAAAGGCTTAACTATTAATGTGGAAGGCGATGCCAATGACTATGTTGGCAAAGGGCTTTCGGGTGGGATTATTTCTATACGTCCGCCGCGCACCGCTACATTTACGGCCAAAGACAATACCATTATCGGCAATACCGTGCTTTACGGGGCAACGGCGGGCAAATTATTTGCCGCCGGCCAAGCGGGTGGGCGTTTTGCCGTGCGTAACTCGGGCGCAACTGCCGTAATTGAAGGTTGCGATAGCAATGGTTGCGAATATATGACCGGCGGAACGGTGGCCATATTAGGCAATGTGGGCGATAACTTTGCCGCTGGTATGACAGGCGGTATGGCCTTTGTGCTCGATGATGACGG
>JBKEAR010000015.1:0-13459 GCA_047972425.1 Alphaproteobacteria bacterium | reverse complement strand
TTTTTAACATAATGGCAGCCACTAAGCGGCCGGTGGCGGGTTGGTGATTAAGTGTGGCATAGCGGTGGCTAAAAAAACGTTTAGGGTTGGCACAAGTATCCCACTTACTGGGTTGTATTTGGGTAACACCAACATCGGCCAAGCATCTTTCGGCATATTTGGGTAAATTAAAGCGATAGTGATCGGCTTTATCGGAATCCACAAAAAATTGGGCATTATTGGGTGATTGTTCAAGAAATTTTTGCCGATATTTGGCATCGACCTCATAACTTGGCTGATGAATGCAAGGGCCGATGGCTGCTTGAATATGGTTTATATCTGCCCCTTTTTGCACCATAGCATTCACAGTATTTTGGATTACCCCATTATAAGCGCCACCCCAACCGGCATGGGCGACACCGATGATATTATTTTTGGCATCAGCCAATAATAAAGGCACGCAATCGGCCGTTTGAATGGCAAGGGCGATATTGGCTGTGCTTGTAATTTGGCCATCGGCTTCGGGGTAGGGCTGGTGAACATCGGCCTCAATCACGATATTCGAATGCACTTGCTGTAAAAAACAAAAATGCTCATTATCTATATTTAAATAATCAGCCATTCGGTGAATATTTTGTGCGACATGCTCCGGATTATCACCCACATGATATCCGCCATTGAGGGCGGCATAAACGCCTTGGCTTACCCCACCTGTACGATCAAAAAAAACAGCCGTAATATGGGGGGCAAAATTAATGGTGATGGGGTTCATTATTATTTTCTCCCAATTGGGGTTCTTTGCCCCAAATTTCATCTTGTTGGTCAAAGGGCATGGGGATATTGCGATTGCCCAGCATGAATATTTTAAATAAATTGCCCATTTGTTTGGCATCGGTTAGGCGATACAATTGGCTATCAATGGCCTCTGTCACTTCTTGGGGCGCATTGTTTTTTAAACTTTCGGCACGCTCTTTAATGCCTAAGCTATTTAAAAACATGGCTTGGGCAAGCAGGGGCAAAATCTTAACATCATGATTATAAGCCACTTGGGCTAATGCACCAAAATCCACATGGGCGGTTAAGTCGGACTCTCCGGGGTGAGCCAAAACATCCACATATTTGTGGGCTTGCACTGCTTGTAAACTCTCACCCGTATGGGGGAAGGCATAACCGTAATCGGCAAATAAAGCCGCACCATTTTGTTTATTGATGCGCTCAGCTATTTGCATCATTAGGCTTAGGCTAAGGGTGGAAAATTCTAAAATATCGCCGTCTTTGGCATCATCAACAGCCGGGTGTGTAGCCGGAGGCTCGGTGGAATCTGGGCTGAGGGTAAAAATAAGATTATCATCTTTGTCTAAGCCAATGCGGCGCTCATACCAACTATCTAGCTGTTTTTGTAAATGATGCACAGGTAAGGCATCAAAAAATTCATTACCAATAAATATGATAGGGGCATCATCAGATAAATCGCCGAGCTCTTTATGCCAATGGAGCGGGATATGATAACCAAGCTGCTCAATTTTTTCTTTTTGTATTTGGCTAAGGCGCTCGCTCACCTCAACCATATGAATATCTAAAGCATCATGTAAACCCGGTACAACCCGCCCTGCACGGAGCATATCGGCCATTAATGTGCCATAGCCACCGCCAAGCTCTACCAAATATAATTTATTGGGTTTACCCATATTATGCCAAATATTCGCAACCCATAGGCCAATAAGCTCGCCAAACATTTGCGAGACCTCGGGGGCTGTTACAAAATCCCCTTTACGCCCAATAGGTTTGGCCTGATTATAATAGCCATATTGGGGGTGGGTGAGGCAAAGCTCCATATATTCGCTTACGGCAATAGCGCCGCGATGTTTGATAAGCCCGATGAGATAATCTTTTAATGCAGCACTCATGATTTCCCTTTGATATTTGAGTTGATAATTAAAATAACAGCAATGATAAACATAGATAATGTAAGGGTTTGCCCCATTGTAAGGCCAAATATCACATCACCTAAGCCCTCATTGGGCTCGCGGAAAAATTCAACTGTGAAACGCACTAAACCATAACCCAATAAAAATAGGGCGGATAATCGGCCGGCTTGTTTTCTAAACCAAGGGAGTTGGGCACAAATAAGCAAAAGGGAAAATAAGGCAACGCCCTCTAAGGCGGCCTCGTAAAGTTGCGATGGATGGCGGGGGAGATTATCGGGGGCGTAAGGAAAGATCATTGCCCAAGGCACATCGGTTGGTCTGCCCCAAAGCTCGCCATTAACAAAATTGGCAATACGCCCCAAAAATAGACCAATTGGGGCTAATATCGCTAAAACATCCATTAGCTGCAAATAGGGGATTTTCTCTATATAACTAAAGATTGCACAAGCAATCAATACACCAAATAAACCACCATGAAAGCTCATGCCGCCATCCCATAGTTTTAAAATTTGTAGCGGATCCGTCCAAATTGTTTGGGTGGAATAAAATAAAATAAAACCCAATCGGCCACCAATAACCACACCCAAAACCACATAAAGCAGTAAATCATCAACCATTTTTTTAAGTTGTTCTTTGCTACGATTTTGGCCTAACAACTGGTTTTTTGCCATCGGGACAAAAAGCCAATAAGCCAATAAAAAGCCAACCATATAAGCAATGGCATACCAATAAATATTGAGCGGACCAATGGATATGGCAACCGGATTAATTTGTGGGGCATTAATAGCCATATTTTATCCTTTTAGCGTTGAATATTTTATGTTGTTCGGACTATATATGTTATATAGTGTGAAATAGATGATATCAAGCTAGGAGATATAAATGGTACAAAAAGATGATTTTTTTGATGGTTTATCTAAAGCCGCAACAGGAGCGTTATCTTCGGTAACGGGCGCTAAAGAAGATGTGGGTAACTTTATGAAATCGAAGGTAGAAGCTATTTTGAACGATTTAGAAGTGGTACAACGGGAAGAATTTGATGCCCTAAAAGCCATGGTGATTGCTCAAGCTCAAGAGATTCAGCAGCTTAATGCCCAATTAGCGGAAAAAGAAGACGCCTAATATGAGTTTAATATCTAAAGAACGCCCGCTGCTATTACTCGGCTGCGGTAAAATGGGCTATGCCATGCTCACCGGTTGGTTAGAGAGTGGCATTAAGGCGGACGATATTCATGTGATTGACCCCAATGCAGATGCACAGCAATATCTTAAACCCTTAAATGTGCATATTCATAACCATATCAATGATATATTGCTAAAACCATCTATTTTGCTTTTAGCCGTTAAACCGCAAACTTTAGATAATATTAAAAATGAATTGATCAGCTTGGTTGCCCCCGATAGCTTAGTGGTTTCTATTGCGGCGGGCAAAAATTTATTGTGGTTGCAATCGGCTTTTGGTGATAATCAGCCGATTATCCGCACCATGCCCAATACACCGGCACAAATTAAACAAGCCATTACCGCCCTTTGTGCCAATGGCAATGTCAATGAAAGCCAAATGCTAACGGCAAAAACTTTACTGTGCTCGATTGGTGATGTGGTGATAGTGGATGATGAAAGCCAAATGGATGCTATAACCGCATTATCGGGTAGTGGCCCAGCATGGGTGTTTTTATTAACCGAAGCCATGGAAGAAGCGGGTATCAAGCAAGGTCTATCGCCAGAGTTAGCGGCAAAACTTGCCCGCAAAACGGTAGAAGGTGCAGCGGCTTTAATGGCCAATGACCCCAATATTTCACCAGCAATTTTACGGCAAAATGTTACCAGCCCCGGCGGAACAACAGCCGCGGCGATGGAAATTTTAATGGGTAAAGGTGGTTGGCAAAATATTATTGATACAGCTATGGCGGCAAGTGTTAAACGCTCTCGAGAATTATCGTAATTTCGGTTGGTTTTTAACAAGCCGTTATTTTATTTACACTTTTTTTACTTTTTAGGATTTTTTATAAAAATTCATTTTTTATTAACTTTAATATTATTAATTTTCAGCGGGTTAGTGGGGTTGCTTATTTTTTAGTCAATCTATGAAAAGACCTGTGTTTATGCCATTTTTTCGCCTGATTTTATGTTTTTACACAAAGTTATCCACAAGCAACGGGGATAAAATTGTTAAACTGATTAAAGGGGCAAGGATTACAGCCAATAATAAAAAAAATAAAAAAAAATTTGACGTAAAATTATCAATATAAATAGCAGATAGGTAAAAAATGTTTTTTTGTTATGGGCTATGGTTTTTTAATCTTATTGCGATTCGTTTTATTCTATTTTATAATATTGGCTTTGTATCATTATAGTAATAAGACAATAAAAGTAATAAACCCATTTGAGTGTTTTGTAAGGGTATTGGATTGAAAAAAATATTATCTATTTCATCTTTAATTATTGTTTCCGGATGTGTGGGGGCTTCCGATAGTTTTCGCCAAACTATTGGTATGAACTTAAATGCCACACCCACGCAAGTTGAAACATTTGATGGCGGTGGGCCTAAGGCTGAGGGTTTTAATCCGTTTCGGCCGCGCCCCGAACCCACTTATGAATCCTATAATGATAACCAATCTTATGTAGCGCAAGAGGTTGTGAACCCCAATTTAAGCGATGCCGAGCAATTTAAACAAGCCACAGCATTAGTTAAAAAGGGCAATAAATCCGGCGTAAAAACCATGCAATCATTGGCCGATGGCGGTTATGCACCGGCTCAATATAATATGGGGGTGATGTATTTAACCGGAAATGGGGTGAGCAAAAATCAATCTCAGGGGGTGAAATATTTGCGTAAAGCGGCCGATAGAGGGCATACCAAGGCGGCTTCGACTATTGGGGCAATGTATTTACAAGGTCAGGGTGTTACCCGAAATGCCGGCCAAGCGCGGCGTTATTTAACCAAAGCGGCACAAAAAGGCGATGCACAATCGATGTTATATCTCAGCCTTATGTATAATCGGGGCGATGGGGTAAAACAAGATAAAGCCCAAGCTTATCAATGGTTGTTATCATTGCCGAGTTCGCAAAATAGTGCGCAGCTCCGGAGCAATCAGGAAAATTTAGCCAAAACTTTGTCTGCAGTGCAAAAATCTAAGGCGGAATCCGCGGCAAAATCATTTAAATCTCGCTATGGCATTAGTTAAATGAAATAAAATTGTTTATTATATGAAACTTATGCTTTACCAAAGAGAATTCGGTAGCTATACTTACCGCTATTAATCCATGATGGCAAGTGAAGAGAAGGATATCAGCCTTATGAAATTTACGATTGAAAAATCAGTGCTTTTTAAAGCTCTAGGGCATGTGCAATCAGTTGTAGAAAAACAAAATACAATCCCGATTTTATCGAATGTACGTTTTGAGGTCAATGAAGGCAAAATGCGCTTAAATGCAACGGATATGGAGCTTGAAATTAGCGAATCTGTACCGGTGCAAACGGTTACTCCGGGTAGTACAACGGTACCGGCGCATACATTATTTAGCATTGTTCGCCGCTTGCCCGATGGTGCCGAAGTTTTAATTGAAACCCAAGGCAATAATCGCCTTACTTTAACTGCCGGCCGATATAATACAGAGCTTGGTGTTTTACCGGTAGATGACTTTCCGCTTATGGCGGCATCGGATGCGAAAGCGTTGCGATTTAAGGTCGATGCCTTCCAGCTTTGCCGTTTGATTGATCGGACAAGATTTGCGATGTCAACCGAAGAAACACGGTATTTTTTAAATGGTATTTACTTCCATGAGGCCGATGAAGACGGTACACCGGTTTTAAGAGCTGTTGCTACCGATGGCCATCGCCTTGCCCGGGTGGATGCTCCTTTGCCGACTGGTGCTAAAGGTATGCCGGGTGTGATTATTCCGCGTAAAACCGTAACTGAGTTACGTAAATTGCTCGATGGTGTGGAAGAAGAAGTGGAAATTGCTATTTCTGAAAGTCGTATTAGTTTCCGTTTCGATAATATTCACCTGATTAGCCGTTTAATCGATGGCACATTCCCCGATTATAAGCGGGTAATCCCCGAGGGTGCAAAACAGGTTTTAGAAACCAATGTTAAAGTATTTGCCAATGCGGTGGATCGGGTATCGGCTATTTCGACCGATCGGAGCCGTGCGATTAAATTGGCCATTGCCGATAATATTTTACGCCTTAGCATTGTTTCGGCCGAAACAGGCTCGGCAGATGAAGAATTAGAAGTAAAATGGGACGGCGGTAAATTGGATATTGGCTTTAATGTGAAATATCTTTTAGAGATTACCCAACAGCTTGAAGGTGATGCGATGGAAATTGCCTTACAAGATAGCAATTCGCAAGCCATTATTCGCGAACCGGGCGATGAAAGCTCGTTATTTGTGATTATGCCCATGCGGGTATAACAGCTTAGCCAATTTGGTAAGGAAAAGGGAGCTTTAAGCTCCCTTTTTTCATTCGTTATAATCTCTAAAACGCTGTTTTGTTACCGAAGGCGGGGTTAAATATTTATGGTTTTGGCGCATTTGCGGGCCTTCAATCTCTTGGATGAGCCATTCTAAGGTATAATCATCTAATAAATTAATATTTTTGGCTAAAATATTTGCAAATTCTGTTGCTTTGGGGCTTAACCCGCCGGTATCAATGGCCACTTTGGGGTCGGATATTTTTACAAGTTCCAATAAATGTTCGGCATCATCGCCCCATAACTCAAAAAAATCTCCAATTTGCCGAATAAGCATATCTTGCGGTAGCCCGCGCCAACCATGCTCTAAAGCCGATAAATAAGCAGGGGATACATCTAACGCCTTGGCCATTTGGCGCAATGTTATGTTCCGATCTTCACGCAGATGGCGAATATAAATACCTAAGGGTGTCATCTTTTATTCCGGTTTCTTCTGAGCATAACATAAAAAGCGCCATCGCCGCCATCTCTATCTTGCGCGCGCGAGAATCCTAAAATATAAGGGTGAAGCTCCGGTGAGTTTAGCCATTTGGGCACGTTAGAGCGCAATACACCAATACCGTTTTCGCTCTTCCACCCTTTGCCGGTAATAATCAGTACACAACGGCGGTTCATATTGGCCGATGCTAAAATAAAATTTCTTAGGGCATTCCATGCTTGCTCGGCGGTAAATCCGTGTAAATCAATACGGCCATCAAAATTTAAGTGGCCTTTGCGCAAACGATCGGCATTGCGCCCGTCCATTTGGGTTAAATCTCCAATGGTGAGCTCTCTATTTTGAATTTGGGGGTCTTTATGGGTCTTTTCACCAAAGGCGGTTAAACCTAAGGGAGCTAATCCGGATGATTGCTCCCATGGTTTTTTATTGGATTGCTGCGTAATATTTTGTACATTCCCATGGCGGTTTTTTTTATTTTTTAACGGCTTTATGCTCTCGGCAACTTTATCCCATAAATCGGTATTGCCAAAAAGTTCGCTATCATCATTATGTTTTTTTTTACCGGTCATTTTACAAATTAATAAGATTCTGCACTGGTGTTCACTAAAACCCAATTGGGGTTGGTGCTACCCACTTTGCGCTCAAATGTCCAAATATCGCGAAATTCTTGGGGTACATCTTCCTCTCCCCGAACCACTTGCCCATTGGTATCTTTAAGCAAATAAGTTTGGTGGGTAACAAATTTCACTTTTATCCGTGCAATGCCGTTTTCAATTTTGGCGCGAATGATATCTACAATTTTAAAATCCCGAATATGAATCTCTAATATTTCATTTTGGGCTTCACGGCGTGTGATTTCGGCATCAAAAGTTTTATAAACGGCATCGCCCACACGGCGTTTTAAAAGCTCGCGGTTGCCACCGGCAAAAGCTTCAACAATTTCGCTAAAGGCAATTTTTGCCCCGGCTGTAAATTTTTTAATCGAAAATTTTGGTTCACTTTCTTTAAGGGCGGCTAAGCCTGCATTAACAGAATCCTTGGGCGGTGTAACCTTAAATTTTTCCAAACGTTCATTCTGAACATCTGTTTGTGCGGCAGCCTGAGCTGATTTAGGCATGCGAAAAAGCTCATCCATTTGTTTTTTATTGCTATTTTCTGCGGGCTTATTGGCCGGTTGGTTATTTGCCGCATTCTCATTCAGTTGCGAAGAATCCTCTTCGCTTGGCTTTGTGAGAAAACGAAAAGCCAAAAATCCAATAACTAACAGTGTGATTAATAGTACAATATCAATAGTCATCAAATGATCCTTAAGGTTTTTATATTATTATGTATTCAATATATAGTCGGGTTTAAAACAAAATGCGATAGAATTATGGATAATTTATGTTTTTTTGCTGTTTTTATAGATTTTATCCCCTATATTATGTATATTCGTTACGAAAAATAGAGAATTTTAGGAGACTATTATGGCTGATGAAAATCAAACAGCAGAAGGTGCAGCCCAACAAGCCCAAGCACCCAATATTAATGTACAAGTACAATATACAAAAGATTTATCTTTTGAGTGCCCCAACGCACCGGAAGTTTTTTTGTTAATGGCACAAAATAAAGCTAAACCCGCAATTAATGTTGCCCATGATGTTCAGGTGGGGCGTTTAGGCGAAGGTAATGCTTATGAAGTTATGCTTTCAATTAAAGTTGAATGCCAAAATGAAGAAGATAAAAAGAATATGTTTTTATTTGAGCTTGCATATGCGGGCGTATTTGTGGTGGAAGCTCCAGAAAATCTTATTCAGCTTATGTTATTTGTAGAGGCTCCGCGCTTATTATTCCCTTATGCACGCCAAATTGTATCATCTACAATTATCGAGGCCGGCTTCCCGCCTGTGCATTTACCGCCGATTGATTTTATGGAAACTTTCCGTCAGAAAATCGCTCGTGCCCAGTCCGATCAGCAAGTTGCGAACGATTAATTCAACCGGCATAAATAGAATAAAATAATGATAAAGCCTCCTAATATTCAGGGGGCTTTATATTATGCAACAATTGATATATACGAATCATTATCGAAATATAATAATATAATGATATTACTGACAAAACACCCAAAAAAGAAACCGAATCGTATCGCTTATAAAACATTATTGTTATTCCAAATGAAGATAAGGAAAACGCTTGACTTTCCTTATTCCAAAGCATAAGATGCATCACTTTCTGCAAAACATCTTTGGTTGATAACTTGGCCAAAGGGTGCTTTTGTGCAGAGTTTTTAGCGAAAAGGGAAAGCTAGTCATCGAGTTTTAACAGATTCGGTGTAGGCATTTATTTCTCTTTTTATTTGTTTATTTAGAATTAAGGATTTGGTTCAATATGCCAACTATCAATCAGTTGATTAGAAAACCACGCCAGCGCAAAACCGAGCGTAATATGGTGCCTGCTTTAGAAGCATGCCCACAACGCCGCGGTGTTTGTACGCGTGTTTATACCACAACCCCTAAAAAGCCAAACTCGGCGCAACGTAAAGTTGCTCGTGTGCGTTTAACATCGGGTTACGAGGTAACATCTTATATTCCGGGCGAAGGTCATAACCTTCAGGAACACTCTGTTGTTATGATTCGCGGTGGCCGTGTAAAAGACTTACCGGGTGTTCGTTACCATATTATTCGCGGTACGCTTGATACTCAAGGTGTCGGCGATCGTCGTCAACGTCGTTCTAAATACGGCACTAAGCGTCCAAAATAGGAAGGGAGAGTAAGATATGTCTCGTCGTCACGCTGCACAAAAACGTGAAGTATTACCCGATCCTAAATTTGGGGATTTGGTGATTGCAAAATTTATGAATGGTCTTATGAAAGACGGTAAAAAATCTGTAGCCGAAAATATTGTTTATGGTGCTTTTGATGTTATTGAAGAGCGCACAAAGCAAGATCCGGTTGCGTTATTTCATGAAGCTATCGACAATGTTAAACCACAGGTAGAGGTTCGTTCTCGCCGTGTGGGTGGTGCAACTTATCAGGTACCTGTAGAGGTTCGTGCTGAGCGTCGCCAAGCTTTAGCTATTCGTTGGTTAGTGGATTTTTCTCGCTCGCGTTCTGAGCGCACTATGATGGAGCGTTTAGCTGGTGAGCTTATCGATGCTGCCAATAACCGTGGTGGTTCGATTAAAAAACGTGAAGATACCCACCGTATGGCAGAAGCAAACAAAGCTTTTGCGCATTATCGTTGGTAATTAAAGGAGTAAATAGATAATGGCACGTCAAACGCCTATCGAGCTTTACCGAAATATCGGTATTATGGCTCATATCGACGCCGGTAAGACAACCACCACCGAGCGTATTCTTTATTATACAGGTAAGTCGCACAAAATCGGTGAAGTTCACGATGGTGCTGCCACAATGGACTGGATGGAGCAAGAGCAAGAACGTGGTATCACAATTACCTCTGCGGCAACAACAGCCTTTTGGGGCCCTAACCGGATTAACATCATTGATACACCGGGTCACGTTGACTTTACAATTGAGGTTGAACGTTCGCTTCGGGTGCTTGACGGTGCTGTTGCGGTATTCGATTCTGTTGCTGGTGTAGAACCGCAGTCAGAAACAGTATGGCGCCAAGCCGATAAATACCATGTGCCTCGTATGTGTTTTGTTAATAAAATGGACCGTATGGGTGCAAATTTCTTCCGCTGTGTAGAAATGATTAAAAATCGTTTAGGTGCAACACCTTTGGTTATTCAATATCCCATCGGTTCAGAAGAAAATTATCAAGGCCATGTGGATCTTGTTCGTAATAAAGCCGTTATTTGGGACGGTGAAGAAATGGGTGCAACATTTAATGCCGAAGCCGATATTCCGGCAGAGATTGCTGATGATGTGGCTATTTACCGCGAACAACTCATCGAAACCGCTTTAGAAGCCGATGATGATTTAATGGAAGCTTATTTAGAAGGTAATGAGCCAACTGTTGAACAGTTAAAAGCTTGTATCCGTAAAGGTACAATCGGCTTACAATTTGTGCCTGTGCTAACGGGTACTGCCTTTAAAAATAAAGGTGTGCAAACACTTTTAGATGCGGTTGTGGATTACATGCCTGCACCGACTGATGTTCCTGCGATTCAAGGTGTTGATGCCAAAGATCCAGAAAAAGTAGTTGAGCGTCATGCATCAGATGATGAACCGCTTGCAATGCTTGCTTTTAAAATCATGAACGATCCTTTTGTGGGTTCGCTTACATTTGCACGGATTTATTCGGGTAAATTAGAATCGGGCATGAGCTTAGTTAATACAGTTAAAGCCAAACGCGAGCGTGTTGGCCGTATGCTTTTAATGCATGCCAATAGCCGTGAAGAAATTAAAGAAGCTTATGCAGGTGATATTGTTGCCCTTGTTGGTTTTAAAGATACAACAACAGGCGATACTTTATGCCCACAAAATGCCCAAGTAATTTTAGAGCGTATGGAATTTCCTGAGCCGGTAATTGAGATTGCCGTTGAGCCAAAATCGAAAGCCGACCAAGAAAAAATGTCTAACGGCCTTAACCGTTTAGCGGCCGAGGATCCTTCATTCCGGGTGAAATCCGATGAAGATACAGGCCAAACAATTATTGCCGGTATGGGTGAGTTACACTTAGATATTTTGGTGGATCGCTTAAAACGTGAGTTTAAAGTAGAAGCCAATGTGGGTGAACCCCAAGTATCATACCGCGAAACGATTACAAAAGATGCTGATATTGACTACACCCATAAAAAACAATCGGGTGGTTCAGGTCAGTTTGCTCGTGTTAAAATTAAATTTGAGCCAATGGAAGGTTTCGATGGCTTTGAATTTAACGAAACAGTTGTGGGTGGTAACGTACCACGGGAATATATTCCGGGTGTAGAAAAAGGCTTACGCTCTGCAATGGATTCCGGTATTTTAGCGGGCTTCCCTGTAACAGGTATTAAAGCAACACTTTACGATGGTTCTTACCACGATGTGGACTCAAGCGTGCTTGCCTTCGAAATCGCTGCCCGTGCAGCCTTCCGCGATGGTATGCGCCAAGCAAATGCAAAATTGTTAGAGCCAATTATGAGTGTAGAAGTTGTAACCCCAGAAGAATATATGGGCGATATTATTGGCGATCTGAACTCTCGCCGTGGTCAAATTAAAGGGATGGATCAGCGCGGAATTGCCCGTGTGGTTGATGCCGAAGTACCACTTAAAGAGATGTTTGGTTACGTAAACACTTTGCGTTCTATGTCGCAAGGTCGTGCCCAATTTACAATGACATTCTCGCATTATGATGTAGTACCAGAGAATGTTGCAAAAGATATTCGTGAACAAAATGGCTAATTGGTTTGGCGAAACCCCGATTATAAGGGTTTCGCTTTACCGATAATAAGGAGTTTAAAATGGCTAAAGAAAAGTTTGAACGTAATAAACCCCACGTGAACATCGGAACAATTGGTCACGTGGATCATGGTAAAACCACCTTAACCGCAGCGATTACCAAAGTAATGGCCGAAAAAAATGGTGGCTCGGCAGTAGATTTTGCCAATATTGATAAAGCGCCGGAAGAACGTGAGCGCGGAATTACAATTTCTACAGCACACGTAGAATATGAAACCCCCAAGCGTCACTATGCGCACGTAGATTGCCCCGGCCACGCCGACTATGTTAAAAACATGATTACCGGTGCAGCCCAAATGGATGGCGCAATTTTAGTTGTATCATCAGCCGATGGTGCAATGCCGCAAACCCGTGAGCATATCTTATTGGCTCGCCAAGTGGGTGTACCTGCGATTGTGGTATTTATGAACAAAGTGGACCAAGTTGAAGACGAAGAATTACTTGAGCTTGTGGAAATGGAACTTCGTGAATTATTATCAGATTATGAATTCCCCGGCGATGACATTCCTTTCATTAAAGGTTCTGCATTAGCCGCTTTAGAAGGCCGTGATGCAGCGATTGGTGAAGACCGTATTGTGGAATTAATGGATGCAGTTGATGATTATATTCCAGAGCCGGAACGCCCCAAAGATCGCCCATTTTTAATGCCGATTGAAGATGTATTCTCAATTTCAGGTCGTGGTACAGTGGTAACAGGCCGTATTGAGCAAGGTGTTGTAAAAGTAGGTGAAGAGATTGCAATTGTGGGTATTCGCCCAACAGCAAAAACCACATGTACAGGTGTAGAGATGTTCCGTAAATTGCTTGACCAAGGTGAAGCAGGTGATAACGTGGGTATCTTACTTCGTGGTACAAAACGCGATGAAGTTGAACGTGGTCAAGTATTAGCGAAACCGGGTTCAATTACACCACACACAAAATTTGAAGCCGAGGCATATATTTTAACCAAAGAAGAAGGTGGTCGTCATACGCCATTCTTTGCAAATTATCGTCCTCAGTTCTACTTCCGTACAACAGACGTAACAGGTTCGGTAGAATTACCGGCTGGTACAGAGATGGTAATGCCCGGCGATAACATAAGCTTTAACGTTACATTGATTGCACCGATTGCGATGGATGAAGGTTTACGTTTTGCTATTCGCGAAGGTGGCCGTACAGTGGGTGCGGGTGTTGTATCTAAAGTTATTGAATAATAGCTTTAACATAACCACTAAAATGAAAGCCCCTCAATTTCTGAGGGGCTTTTTT
>JBKEAR010000010.1:0-19351 GCA_047972425.1 Alphaproteobacteria bacterium | reverse complement strand
TTCTGTTATATGAATTAAATCATCAAAATCATCTGTAAAAGAGTATATATTTTGATTTTTAGGCATAAAATCGTGCCTCCGTGAATATCTTAATTTTCAGTTATGTATAACTTAAATAGTTATAGTTATCAAGTTAAAGCTTCTGATTATGAGTTTTGGCTTTACAAACTTATATTCCTCGCTTTATAGTATAAAAATTAATAATAATGGAGGATCTGATGAGCGAATTTGCTGATTTTATTAAAGAGTTATGGTCAACCCCAAAATATAATCCAGTTTTAAGTTAGTGATGTTTCATGTTTGTTCTGGTGTAAAGGGAGACGATTGTGAACCGTAGTTGAGCAAGCTTCTCCCCTTACATACGCCATCGGCATTGGTGGCTTTTAAATCAAATAATAAATTGAGAAATATTAATTATCTATTGAAATTAGTTAGAGTGAACAATGAATAAAATACAACATTTGATAGCTCATATTGGCGCACCGAAGACAGCTTCTACATCTATTCAACATATAATAAAGATGAATAAAAATATAGTTGAAGAAAGTGGGTATAGCTTTTGGGGGCCTGATGAAATACGTTTTCATGAGACATGGGGGGATATATTTAGTGGATATTATCGAAATAATTATAGTGTTGATTTGAGAAAATGTACCAAAAATTTTTTTAAAAAGTCGAAAAAAAATAAAATTCTCTTATCAGAGGAAAGTCTAACGCATGATTTAATGCCGTCACAATGGGGAGAAGGAAAGTTTGCCAGAATAGAAAGAACTTGCGATATTATTGAATCTATGGCCGATAATATTTCAATAATTTTATGTATTAGGAGACAAGATGACTTTTTGATTTCTACATATAATCATCTTTTACATAGACATGGGTTGATGGTTGGTTTTGAGGAATGGTTATTAAACAATATACAAATTACACAATTATCGTGGTTATCTGTTATTGATAAGCTTGAAAAAAGATTTGGGAGAAAAAACCTAACTATTGTTCCTTTTGAATATATAAAAAAGGGTATTGATATTTTTTTAAAATCAATGTTAAAAAATACAAACATTAATACTGAGAAGTTTAATTATGATTATTCGATAAAAAATCCATCGTTAAATGTAGGGGGTGCAAATTTAGCAATAGAAGTAAATAAATTATTAAGAATGTATCCAAAAAAAAGAGAGCTTCTTATTTCTGATATTATCAATAGGACTTCAGATTGTAGTTTTGATCAAGATGAAAAAAAATTTAAAGAAATAAAACAAAATTTGAGCGTATTATTAGCTCAAATTTATGCTGATGAAAATCATAGTATTGAAAAAGAATGGTTTTTCCAAAAATGTCCTGAATTTTACTTCAGTAAATAGAAATATCATTAGGATAAATACATGGTTATTATAATAACAATACTTGATTATAATCAAAATATGCATCCATATCAATGATTGTACCATCATTAAATTCAATATAATCCATTCTGCGTCCAGTACCATAATTAAAGTCCTCGAATGTTATTTGGCCTGAACCTGCAATATATAATGTTTCATTACGGCCGTCATAACCTGTATTTGCATGAGATAAATCATCTATGGTTATACCAGCACCTAATTTGAGCGTATCTCCCCCACCATTACGCATGTTAGAGATATAATCATTGCCATCACCTTTATAATAAACGACAGTATCCGTACCTCGGCTTAAATGAATACTATCATGACCTTTGCCGCCAACAAATAAATTCTCTTCGCCATAGCTAGAATCATCCCATAAGCTATCATCGCCATTACCGCCATAAAGTTTGTCGTTACCGTTATCGCCCATTAAAAAGTCGCGGCCATCCCATCCGTAAAGCTCATCATCGCCTGCATCGCCGTTGAGATCGTCATCTCCCCAATAGCCAAAAAGATAATCATCACCAGCTCCACCATTGAGCTCATCATCATGCCCACCGCCATTAAGATAATCATTGCCGATCTCACCATATAGAGTATCTGCGCCGTTATTACCCCATAATTCATCAGAGCCATTATTGCCCCATAGAATATCATCGCCATCCCAACCAGTGAGGGTATCATTTCCTTCATTTCCGGCTAAAGTATCATTTCCCCAATGGCCAAATAGCTCATCATTTCCGTAACCACCATAAAGTTTATCATTATGGCCACCGCCGTTTAGTATATCATCACCAACCTCACCATAGAGCATATCAAAGCCATCCGACCCATAGAGATAATCGATACCATTATTACCCCATAAAATATCGTTACCATCCCAGCCGATTAAAGTATCATTTCCTTCATTTCCCGCTAAGATATCATCACCCCAAAAACCGAATAACTCATCATTTCCATATTTACCCGAAATTCTATCATTTCCACCGCCGCCATTTATATAATTATCAAAATAATTACCATTTAATAAATCATTACCCAAACCACCAAAGGCGTTTTCGATGATAACACCATGGGCGATGTAAAAACCACCATTGAGTTGGTCGTGGAGTAAGCCGCTAAAATATCCACCGGCATGGGGGTCATTATCTTGTAAAGTTGCGGCGCGTAAATCAATGATAATATCTGCATTACTATCATATTTTATTTGGTCAATCCCGGCACTATCCCATATGGTTATATAATATGATTGTATCGGAAGATTGAGATCATAAATATTATTGCCGATATTATGCGCAGTTTCGCCATACATATATTGAATAGCGGCAACATCAAAAGCCATGGGTGTTATGGGGTGTACTTTTAAATGGCCTGTATTATAAGACATCACAGTATAACGTGCATCGTTTAAACCCAAATACCCACCTTCATATGGGTCATCTACCCCCGGAAAGATAAGCGATGCCGCACCTGTATCATGGGGGTGCGCCAAACCGAGTGCATGGCCGGTTTCATGTAACAGTAAAAAATAATTAAAGCTACCTTTGTTAAAATGGCCCGTATACTTATCACTAAAACGAACATCATTTTCTTGCTCATAATATCGGGGGCTCATCGGGTAATAGGCATAACCGGCAATACCACCCCAAGTAAATGTATCATCTTCAGCCGGATCAACAATAGCAAAATCCATATTGGCATCATTGATACTGCCTGAATAAACACGCTGAAAACTAAGCTCTGAGATAGCAGCATATTGGCTAAGCATAGAGTTTAAGGCATTGATTTGCTCATTATTCCAGCTTTCATAATGTTCGGCATTGGTATTGCGGATATAGTAAGTAATATCAGTTGTTGTATAATGAACACCAACAAGGCTATCCAAATATTGGTTATTGGTGGCAGGGGGAAAAATAACAGATTGTGCCATTGTCATATCCTATAAATCAAAAGATTATCTATATCTTTTAAATTTATAAAAATTACAATTTTACAATGGATTATCGCCCGAATGTGACTATAGTCACAGAGAATCAATTATAGGTTTTTAAGCAAATTTTTTACAAATGATTTTAAATCAGGGCGTTGTGCAGCAAATTTAATATTGGCTTCTAAAAAGCCTTTCGGTCCACCGCAATCGTAACGTTCGCCATCGAATAAATAACCATGGAGTGGGATTCCGCTTTCAATTAACGCCTCAATAGAATCCGTTAATTGAATTTCCCCCCCTTGCCCCCGATTCATTTGGCTTAAATCTTCCATAATCTCAGGTTGTAGAATATAACGCCCAACAATAGTGATATTCGATGGTGCATCGGAGCTTGCAGGTTTTTCGACCACCGCTTTGGTTTTTATCAGTTTGCCATCGCGTTTTTCTATATCAAGCACCCCATATTTATAGGTTTCTTCTATGGGGACTTCGGTCACGGCACATAAATTACCGCCAATTTTTTCATAAGCCTCTATCATTTGGGTCATCACGCCCGGTTGACCATAAAGTAAATCATCAGGCAATAATAGGGCAAAGGGTTCTTCATTCACAAAATTACGGGCGCACCATACCGCATGGCCTAAACCAAGGGGGCGTTGTTGGCGGGTAAAAACCACTTGCCCCGGCTGGGGTAACTGCTTTTGTAGTAAATCTAAGGCTGATTTTCGGCCACGTGCGGCCAATGTTTTTTCTAACTCATAGGCAACATCAAAATGGTTTTCTATGGTTTGTTTGCCGCGCCCTGTAATGATGATAAATTCTTCAATACCGGCTTCCATGGCTTCTTCCACCGCATATTGTATCATCGGTTTATCCACAACAGGCAGCATCTCTTTGGGTAACGATGCCGTTGCTGGTAAAAACCGTGTGCCTAATCCAGCTGCGGGTATAACCGCTTTGCGCACTTTTTTAATCTCAGCCATTTTGCCTCCGTATTTTTATATTACCCTTTACTATATATGTTTTTCTAACCAAATCAAGACTTGGTCGGCACATTCTTCGGGTGAAAGACCATCGGTTTTTATACGAATTTCCGGATTATGCGGCGCTTCGTAAGGCGATGATATACCTGTGAAATTGGCAATTTTACCATCACGTGCTTTTTGATACAAACCTTTCGGGTCGCGGCTTTCGCAAACCTCAAGGGGGGTATCAATATAAACTTCGATAAATTCACCTTTTTCAAACAATTCTCTTGCAATATGCCGATCACTCCGAAAGGGTGAAATAAAAGTAGCTAAAACAATCAATCCGCTATCGACCATTAATTTAGAAACCTCGGCCACACGGCGAATATTTTCAATACGGTCTTCCTCGTTAAAACCAAGATTTTTATTCAGGCCGTGGCGTACATTATCGCCATCGAGCAAATAGGTATGACGGCCACGGTTAAATAAACGTTGCTCCACAATATTGGCAATGGTCGATTTACCCGAGCCCGAAAGCCCTGTAAACCATAATACCTTGGGTTTTTGCCCTTTAAGCTCCGCACGGGCATTTTTATTAACCTGATAATCATGCCAAACCACATTTTGCGATTTTTGTTGGGCAGCATGGGCACGGCCAATACGGTGCACCATGCCCGCACCGGCGGTGGCGTTGGTTAAACGGTCAATGAAAATAAAACTACCCGTTTCGCGATTACCCCGGTAGGTATCTAACGGCACAGGCGAGGCCAAATCAATCACCACACGGGCAATCTCGTTAAGGCCAAGCATATCGGTATCAACTTTTTCCATATTGTTGATATTCAGGCGATATTTAATCTCTTTTACCGTACCTTGTACCTCCGATGTGGCAAAACGAAAACGGTATAATTGCCCGACTTTTAAGGGGTTATCTTGCATCCACACCACATTGGCATAAATTTCGCGTGCTAAAGAGGGCGCATGGTCCGAAAACGCCAACATATCCCCGCGGCTAATATCAATTTCATCCGCCAATGTAATGGTTACGGCTTGCCCCGCAATGGCCGATGGCAAATCACCGTCCATGGTTACAATACGCTCCACCTTAGATGACCGCCCCGAGGGTAAAGCCAATAACGTATCGCCCACACGCACTTTACCGCCGGCAACGGTGCCCGCAAAACCTCTAAAGTTAATATTAGGGCGGTTAACATATTGCACCGGAAAGCGAAATTGGCTGGTTACACTGGTTTCGATAGTATTGGCATTTTCTAATAAGCCTAATAAATGGTCACCTTGGTACCAAGGCATATTATCGGATTTTTCGGTAATATTATCCCCTTTAAGTGCCGATATAGGTACAAACTGAAAATCAATATCTTCATAACCATCTAGCTCTTTAGAAAATGCCAAATAATCATCTTTAATTTTATCAAAGACTTCTTGCGACCAATCCATTAAATCCATTTTATTAATGGCAATAATCAGCTGCTTAATACCCAACATGCTGCAAATCAAACTATGGCGGCGGGTTTGGTCTAACACGCCTTTGCGGGCATCAACCAAAATAATTGCCAATTGGCACGATGACGCACCCGTGGCCATATTACGTGTATATTGCTCATGGCCGGGGGTATCGGCAATAATGAATTTGCGTTTATCGGTCGAAAAATAACGCCAAGCCACATCAATGGTAATGCCTTGCTCGCGCTCGGCCGCTAAACCGTCTACCAAAAGGGCAAAATCCAATTCCTCACCGGCATGGCCATGTTTTTTATTATCTTTTTCAAATGTGGCGAGTTGGTCTTCATAAATCATCTTCGAGTTATATAAAAGCCGCCCAATAAGGGTCGATTTACCGTCATCCACCGAGCCACAAGTTAAAAAGCGCAGTAAATCTTTATCTTCATGTTGTTTGAGCCAAGCGACTACATCTAATTCTGTCATATTTTCCATAATTTTATCCTCGCTTAACCTTAAAAATAACCTTCAATTTTTTTCTTTTCCATCGATGCCGCCGTATCGCTATCAATCAAACGTCCTTGGCGCTCCGATTGGGTAGCGGTGAGCATTTCGCGTACAATACCCGCTAAGTCGGTTGCGTCTGAGTGAATTGCGCCAGTGAGCGGGTAACAGCCTAATGTTCTAAAACGCACAAGATCCTCGTGGGGTTCTTCGCCATCTTCAAAAACAAAACGGTCATCATCCACCATAATTAAGGTGCCATTACGCTCCACTACAGGGCGTTTATCGGCAAAATAAAGGGGCACAATATCAATATTTTCTAGCCAGATATATAACCAAATATCCAGCTCCGTCCAGTTTGATATCGGGAATACACGGATAGATTCCCCTTTGTTGACATGGGCATTATAGAGCTTCCATAATTCGGGGCGCTGATTTTTGGGGTCCCAACGGTGGTTTTCATCACGAAAGGAGAATATCCGTTCTTTGGCACGCGATTTTTCTTCATCGCGGCGCGCACCACCAAATACGGCATCGAACTGATATTTGTTTAAAGCCTGCTTAAGGGCTTGAGTTTTCATAATATCGGTATGTTTTTCCGAGCCATGAATAAAGGGGTTAATATCCATATCAATGCCCTCGGGGTTAGAATATACCCGTAAATCCAGCTCATATTCTTTGGCCTTACGGTCACGAAACTCAATCATCTCACGGAACTTCCATAAAGTATCCACATGCAATAGCGGAAAAGGCGGGGGTGCCGGATAAAAAGCCTTACGTGCCAAATGCAACATTACCGAGCTATCTTTACCCACCGAATACATCATGACTGGGTTATCAAAAGTGGCCACAACCTCGCGCATGATATGAATAGCCTCGGCCTCTAATTGTTTGAGATGGGATATACGCTCCGCACCCACTAAATTTTCTATTTTTTCCGACATCAAAACTGACCTTAAATAATTAATACTTGATTTTCCTATTATTAGCATGGAATATAAAGGAAAATTTACCGAAACACAAGGAAAACCCATGATATTATCCCAAGAGCAACATCAACAGTTAAAACAGGCTATTCTTGCCGCGGGCGAGAAGATACTGGATATTTATCACCATAGCGATTTTGAGCAAACCATTGAATGGAAAAGCGATGATAGCCCGTTGACCTTAGCGGATAAAGCGGCCAATGATATCATTGTGGCTCGGCTTCGGGAGATATTTCCTGATGATGCGATACTCTCGGAGGAAGAAGAGGATAACTTAGAGCGCCTAAATGCGGAGCGTTGCTGGATACTCGACCCCCTAGACGGCACCAAGGAATTCATTAAACGCAATGGAGAATTTACGGTGAATTTGGCTTTGGCTATTCATGGTAAAGCGGTATGGGGCATGATTTACGCGCCAGTGCTTAAGGCACTCTATTGGGCAGGCGCGGGTGAAGGCGCATATAAACAAGTGGGCGGCGAGAAGCCAGAGCCCATTCATGTTACTCCAAGGCAGGCGAGCCTGCGCTTTGTCGCCTCGCGTTCCCATAACCACCCCGATATGGAACGCATATTGGGCGAGCAGCATGACAAGGTAGAATCGATTGTATCCATGGGCTCATCGCTCAAGGGTTGTTTGGTGGCCGAAGGGGCGGCGGACGTATATATTCGCCATAACCCAACTATGGAGTGGGATACCGCAGCCATGCAAATCATTGTGGAAGAAGCAGGGGGCATATTTAAACAATTGGATCATAATGTGATGCGTTATAATCGTAAAGATAGCCTCAATGCCATTGGGTTTTACGCCATTAATCGGGCAGAAAACGACTTTTTATAACCATATCTATCCATTTTAAACCCAAAAAAGCCCTCAAAATTTTTAACATTGAGGGTTTTTTTGTTCATTTATTGCGGCTAAATAGAAGAATTATTTGGCCATAAATGGATAAAGATGGATAGATACGGATTATTGTTTGTGTTTTTCGGGCAAAGTATAATCCTCGTCATGTTTGGCTAAAATACGTTCGGTTTTAAATACACCATCACGATACCAACCTTCTAAAATAGTTTCTTTACCTTCTTCAAATAAGGCAGGGGAAAGGCCGTTAAACTCGGCCGGGATGGTAATGCCGCCATGCTCAATTTCAAAATGCATCAGTGCGGTATTTTCGTCTACCTTTACCGAACCCGGCACCACAATACCGCCCGCTTTAATGCGCTGGTTGGGGTTAATATCGCCGGCAACGATTTTATCGGGCATCATATATAAAGCCACGCCACCTTGGCGCACACCCATAAATACCAATATGGCCGCAATGGCAATACAGATAACGCCTATCATTAATAAGGGGAATTTTTTCATTATTTAGCTTCCTTTATTTGCTGCGCTGCTGGCGGTAAATACTATATAAAGTTACCCCGCCTAAACCGATAATATAGACGAAAAGGGCAATAGTAAATAAGGTTTTTGCATCCATGGTTAAGCCTCCGTATCGAAAATATCGTTGATTTTAAGCATATCTTTATCGGCCTTAAGCTCAGCCTGTAGGTTAAGCAGCATCATCCAAATTGTCCATAACATCACACCGAATAACATGGGCAAAAATGCCGCCTTAATACTATCGGGCATAACGGTGCCGGGTTTTTGATGCAAAGTGTTCCACCATAATGTTGAGCCATAAATGATAGGCACCAAACAAGCACCCACAATGCCCAGCAATGCCACCGATTGGTCGCGGCGCACCGGATTATCAAAAGATTTGGTTGCGGCAATATAACCCAAATATAAAAAGAATAATATCAGCATGGTGGTAAGCCGAGCATCCCACGACCACCAAACTTGCCATGTTACCTTGCCCCAAATAGAGCCAGTTACCAAAGTAACAAAACAAAGTACCACGCCCGGTATAGCTAATGCACGGCCAATGGCGGCGGTATATTTAACCTTAAATAGGGTTAATAGGCCACATAAACCCATGGCCAAATAGGTCATGAGTGCCGATGCTGCAACGGGCACATGCATGGGCAAAAACTCCGGATGCATGGCGGGGTTGGCTTGGCTATAATCGATATTGATCCAATTATATATGCCCAATGCTAAGGTTGCGATGGCCGCCACTCCAAAGATAAGGCGTATATAGGTTAGATATTTTGGCCAATAAGATTGCACTTGTGTCTCCTTACTCATATTTGGTTGCTTGCCTAATAGCTAAGGCAGAGGCATAAGGGATTAAGGCGAGGCTTAAAAATAAAAACCCGCCCAAAATATAAAAATTCATCACAACACTCCCCCCAATGCGTGCCACAGCCACGGCATTGCCCGCAAAAATCATTAAGGGGATATATAAGGGTAATACAATAAGCCCCAATAAAATATTGCCTTGGCGTGTGCCCGTTAAAATAGCTGCACCCAATGTACCCAAAAGGGCTAATACGGGGGTAGTGAGCAATAACGCAAGCATTAGCACCGTAATTTCGGGCGGTTTAAGCCCATACATTAATGCCGGAATGGGCGAAAGTATCACCATGGGGAGCATGGTTGTAAGCCAATGGACAAAGGTACGCACCAACATGATGATAGAAAGCGGACGTGCCGAAATAAGCATTTGGTCAATGGTGGCATCTAACAAATCATCGGTAAAAATATTCTCAAGCGAAAGTAGCGATGCCAAAAGGGTAGAAAGTAAAATGATTGGCGCACCGGCTTTGGCTAAAAAGCTAATATCGGCATCGGTCGCTAGTGGGAACAAGCTGGCGCAAATCATTAAAAATGCAATGGGTAGTAAAATACCGGTGACATTGCGCCGGGCAATTTTAAAATCGCGTTTTAATAAAGCCAAAATCCACATTTTATTTCTTCCACCCCTCTTTGGCACTAATGGCAAAGGGTGCCATATCTAAATTATGGGCAATATCTTCTAAAAAACCTTCATGGTCGGCCATAATAACTAGTCCGTCTTTTGCAACATGGCGCATAATCATATCTTTAAGCATGGTGCGGCCATTTTGGTCAAGGGCATTTAAGGGCTCATCCATTAGCCATAAAGGGGCAGGGCACATGATAAGGCGGCATAAAGCTAAGCGCCGCATTTGCCCGGCGGAATAAAGCCGAGCTTCTTTATGGGCAACATCGCTTAACCCTAAACTTTCGATGGCTTCATCAATTTTATCTGCTTGGCCATTGGGCATAAGGGCAGCTAAAAACTCCAAATTCTCAATAGCAGTGAGCTCACGTTTAATCCCATTGCCATGGGCAATCCATGCAAATTCTTGGGGTTGGAGATAAGGGAATATATTGCGGTTATTTTCATCAATGGCTATATTGCCCCGCACGGGCTCTAATAGCCCCGCTAAAACCCGCAAAATAGTGGTTTTACCGCTACCGTTTGGGCCGCGTAGTGCAATAATTTGCCCGGCTTGCGCGCTAAAATTCAGCCCCCGATAAACCGGGCGGCCACCGCGCATGCAACCTAAATCTTTAACCGCTAATTTTCTCATTGCGCCCCGATGATTTGTTGCAGGGCACCCAGATGTTGGCCATCATAATTTACACGAGCAATAAATTCACCCATCTCCGCCTTATAACTGGCTTGAACTTCGGCATTATCAAGAAAGGCCTGATAACCGCTGAGCAAAGCTTGTGCCGCTTGGTCATTTTGCCCTTGGAACTCACGGGTGCGGGCAAGTAAAGCCCAATTGCTCGGGTCTTTAGAGCCTTCTATTAGCCCTTTTTCTAAATTATCGGCCATGGCCAACATTTGGTCGATATTGGGCGCCTGATCCCCATGGGGAGCGCTTGTGGGTGCTTGCTGCTGAACAACCGCTTTTGGTGGCTCGGTACGGTGGTCGGCAATGATTTTGGCTTTATGGGAAACAAGCTTGCCATTGGGGAGTTGTTCTTTAGTCATGGCCGATGTTTGCAGCGGAAAGGCATCCTTAGAGGCAAAACCTGCATAAGACCAAAAAAAGTAGCTGGCAACAAAAACAGCCAAAATAGCCCAAATGGCGTTAAATTTCTTTTTGGATTTCTCACCTTTTAAAGCCAGCCATAAGGCCACAAAAACCAAAATAAAAATGATACAAAGGGCAATGATAAAGGGCATTATTTATTTTCTCCCGTTGTTTTCTTTTTACGAAATGTCGAGTTATACATAACATAACCGCCAATCAGTAAAATAAGCATAGGCCCAAGCCATAAAAAGATCGTGCGCATTTTAAGGGGCGGCATCATTAAAAGGGCATCGCCATATTTATCTTTATAGCTTGCAAGCATGATATCAATTACTTCTTTATCGGATTTTCCCTCGGCAATTTGGGTGCGGATAAAGCGGCGCATATCTAAGGCGATATCCGCACGGGAATCTTCAATCGATTGCCCCTCGCAAACCACACATTTAATTTTGCGCCCCAAATTTAATGCCCGTTCTTCTTGGCTGGGATCATCTAACGGAGCCACATAACCATCGTTATTAAAGCTGCTATTGGCGCTAGCCAAAAGGGGCAATAAAATAAGGATATATAAAAATTTACGCATTATTGCTCCCCTTGTAATTGTTGAATAAGCGCAAAAAGCTCTTTGGTCATGAGCTCGGCCGTAATAGCGCCTTCGTGGTGCCAACGGATTGTGCCTTTTTTATCCACAACAAAGGTCTCGGGTGCGCCCGATACCCCAAGTTTAATTGCTAAATCACTGAGTGGGTCGGCACCAATCTGGTCATAAGGGTTGCCTTTACGGGCTAACCATTGAGAGCCATCTTCGGGTTTGGCCTCGCGCCAATCAATACCAAAAATCGGTATAGCGGTTTTTTCGGCCAGCTCTAATAACATAGGGTGCTCATATTCGCAGGTAATGCACCAAGAACCCCAAATATTGACTAAGCTCACCTTACCGATAAGGTCGGACTTTGCCAAACCTTTATCAAAGCCCGGTAAGGCTGGTAAATCAAATTCGGGCATGGGTTTATTGGCTGCAAATGAGTAATTGGTTGGGGCTTTTTCGTTATCCCAAATTCCTTTAACCAAAAGGCCGCCTAAACCAATAACAGCAATAAGCGGTGCAATGAGTAAGAGTTTTTTATTCATTATTTTTTCCTTTTTTTCTGGTAAGGAATCATGGGGCCAATCAGGCAAAATCCGGCGCCAATAAACATTAGCAATGTGCCCGCCCAAAGTAGGTTAATAAAGGGCATAAATTTAATACTGGCTTGCACGCTGCCGTCATCGAAAGCTGTACCCAAAGCGATATAAATGGCACTTTCGCGAATGGGGCGAATGCCGGCCTCGCGGGTTTCGTTACGCTCCACCTTATAAAAGCGTTTTTCCGATACGCTTTCGCTAATGATTTTGCCATTTTTACTAATGACAAACCGCCCTTGGTCGGCCACATAATTGGCGTTTTCATCATGTTTAAGCTCTTTAAGCTCAACCGAATAACCCCCAAGCTCGTGGCTTTGCCCCACACGGTAAATAGCATTTTTATTGATTGTCCATAGCCCGCTGGCCACAATGGCAATAGCACAAAAACCAAAACCCAAATGGGCAATGCGAATACCATTACGGTGTAAAATCGCCCCTGTGCCACCATATTGCGGGCCTTTAAGGATAAGCGCAGAGGCCATAACCAATATGGCAACAAAAATACCGATAATCCCCAGTAATTTATCCTCTTTGGCAAAAATAAGCACCAAAATGGCGGCAATGGCTGCTAGGATAACGGGGATATATAGGCGTTTATCAACGGATTGTTGTTTACCCCATGAAATGAGGGGGGCAAAACAAGCCAAAACCATAAGCACAAAGGTAAAGGGTGCTAATACGAGGTTAAAGAAGGGCGCACCGGCGGAGATTTTTGGGTCGATAATCGGGTAAAGCGTGCCCAATAAAACAATAAGGGCAATGGTAATTAAGAGCCAGTTATTTATGACCAAAAAGCCTTCGCGCGAAACAATCTCTAAATTGGCAAAAGTTTCTGATTTTTTAGCATTTTTTTCGAATTTTGTGATAATTTTTTCGCCATAGGCGGCCAATAAATAATAACCGCTACCGGCAATGCCCAAAAGCAGGATTAAAATATATAAACCACGGGCAGAATCGCTAATGAAACTATGCACCGATTGAATAATGCCGGAGCGTACCAAAAACATACCTAAAATGGATAATGCAAAGGTGGTTACCGCTAAAAACATTGACCATAATTTAAGATGGCCACTTTTGCCCACAAGCAACATAGAATGCATAAGTGCGGTGGTGGCTAACCATGGCATGAGCGATGAATTTTCGACCGGATCCCAAAACCAATAACCGCCCCAGCCGAGCTCTCGCCATGCCCAAAAAGCACCAAAGCCGATACCGAGGGTTAAAAACATCCAGCCATATATCGTCCAATTGCGTACCATTTTATAAGGAAAGATAACCTCTCCCTTATTCAGTAAGGTGGCAACAACCGCACCAAAAGGCACAACCAAAGCGGTGTAACCAATATAGAGTAAAGGCGGGTGAATAGCCAAAAATGGGTCTTGGAGTAGGGGGTTGAGGCCACGGCCTTCAATAATCCGCCCCACTTTGGCAAGGGCATCAATATCAATACGTTCCCAAGGGCTAGAGAAAAATAACACAAATCCTAAAACCGAAATAGTAAGTAACCCCGTAACAATCGCATAGGCGGGTTTAAGTTTATCGCTAATGCGAAATAATCCTAGAGCAATCGAGCAAATGAGCATCCATGCCCATAACATCAACGAGCCTTCATGCCCCGACCATAAGGCCGAGATGCGGTAAATAAGCGGTTTATTAACATGCGATGTATCGTAAACAACCTTAAGGCTGTAATCGACCCGTACCATGCCCCATAAAAGCAAGAGCAATGATAATGTCATGGTGAGCGCGGCCATGGCAGACACTCTTTTTACA
This sequence comes from Alphaproteobacteria bacterium, assembly GCA_047972425.1. Taxonomy (GTDB): domain Bacteria; phylum Pseudomonadota; class Alphaproteobacteria; order JBKEAR01; family JBKEAR01; genus JBKEAR01. Next base: position 5,205 of record JBKEAR010000010.1, on the reverse strand, counting down.
AATGCAGGGGAATATTTAAAATATCCGGCTAAAACCTGCAATATACCTAACCCGATAGTTAAGGCGAGTAAAAAATGTCCAATCTCGTTAAAATACAGAGATCATCTCCTTCTTAAAAAATATGTTTTATCATTGTATACTAAAATAATGTTAAGAATTATAGAACAAAATAAATTATCTTAAAAGAATAATCGGTAAAAAAAATGCATAAAAGATTCGGAAAAAATAGTTAAATTTTATAATAAGTTATGCTAATTAAACCCTAGTTTTTTAGTCAGGATTATGGGTAATTTTTTCATTAAAACGAATCATCTGACTGATAAACAAGCATTTTTTAATCATTCTAAAATCACCCCAAAAAATATGTAAAAATTTTTTTTATAAATCCATGATAAAAATATGTTTATTTCTTGAATATTCATATTTAAAGCGTTAAAGTTTTTATTAAGAGATTTGTCTGTTTACAGATGATGGTAGAGAAAAGAGAAAGATTATTTTAATGAAGAAACTACTTAAAGTTCTTAAATGGCTTATTTTTATGGGCGTTTTTGTGCTTATTGGCATGGGAATCTCCTTAGGTATTGCAGAAACCTTCCACAATATTGGTAATAAAGAGTTTTGTGGTGGTTGCCATGTGATGGAGCCAATGGCAGAAACTTGGGAACAATCGGTGCATGGTGGTAATAACGATAAAGGTGTGGTTGCCGAATGTGCAGCTTGCCATACCGACCATAGCTCGGCAACGGCGTTTACTTATGTAAAAGTAACATCGGGGCTTAAAGATGTGATTAATAATGCCCTACACAAACCCGGCCCAGAGTATTTCTTAGAAGAAAATAATGATGCCTCTAAATATGTTTATGATAGCGGTTGTTTAACTTGCCACGAGGCCATTGCAGAAAGCCCAATGGTGGAAGAGCGTATTCGTGAATTGCATGGATATTACTTTGAAAATAGAGAAAGTAATGATCGCTTGCGTTGTGCAAATTGTCATAAAGAAGAAATTGCGCACCCCGGACTTAAAGCAAAATTGCGTGAGCTCCGCGATGCCGAACCTACCAACGAATCTGGTAAAACAGATCATTAAGAATTAAAGTGGCTGTAGCTGCCATGGGGGTGGCTGTAGCCCTTTAATATTTTGGAAAAGAGAAAAGAGAAAGGGAGATAAGAGATGAGAAAACTTATCGCCTTAATGTCAGCAATAGTTGCTTTTATGTGGATCGGTCTTTCTGCATCTGCAGAAGTATCCCAAGAAACACAAATGTGCGTTATGTGCCACCAAACACAAAACGTAGCCGTTGTGAAACAATGGGAAGATTCTGTACATGCCGATAACAGCGTAGGCTGTTACGAATGTCATAAAGCCGAAGCCGGTGAACCGGATGCTATTGAACATTATGGAAACTTTACAATTTCAGCAATCGTAAGCCCTAAAGATTGTGGTAGCTGCCATGAAGCTGAATCTGCATCTATGCAAAATTCGCACCATGCAACTGCTAATAAATTTACAGGGTCTTTAGACAACGTACTTGGCCGTATTGTGACTGGCGAAGCCAACTTTAATTTAGGCTGTGCACAATGTCATGGTTCGAATATCGAAGTTGACGAAAATGGTCATCCTATTGCACCATTTTGGCCAAATAACGGTATTGGCCGTGTGAACCCCGATGGAACCTTAGGTTCTTGTACGGGCTGTCATAACCGCCATAGTTTCGATGTCGCTCAAGCGCGTATTCCTGAAACTTGTGGTAAATGTCACCAAGGTCCAGACCACCCCCAATATGAAATCTATGAGCTTTCTAAACATGGTATCCAATTTAAAGCCATGGAAGACGAGATTGACTTAAGTGGTGATTTTGTACTTGGCGAAGATTACTATCAAGCACCAAACTGTGTAACTTGCCATATGGGCGCAACTGTCAATGGTTTAGAATCTACACATAATGTGGGTGCACGCCTCAGATGGACTTTACGTCCGCCTATTTCTAAAGTTCTTGATGCAGAATATGGTTTACCTGCCGGTGATGAACGCCGCGAAGATATGAAAAAAGTCTGCGTGAACTGTCACCAAGCACCATTCTATAATCAGTTCTTTGAAATGTTTGATGATTATGTTGATCTTTACAACAATAAATTTGCAATCCCAGCAACCGATATGATGAAAAAACTCGGCGAGCTAGGTATTGTGGATCCATCACCATTTAATGAACAAGTGGAATGGGATTACTGGCACTTATGGCATCATGAAGGTCGTCGTGGCCGCCATGGCGCTGCAATGCAAGGGCCTGATTATTCGCATTGGCATGGTATGTACGAGGTTGCTTATAACTTCTACTTCCATATGATCCCCGCTGCGAATGATGAAACCGAAGACAAACTTGCAGCCGGTGTAATCACTCAAGAACAAGCCGATGAATGGTATGCCTTCCGCGATGAAATCTTAAGCCGCCGCGAACATAAGTGGATTAAAGGTTTAACGAAAGAAGAGCGCGAAGAAATCGCATCATTCTATCAAAAACGTTATGGCGAAGAAGGTGGACAATAATCCCCGCTGATTTGACATAAAACTTTAAGGGGGATATTAATGGAATGATTAATATCCCTCTTTTTTAAGTATAACTATTCGGTTGTATATAATATAAGGTAAAAAAAAATGAAAAAAATATTATTGTTATCCGCTGCAATGCTCAATATTTCATTATCGGGTTTGGCTTATGAGAATATGGCACCTGTAGAAAAAAGTACCGAAATGATGGAATATTTACCCAATAAGGATTTAAACTTAACTTTTGTGGATAACCCGCTTAAATTTTTAGAGGCTATTCAGCTTGATTATCATTTTTCGGAGTTTGACCAAGGTTTAAAACGCGTAGATGAAGCCTTAGCTTATGTGGAACCGATTTATAATGAAAATAAAGATCAGGCGATTTTTCCGGATCAACTAAGTGATGCTGCAGCTTATAAAGTTTATTCGGGCTTATTAACCTTAAAAGGTATGATGCTTGATAAAAAGGCCATTAGCTTTGCCGGTGCCAATGCCGATGAAGATAAAGAGGGCATTCGGGCTCAAGCGGTAGAAAATATGCGCATGGCTCAAGAAAATTTAGCCAAAGCGGTAGAAGTGGATGGTAACTCGGCCGAAGCCCATTTTCAGTTGGGGAAATATTACCGCGATGCATCCGCTGGTTTATCATCGGAAGAAGCCGAAAAAGCCTTTTATACTGCAGCTAAATTAGCCAAAGAGCAGGGTAACGATAAAGGAAGCGAGCAAGCGTTAAACGAGCTGAGAACAATTAATCCTGAATCACCTTATATTGAAGAGCTAAAATAATGTTAAAATTTCTATTTGCCGGACTATTATTTGTAACCACCGCACAGGCCGAGGATTTTGTACGCACGCCCGAGCCAGATTTTGGGGCAGAATTCACCAAAAACTTACCAAAGAAAGACAGTATGGATGAAGATGCCAAAAAGGCAGCCTTGCGCGGTTTTGCCGATACTTATTTGGCCGAAGGTGATTACGTGCGCGCATTAAGTTTATTGGGCGAAACACCCGATGGCACTGTGGAATGGTACGAGGTTTATGGTAGTGCTGCCAATGGCGACCGCAACCAAAAAAAGGCTTTATGGGCATTTAAAGAGGCTAAAAAAATGTATGAGGCTCAAGGAAATTCCGATAAAGTCAACCAAATGAATGCGTTAATTAATACATTAGAGCCAAAATAATTTTATAGTCTAGTTATTCTTTCTTAAAGCCGCCTTCGGGCGGTTTTTTTTAGAGCATTTTTAAAGGTAAATGAATCACTTGATACTCAAGACAAAAATGCTCTATTTTTTATGCGTTCTAAGGCCACGCAGGCCTTACGGGCGAGCGCCCGCCATTGCCGTCGCAATGGTTAGAGCAAATAAATTTTCGATTCTATTTTAGATTTGCTCTAATATGTTGGTATATATGAGCTATTTATTATTATATTCATTTTTATGAATAATGATTTACATTAAATCATTATTATTATACGTTTATGTATATTTAGAGTAGTATTACAGTTATTATGAGATGCAACTATAGTTTATTATTATGGGATGGGAAAGACAATGAAAATTCAATATATTTTAGCGGCAACATTATTTTCGACCGTAAGTTACAATGCCATGGCATCGTCTGCCACTTGTGCAACAGCCCAAGCCGGCGACCCAAATGATGAGGTTGATGAGCTTGCTATTTATACAACTTGGTGGATGAGTGATGCCACTATTTTAGGAACACCAGCCTATGTGATTGTCGCCAATAATCCTGCGGGTGGTTCGGTGGGGCATGTTTCGGGCTCGGTACGTACCAATATTAACGGAGCTTATGATGATTGTATTATCGTTAGTGGCAATGCAACGGTTGGGGCTGATTTACGGGCTTATGCCGGCAATGATACATTTCGGCTGAGTGGTAATGCTGTGATTGGCGGTAGTATTTTAGCGGCAGAAGGTAACGATGATGTTGAGATAGGTGGTAACGCAAGCGTTGGGACTAATGTCGATTTAGGTAATGGTACGAATACTTTGCTTATGAGTGCAAATGCCGAGGTGCTGGGTAATGTTATTGGCGGTACGGGTTATGATTATATTGAGATGACCGCTTCTTCGACAATTGCGGGTACAATAACAACAGGTGATGGGGGCGATGTTATTCACCTTAGAGATGTTGCATCCGTTGCCGATATCAATATGGGGAACGGCAGTGATAGTTTGATGATTGTCGGCCCCCTAATAAGCTTAGGCGGGAGTTTAAACGGTGGTGATGATGCATCTACAGATGACGGTTATATTGATTCCTTAAGCTTTAACGGATGGTCGGGCAATGCCCCCGTAATGACGAATTGGGAACGGATTCGCTTAAATGCGGCACATTTAAACTTCGGCACGTCATCTTATATTCATACCGAGGAATTCTATATCGGCAATGCATCATCCGTTACGGCTACGGGCGCAACCCATGAAATTACCGGTAATATTGAAAATTCGGGTATCATTGATATGAGCGATGGTAATGCCACGGGTAATTTTATTATCGGCGGTAATTATATGGGTAGCGGTACGCTTAATTTAGATATCGACTTAGCCAATGAACAATCGGATAAAATAACGGTTAGTGGTGATGTGAATGCCAACGGAACCCTTGATTTCACTCGTGTTGGGGGTGACCATGACGGT
>JBKEAR010000047.1:0-38242 GCA_047972425.1 Alphaproteobacteria bacterium | reverse complement strand
TAACGGTTACATGAATTGCGCCGTCATTTTGAATAACCGCGCCATCGGTTCCGGTATCAATATAAATAGCATTATTCTGTAAATTTGTCTGATTAGTCGGGTCGATATTGCTTAGGCTACCCGTATCGGTAATGATAACTTCTTTATCAGCCGACGCACTGGTAATAATGAGTTCATCGGTTACTACGCTAGAAATTGTTTGAGCATAAGCCGTTGCAACCAACCCCATTGCCGTTGTTGCTAAAAATGTATATGCTAATTTCATGATAAAAATCCTTATTCATCATAATTATTTAAACAAATAATTTTTTATTATTATATTATTTACAGTTATTTATTAATATTAATAAAACATGAATATTTATATATTTTATAGATATATAGGATTTTTTACTTTATTTACAATAATATAAACATAATAAAAAGTAACATAAACGTTATTTTTATTTTTATTTATGCATTTATACTTATGTTTATCTTTGGTTTGCTTGCTTTTTTAAGGCAGCTTGGGCAGCGGCTAATCGGGCAACGGGTACACGCCATGGCGAGCAAGATACATAATCCACACCGGCCTCAAAACAAAAATTAATGGTTGCAGGGTCACCACCTTGCTCTCCACAAATACCGCATTTAAGATTAGGATTCTTTTTGCGCCCGCGCTCAACCGCTATTTTTATCAGCTCGCCCACACCAGCTAAATCCATGGTCTTAAATGGGTCGGCGGTTAAAATACCTTCATTTAAATAAGAGCGTAAAAATACCCCGCTATCATCACGGCTCACCCCCCATGTCATTTGGGTTAAATCGTTGGTACCAAAACTAAAAAACTCGGCTGCTTGGGCAATATCTTCGGCACGTAAAGCTGCCCTTGGGGTTTCGATCATTGAGCCGATACTCCAAGGTAGCTGAATATTCAGCTCGCTTTCAATGCGATTAGCAATCTCTTTAAGCATGGGTTTTATAAAAGCAACCTCATCATTTAGTGAAACGAGGGGAATCATAATTTCTAATTTAACATCAACACCCTCTAGCTTTGTTTGTGCGGCAGCCTCGAATATCGCTTGGGCTTGCATTTTGTAAATCTCCGGCGTTGTAATACCCAAACGCACACCTCTGTGCCCCAGCATTGGGTTAGCCTCGTGCAAACGAGCAACATGTTCATTAACTTCATGAAATTCACGGCGCATCGATTTGGCTAAATCGGCAATATCATCTTCATTATCGGGCAAAAACTCATGTAATGGCGGGTCTAGCAAGCGCAAAGTTACCGGCCAACCATGGCTGGCTCTAAAAATTGTAACCAAATCATCACGCTGCATGGGCAATATTTTTTCTAAAACCAATTGGCGCTCATTTGAATTTTCGGCCAAAATCATTTCGCGCACCAAGGCTAAGCGCTCATCTTTTAAAAACATATGCTCGGTTCTAATCAGGCCAATGCCCTCGGCACCAAATTCGCGCGCTGTGTTAATCTCGGCAATTGTTTCGCCATTCGCCCGAATTTCAATCTCGCGATATTTATCCACCCAGCTCATAAATTCGTGGAAATTCTCGTTGAGATCCGGCAATTTAATTTCTACTTGGCCTTGGATAACTAAGCCTGTAAGGCCGTCTATTGTAATAAATTCACCCTCATTAACGGTTAAATGATTACCCAAAACCGATTTTTGTTGGGCATCAAAACGTAACTCCGAAGCCCCTGTAATACAAGGCAAACCCATACCACGTGCAATCACTGCCGCATGGGATGATGTACCGCCACGGGTCGTCAAAACCCCCGATGCCGCTTGGATACCTGCCACATCATCAGGCCGAGTTTCCTCCATCACCAATATTACTTTTTCGCCACGCCTTGCATGCTCTAATGCCGATTGCGTACTAAAACAAGCCATGGCCGACACCGCCCCCGGCGATGCCCCCATGCCGCGGGTCATGATATTCATGCTTCCGGTTGCATCTAAATCGAGTGACGGGTGTAAAATTTTCTCTAATTGTTCGGGGCGTAAATTTTGTACGGCATCTTGGCGGCGTATCATACCCTCGCCTACCATCTCCACTGCAATTTTTAATGCGGCTTCGGGTGTTTTAGGCTCAGCCGTATGGGTTTGTAATAACCAAAGCCGGCCGTCTTCTACCACAAATTCTAGCTGGCGCATGGTGCCATACCATTTTTCGACCACTTCTCTTGCATGAAGCAAATCATGCCAAACCCATGGCATTTGCGCTTCTAAAGATTGCTCGGGCGTTTCACTTTCTTTTTTAGATAATGCTTGGATGTTACGCGAGCTATCATTATAATCCTCGCCCAAGCCCCCCATAACAAACGCACCCGTACATTTATTTTCGCCCGTTAATGGGTCGCGGCTCCAACAAAAGCCCGTGCCTGATTGCTCGGGGTGGCGCAAGCCCAAAACTTGAGTTTGTACAGTGACTGCCGCACCGTCATTTTTATCTTTAATATTATGCATTTGCCGAAATAAAACAGCGCGGCGCGAATTCCAAGAGCTAAAACCGGCGGCAATCGAGCGATAAAGCTGTTCTTTCGGGTCATCGGGGAAGGGATTTGATATATGTTTTTCGGCTAAATCCCGAAAAGCCATGGTAACCTCGCGCATTTGGCTTGGCGGCAAGCTACGCAAGCTGGTGACATTATATTTGCTCCGTAATTCGGCTACCAATTCATCGAAATAAATACCATCGACATTCAAAACCACCTCGGAGAATGTACGGATAAAGCGCCGATAAGCATTCCAAAGGCCATGATTATTGCTATCATGGTATTTTTGCCAATCATCAATGAGTTTTGGGGTTAGACCAAGGCATAATACCGTATCCATAATACCCGGCATTAACGCCTTTGCCCCGGGGCGTACAGCCAACATTAACGGATTACGCGGGTTCATAAAAGTTTTGCCGGTTTCGCCCTCTAGGCGCAAAATAGCTTCGTCAATTTGCTCTAGCATTTCCTCAGTTAGCTCATTGGCATTTTCCACAAAAGCCGAGCAACAAGAGGTTGTTAAGGTAAAACCGGGGGGTACGGGTAAACCAAGGCGGGTCATATCGGCCAAAGATGCCCCTTTGCCGCCCAATGTATTTCGCATATGCATAGAGCCATCAACCCCTCTAGGTCCAAAGCTATATACCCATTTAATCATTATATTTTACCCTCTTTATTTGATATTATTCCTAAATGGCAAGCTTTCGCGCTCGCTTCGCTCCCACGTCTTGCAAGCCCAAAGCTATATACCCATTTAATCATTATATTTTACCCTCTTTATTTGATATTATTTTTAAATGGCAAGCTTTCGCGCTCGCTTCGCTCCTATCATTAGATATATTCAAAATATATCCATACAAAAAATGCCATTATCTATTGCATAAAATTACTATGCTCCACCGATTTAATCAATAATAAATTCAATCGATAAACTTAACCATAATTTTCAATAGTCCGATTGTAGCTATTGGCTTGCATAATCATTTTAAACAGTTATATTCATTTTAGTTATAAAAATTTATATTTTCATAGTTTTAAATTATAAATAAGGAGTTAGAAGATGGAAAATATTAATATTGGAATTGAGCTTAAAGACCGCAAAGAAATTGGTGATGGTTTAAACCATTTATTGGCCGATAGCTATACACTTTACTTATTAACCCATAATTTTCATTGGAATGTGACTGGTCCGCGCTTTCGCGATTTACATATGATGTTCGAAGAACAATATACCGAGCTTGCCGAAGCTATTGATGAAATTGCCGAGCGTATTCGCTCCCTTGGTTTATCTGCCCCCGGTACTTACAAAGCTTTTGAAAGCTTAACCGCTATTGAAAGCTTAGAGGGTGTACCCTCGGCCGAAACCATGGTAGAAGCCTTGGTAAATGCGCATGAAACCGTTGTACGCACTTGCCGTACCGTTCTTAAAAAAGCCCAAGATGCCGATGATGAATCGACCGCAAGCTTAGTGGGGGATCGCATGCGTGTGCATGAAAAAACAGCTTGGATGTTGCGCTCTATGGCTGCTTAATTTCATTAAAAATCCATAAAAATAAGGGCTATCTGTTTTACGGATAGCCCTTTTATTATTTATATTTTATATATTATGGCAAGCGACTAAATGCCCTTGTTTTTCCACTAAATCGGGGGTTTTTTGGCTACAAATCTCGGTGGCATAAGGGCAACGGTTCGAAAGCGGGCAACCTTTGGGCGGGTTAAGCGGGCTTGGGAGCTCCCCTTCCATATGGTCTTTTTGCCCCCGCTTACTTGGGTCTGTTTGGGGGGTTGCCGCCATTAAAGCTTTGGTATAAGGGTGCAAGGGGCGCTCAAATAAATCCACCTTTGGTCCTTGCTCCACCACTTTACCCAAATAAACCACCATAATATCATCGGCAATATGCTTAACCACATTAAAGTCGTGGCTGATGAATAACCAGCTGATATCCATATCCTCTTTCAGTTCCATCATCATATTCAGAACCTGCGCTTGCACCGATAAATCCAGTGCCGAGGTCGGCTCATCGGCCACAATGATTTTGGGCTGTAAAATTAATGCCCGCGCAACCGCAATACGTTGGCGCTGCCCACCCGAAAACATATGTGGGTAACGATTATATTGCTCTGGTCGTAAACCCACCTTAGCCATAATATCTTCGACCTTTTGGCGGCGTTCTTCTTTGGATAAATTGGTATTAATCACCAAAGGTTCTTCAATTTGCTCGCCAATTTTACGCCTTGGGTTAAGGGACGCATAAGGATTTTGAAACACCATTTGGATATTTTTACGGATTTCCTTATGGGTAGTATAATCGGTGTGTACACCATCCATACCCAAAATTTTAAATTCTCCCGAATAGGGTTTCTCTATAAGGGTTAGCATGCGCGCAAGGGTCGATTTACCCGAGCCACTTTCTCCCACTATTGCCAAGGTTTTTTTATGGCCAAGCTTAAAGGATACGCCATCAATGGCTTTTAACATACGTGTACCCTTAAATAAACCTTGTTTAATTGGGTAATATTGCTTGAGATCCTCGGCCTCGATGACCCACTCTAACGATTGCTGGTTCATTGGTTTTCTCCTTGGCCTAAAGGATAATGGCAGCGCACACAAGCATTTGATATATGCTGAAGCTCCGGTGCATCGGTAATACAATTTTGCTGCACATAATTACAGCGTGGGTTAAATAAACAACCTTGGGGGCGGTCATATTTACCCGGTACAACGCCGGGGATAGTCGGCAGCTCCTCTGCACCATAACTACGCTCGGGCAATGCCGCAAGTAAAGCCTCGGTATAAGGATGAATGGGTTTGCTAAAGAGTGCATTCACATTTTGCTGCTCTACCACTTGGCCGGCATACATTACCGCTACATCATCGGCGGTTTCGGCCACTACACCCATATCGTGGGTAATCAGGATTAAACCCATACCATAATCATCTTTTAAATCCACCAATAAATCAAGGATTTGCGCTTGGGTGGTTACATCGAGCGCCGTAGTGGGTTCATCGGCAATCAAAAGCTGGGGTTTGCAGGCAATGGCCATGGCAATCATCACCCGTTGCGACATCCCCCCCGAAAGCTCATGGGGGTAAGCATTTAAGCGCGATTTAGCATCGGGGATGCGCACTTTATCAAGAAGCTCTAACACCCTATTTTTCAGCTCTCTGGTCGAGCCCTTCTCATGAGTTTGGAGCATCTCTAAAATCTGAAACTCAACAGTATAACAAGGGTTTAGAGATGTCATCGGGTCTTGAAATATCATCGATATTTCTTTACCAACAATCTTACGCCGTGCTTTAGGCGGCATCGAAAGCAGGTCTTTACCATCAAACTCCACAACGCCACTTGTAATTTTACCCGGGTAGCTGATAAGCCCCATCATCGCCAGTTGGGTGACGGATTTACCCGAGCCACTCTCGCCCACAATGCCCAAAACCTTGCCTTTTTCGATAGATAAAGAGACATTATCCACCGCTTTAAAGCCCGAAAACTCCACCGAAAGGCCATTAATATCCAATAAACTCATGATTTCATCTTCGGATCTAACGCATCACGCAGTCCGTCCCCCATTAAATTAAAGGCCATAACCGTAATAAAAATGGCTAAACCGGGTATCGTTACGGCCCACCATTGTGTCATCATCTCCGGCCTGTTCTCTGCTAGCATCGTTCCCCATTCCGGATTAGGCGGGCTAACGCCAAATCCTAAAAAGCCTAATGCAGCAGCCTCGATAATCGCATGGGAGAAACCCATAGTTGCTTGCACAATAATCGGCGCCCAGCAGTTGGGTAATATGGCTTTGCCCATTAGGCGTAAATGCCCTGCCCCGGCTACACGGCTTGCCATAATATAATCTTTGGTTTTCTCCGAAAGTACCGATGCTCTTGTGATGCGAATATAAGCCGGCACCGAAGCAATAGCGATAGCGGTTGCGGTGTTATTAAGCGAGCGCTGGTCAAGTATAGCCATAATCGCCATAGCTAAAATAATGGCGGGTATGGACATCATAATATCCACAAGGCGCATAATCACGGTTTCAATAAAGCCACCGGCATAGCCTGCAACAAGCCCTAAAGTTACGCCGATAAGCAACGATAAGGTTACCGCCAACATGCCTAAATATAAGGAAATACGCGCACCATGTAAAATACGTGAGAGCAAATCGCGCCCGGTTGGGTCGGTACCAAACGGAAAGGCAAGACTACCGCCCTCCATAAAGAATGGCGGAAGTTTGAGTACATTACCGGCATCGTTGGTGAAAACCTCGGTGGGGCTGTGGGGATAAAAATCCGCCAAAACTGCGGCTAAAAAGATAAATAGAATAATGAAAAAGCCAATTAATGCCCCGCGGTTGGATTTAAAATGCGTGATAAACTCCATAAACGGAGTAGGAATTTGAGGCTCGATAAGGGTTTGTGTTTGTGTTGTCATTTTGGCCTCTTATTTCTTTCTCATAGCGGGGTTTGCCCAAGCATAGAGCAAATCGACAATAATATTGATACTGATAACCACAATGGCAACTAATAATATACCCCCTTGGATAACGGGATAATCGCGCCGCGAAAAGCCCTCGAACACCCATTTGCCGATACCCGGCCATGCAAAGATGGTTTCGGTTAAAATAGCGCCGCTTAAAAGAACCGATATTTGAAAACCGATAATGGTAATAACCGGAATAAGCGCATTACGCAAAGCATGGGTAACAATAACCCGATAAGGGGTTAAACCTTTAGCACGGGCGGTACGAATATAATCCTCGCCCAAAACTTCTAACATTGAAGAGCGCGTCATACGGGCAATATAGGCCAAGGGAATAGTACCCAACACCATGGCAGGTAAAATGAAATGCCAAAGCGTATCTATAAATGCCCCCTTTTCCCCTGATAAAATACTATCTATCAGCATAAATCCGGTAACATTATCCACCCAATAAGCCTCGGATATTCGCCCTGATACAGGGAATATATTGAGCTTTAAAGAAAATACATATACCAACATTAATGCCCACCAAAAGATTGGCATGGAATAGCCCGCGAGCGATAAGCCCATTACCGCTTGGTCTGGTAATTTGCCGCGGCGCATGGCTGCCCAAATACCGGCGGGTATACCGCAAAATATGGCAAAGAACATGGCAACCACCGTTAACTCGATTGTGGCGGGGAAACGGGCAAAAAACTCGGATACTACTGGCTCGTAACTCTTAAAGCTTGTACCAAAATTGCCATGGCTTAAATCTTTAAGGTAACGAAAATACTGAATATATAAAGGTTTATCGAACCCATATTGTGCCGAAAGCTCTGCATGGCGCTCGGGTGTTAAGCCACGCTCGCCCGCACGAATTTCTAATGGGTCTCCGGGTAAGGCCTTAACCAATAAAAACACAATAATCGTTACCCCAATTAAAGTGATAAATCCTTGGCCAAGCCTTTTAAGAAGGAAAGTAAGCATATGTTTTTCTTATCAAATTTATAAAAACATAGGGCTTACAGTATTTTTTTGTAAGCCCTATCATACAGATTATGAAGTTAATCTTCTAATGTTACAAGATGGGGTAAGAAGATAAATCCACCCAGTGGGTCAATCACAAAACCTTTAAGTTTTTTATTAACTGGCACACTCACTGTAGAGTGGGCAATGGTTACCCAAGGCGCTTGATCTTTAAAGATTAACTGAGCTTCCTCGTAAAGTTTTGCACGTTCGTCTTGGTTCGTTACAAGGCGGGCTTTTTGGATAAGCGTGTTAAATTCCTCATTACACCATTGGGCACGGTTAGCACTACCAACAGCATCGCAACCTAAAAGAACGTTAAGGAAGTTATCGGGGTCGCCATTATCTCCTGTCCAACCCAATAAAACGGTTTGCTGTTCGCCTTTTTTAGAACGATCTAAATATTCGCCCCATTCGTAAGTTTTAATTTCGGCATCAACACCCACTTTTGCCCAATCGGCTTGGATAAGCTCTGCCATACGGCGTGCATTGGGGTTATAAGGGCGTTGTACGGGCATTGCCCAAATATCGGTTTTAAAACCATCGGCATATCCGGCTTCGGCAAGTAATGCTTTTGCACCTTCTACATCGTAATCATAATCTTTAACCGCATCGTTATAGCTCCACATGGTAGGTGGAATGGGGTTTTTAGCAGCCACACCAGCACCTTGGAATACGGCATCGATAATCGGTGCTTTGTTAATGGCCATATTTAATGCTTTACGGACTTTAACATCAGTAAATGGTTCTTTTTGTGTTTGGAAGGCCAAGTAACCCACATTTAAACCTTGCGATTGCATAAGGTCAACTACATCTGAATTGGCCATGGCTTCTAAATCGGCTGGGTTGGGGTAAGGCATTACATGGCATTCGCCTTTTTGCACTTTTGCCCAACGGGTCGAAGGATCGGTATTGATACTAAAAATCATACGGTCAATATTGGGTTTGCCATTATAATGGTCGGGCTTGGCTGTATAGCGAATAGTACTATCTTGCTGATAACCGGCAAACACCCATGGGCCTGTACCGATAGGGTCAGTGTTCAGTTTATTGGGTTCACCTTTTTCCATTAAATAATTCATATATTCAGCAGACTGAATAGAAGCAAAATCCATAGCGAGGTTGGCTAAAAACGGAGCTTCCGGCCGGGTAAGATGGAAAACAACAGTATAATCGTCCACTTTTTCGATAGATTCAATCAGATTACCCATATCCATGGATTGAAAATACTCAAAAGTACCTTCAATGGCGCTATGCCATGGGTTATCGGGATTACCTTGGCGGTCGAATGTGGCAATCACATCATCGGCATTAAAGTCCCGTGTGGGTTTAAAATCTTTATTTTCGTGAAATGTAACCCCTTTGCGTAGGTGGAAGGTAACAGTTTTACCATCCTCGGAAACATCCCATGTTTCGGCCAAAGCGGGTTGAATTTCGGTTGTACCGATTTTAAATTCAACAAGGCGGTTAAAGATATGACGCGAAGAAGCATCGAATGTAGTACCACCTGTATAAAGTGCAGGGTCAAAACCCTCGGGCGAACCCTCGGAGCAATAAACCAATGTTTTTGGCGCTGCAAAAGCGGCAGCCGAAAGAATTGTTGAGGCAGCAACTGCTGCTGCAATAATATGTTTTTTCATGACTTTTCCCTATATTGTTACGGATAAGATATTCATAAATTATCTATTGAATTATAAGAGACATTAAAAAAATTACAAAGAAAAAAGACAATATTTAGCCAATTACCCTCATAAAATTAGGGGAAATAATAAAATTTTGAGGCATTTTATCTCGAAAATTATATATTTTTATTTATATATATCATTTAGATAGATAAATATTGCTCAATAAATAATCACAATATTGATGCATAAAAATTTGCTGAAATAATCTTCACAAAAAGTTGGGTTTAGCCGATAAGCCACCATAAAAGGGCAGTGATATTTAAGCCCGCTAAAAAGGATAATAATATCCATAATGGAGTAAAATCACCTTGGCTTTTTTGAATTTGTTTATTTTCATTCTCAACAATATCTAAGCGATGCTCTAGCTTTTCTAATATACGCGGTACCCGCTTGGCCTCGGCAACAAAATCTTGGAGCATATATTTGGCTTGGGCTTTAGGGCCTAAATTTTCGCGCATCCAAGCTTCCATCGGCTCGCGCGAAAGCATCCATAAGTTAATGGAGGGGTTCAAATATCGCCCTGTGCCCTCGGCCGCCACCATGGCTTTTTGTAATAGGAGCAATTCGGGTTGGGCTTCCATTTGGAAAAAACTGGTAGCCCGAATGACCCGTGCCAATAATTGGCCAATAGAAATTTCATCTTGGGTGCGATCCATAATCGGGCCGGCAACCCCGCTCAAAACACGGGCAAGCTCTTCGGTAGAATGGCTTTCATCTACCCAGCCAAGCTCAAAATGTAGCTCCGCCGCTTTATACCAGTCTTTTTGAAGCACAGCGACCAAAAAGCGTGCTAATAAGCGCCGCAAACGCTCATCTAAATAGCCCACAATACCAAAATCAACGGCAATAAGCCGCCCGTTAGGCTCTACAAATAAATTACCCGGATGCAAATCCGCATGGAAAAAACCATACATAAAAGCTTGTTTAAATAGGCCATAAGCTGCATTTTTCATAACCAAATTGACATCAATACCCGCTTTTAAAACAGCATTTTTATCGGATAATCTTATGGCCGTAATCCGCTCCATGGTCATAACATTTTCGCCCGTCAGCTGCCAATCGACATAGGGCACACTAAATTGCTGGTCATCTTTAAATTTCTGGTAAAATTGGTCGCAAGCGGCGGCCTCATTGGCTAAATTCATCTCTAAACGCATGGTGCGATGGAAAGTTTTGATTGTCTCTACCGGTTTAAACCGCCGAAATTCGGGCTTACGTTGCTCCACCTTTTCGGCCGCCCATAAAAAGAGGTTAAAGGCTTTTTCGGTTTTTTCGACCACGCCGGGGCGCAAAATTTTAACCGCAACCTCCCTATCATCATGGGTAACAGCATAATGCACTTGCGCAACCGATGCTGCGGCAATAGCTTCTTCATCAAAGGATTTATATAAATGGCCAATCGGGTGATTAAACTCTAACTCAACCACCTTTTTAATTTCATCAAATGGGTAAGCAGGCAATTTATCTTGCAATATGCGTAAGTCATCACAAACTTCCTCTCCCAATAAATCGGAGCGTGTGGATAATTGCTGGCCAAGTTTAATATAGGCCGAGCCACCCTCTTGCAAAGCACCAGCTAAGCGTTGGCCGGGGCGTAAATTTTTACTAGCTTTTTTGCGAAACGGGCGGGCAAAAAAAACAATAATCCGTGGCATACCCAAAAGCTGAAACACAAATAAAGCATCATGGCGGGCAAAAATACGGGCTAAGCCCATCATTTGCCAAATATAACGAAAATCCTTAAAAAATCCCATTAAAACTTCCACCCCGAATGTAAAGCCGCAATACCATGGGAGAAATTGCGATATTTCACTTGCTGAAAGCCTGCTTGGCGCATTTTATCGGCCCAAACTTCTTGGGTAGGAAATTTGCGAATGGACTCGGCTAAATATTGGTAAGAATCGCGATCTTTGGCTATTTTTTCCCCAATTTCGGGTAGGGCATTAAAGCTCCACCAATCGTATAATTTATCAAGCCCTGCGGTGGTGACTTGCGAAAACTCTAAACATAAAAAGCGCCCACCCGGTTTTAATACGCGGTGCATCTCTTTAAGCCCTTGCTCAGGATGGGTAACATTGCGAATACAAAAAGCAATGGTTACGGCATCAAAACTATTATCTTCAAAGGGGAGTTTTTCAACATCGGCCACTTGCCAATCGATATTTTCCACAATGCCTTTATCGAGCGCCCGCTTTTTGCCAACCTCTAACATATTGGGGTTAATATCGGAAACCACAACCGAGCCACCGCCCCGCTTTAAAAACCGAAAAGCAATATCGCCCGTGCCACCGCCAACATCTAATAAATGCATATTGGCTCTGGGGTTTAGCCATTCAATCAGCCCGTCTTTCCATAGGCGATGCACACCTAGGCTCATCAGATCATTCATTAAATCATATTTACCCGCAACGGAATCAAACACGTTGCGAACTAATGTTTCTTTTTCATCTTCCTTTACGGTTTTAAAACCAAAATGGGTGGTCTGATCCGTCATGCTATTATGCCTTTTATATATTGATGGTTTTTTCTAATGTTTGCTATAATGGCATAATCATTTCAATAGATAAAGATATAATCAATTTATATCGTGTAAACTATATCAATTGATTATAAAATTAGGATATCAAATGCCCGAATTACCCGAAGTAGAAACCATTAGACGTGCGATTGAACCTTATTTAGTGGATAATAAGGTAAAAAAGATTGTTATTCGCCGTGATAATTGCCGCTATGCCTTCGATAAACAAGGGTTACAAGCTTTGGTTGGCTATAATGTTACAGCAGTTGAGCGCCACGGCAAGCTGATGCATATTCACCTTTGTAAAGGGCAAAAGAAAGGGGCGGTTTTTCTTCACTTGGGCATGAGTGGGCAAATCCGATTAATAAAGCCGAGCGATTCTCGCCCTGATTATGCCAAACATGACCATTTGATTATGGAATTTATGGATGGTTGTGAGATTCGCTTTAACGATGCCCGCCGTTTTGGCTGGGTAGATGTGGCCTTTGATGATGATATTAAAGCTTATCCGTTTTTGCATAAATTGGGTATAGAGCCACTTACAACCGATTTTACCAAAGAGGCTTTATATGACATCACACAAAAAAGTCAGTCCCATATTAAAGCCACCTTACTCAACCAAAAACATATAGCCGGTTTGGGCAATATTTATGTGTGCGAGGCTCTGTATAAGGCTAAAATTCACCCCAATTCGCAATCTTTAGCGATACCCAAAAAGAATATCAATCTGCTACATGGGGCGATTATAGAGATTTTAGAAAAGGCGATTGAATCGGGGGGGTCATCTATTAAAGACCACCGTACTGCCGATGGTAATTTGGGTTATTTTCAGCATCAATTTGCTGTGTATGGTAAAGAGAATGAACAATGCCCCAAGTGCCAAAGCCCCTGTATTGGTAAAATAACCCAAAATGGGCGCTCTTCTTTTTATTGCAAAAACCAACAAAAAATCTACAAAAGCGCTTGACTTTACGCCAAAATATAATTATAACCACACAACTTGAACATAATTAGATTAAACAGATAAATAAGGTTAAAGTTTATGGCTAATATTGCTTCTGCAAAAAAGCGTATCCGTACAACGGCTCGCCGTACAGAAATTAACACTAATCGCCGTAGCCGCATGCGTACATTTGTACGCCAAGCCGAAGAAGCTATTGTTGCTGGCGATAAAGATGTTGCATTAGCTGCCTTCCGTAAAGCGGAAAGCGAAATTGCTAAAGCACAACAATCGGGTATTTTGCATAAAAATACAGCGGCACGCAAAACTTCTCGTTTAGCAGCCCGTGTAAAAGCGATTGCTTAATATTAAGTAAGTTTTTACTGCTTTTAAGAATTTAAAAGCCAAGTGGATATTTCACTTGGCTTTTGCTTGTGCCTAAATTTCTATTTTTTGTAAGCCATCCCAGCATATAGATAAAACTTCAGTTTCAAGGTCAAAAACATCATCGACTATTTCATTTTCGTGATAACCCCGAATAGCCGATGTGATACTACCATTAATGATGCGCAAAAAAAGCGTATAAGAAATATCTTTCATAATCCCTTGCTCCTTAAGTTCATCATAAATCTCATGTAGTTTTTCCATATAAGGAGAAATTTTATCTTTTGCCTCTTGGTAAATATAAGGCGAGGTATAATAATCATCTAAAAAATTAAAAACTGCCGGATGTTTGAGTAAATAATCCATAAAACCCCGATTAAGCGAGAAAAAACGTTTTTTAATCGAGCCTTCAGCCCGATAATAATCGAGGCATTGCTCAACAGCATTTTCCATATAATGGCTATAAATACCGCTAATAAGCTCTTCTTTCGAGGTATAATAGTTATATATCGTTCCCACAGCCACATTGGCACTTTTAGCAATTTGCGCCATAGAAACCGATTGTAATCCGGATTCGTGGATAAGATGAATAGTGGCCTCGGATATGCGCTCTAACTTTGATGACATTTTTCATTTCCCAAAAAAAGCATATAATATTGTTTATACTATATGCTTTTTTATTTTAAAAGAAATATTACTTATTATTTCATCTATTTATGATGATAAAACCATCATTTTTATTGTATTTTTAACCTGATTGGTTTTTATATATCCATGGGTTGGCTCTTTTTTCTAACTTTCTGAATAAGCGCGCTAAGCCAAAATTAAACAGAAAATAGAATATACCAATTGCAATTAACGGGCCAAAAACTGTTGCATAGCGCGATGCTGCTTTTTGATAGCCGTCCCAAAAATCAATAAGCGATAATGCAGCCGATGCCACAACGGTAGCCTTAAGCACCAAAATGACCTCGTTAGAATAAGTCGGTAAAGCTTGGGCGATGGCTTGTTTTAGGCGTACCCTTAAAAATACCTGTCTTTTACTCATACCATAGGCTTTTGCAGCCTCGAGCTGTTTATTATCTACCGAGAGTAATCCGCCGCGAATGATCTCAGAACCATAGGCAGAGCTATTCATCGCCAAGGCTAAAAGCACCCACCAATAAGGTTGGTTCCAATAGCGAATAAACTGATTAGTAAAATTTTCTAACGCTTGCGGGTTATGCATCATAGCTGTTGTTACCTCTGCATTACTGCCAAAGATATTATGAAAATAACTCATCAGGGCATCAAAGGGTAAATAGGTATAAAAAGAAACCTTTGCTAAAAACGCGGCAAAGCCCGCAACCAAAAGCAAACTACTAAGATTCCATATAAAATAGGCCTGTAAAATAAACGGCGTACCACGGAAAACATAAATCCACATATAACCGATTGAACGCAAAATTTTAAATGGACTAAAGCGAAAAGCAACAATAATTAAACCAATAAAAAAGCCAATAACAACACCAAAAAAAGCCAACGAAATTGTGCGGTTAACATAAGGAACAATTTGCCCTAAAAAGCGGAAGAACAATATTAAAGCTATTAAAAAGCCAAACATCAGCAAAAGATTAAATATCAGTGCTGCGCGTTTGTTATCCATAAGCTTTACTTTTTTTAATCCAAAGAAAAGTAATGCAAAGCATGGGACTAAGCCTATTATTTTAACAATTGCCCAACCATAATTGCGCCCCAGCTGAAAAGATTTCTCTAGCGCATATTGAACCGGCTGCCAGTTCATATCAGCAATATGAATAAGCCATAAAGTGAGACTAATGGCAATATAGCCGATAAAAGAAACAAATACAAAAAGGAAGACAGCCAAAACCAAATAGATTAATTTAACCCAAAGGGGGCTTTTATAATGAATACCATAATCTTGCATAATTCAACACCCTCCCTTAATTTTGCACAAGCGGGCGGCTTGAGCGTTGGTTGCGCCGATCGATTTTCTCGAATATTTTTTCGCTCACAGCTGTAATGATTAAATAAATAATTGCTGCCATGATATAAAAAGCAAAAAGATGTTTGGTCGAAAAAGTCGCAATATTGGCTTTACCCATTAAATCATGCATACCCACAAGGGAAACCAAAGCCACATCTTTAAGTAAAAGCATCCAAATATTGCCTAAGCCCGGCAACGCTATGCGAAATAAATGGGGCATTATAATCATAAATCGCACTTGCTCGAGGTTAAAACCATAAGCATGGGCGGCTTCTACTTCGCCTTTCGGCATGGCTAAATAAGCACCCCGAAAGACCTCGATAGAATAAGCGCCAGAGATAAAAGCAATGGCCCTGGGCGCGCCGATAATACCGCTATCGAAATCGAGCTCTTTTAGATAGGGTAATTGGAATATCCGCAAAAATACAAAATAGACCATCAGCACCATAATAAGCTCGGGCAAACAGCGCGAAATAGTTGAATAGACATCAATCGCCCGAATAATTTTTTTATTATTAGACTGCGCTAATGTTGCCCCGGCCACACCAATAATAATGGCCGCAACAAAGGCTAAAATTGCTAATAGTAAGGTGAGTAAAGTCCCCCTAAAAAACTCATCGCCCCAACCTAAATCTCCCCAACGGAAGAGTAGCAGCCAGCTTTTTAGAGATGCAAAAAAGTTTAGAAAAAAATCTGATAATTCCATTAAATCCACAATGCAAGCTATAAGGAATAAAGGAGCTTAGCCAAGCCAAGCTCCTTTACAAAATCAGATATTACAAAGTAACATCAACACCAAAATATTCTTCTGAGATGGCTTTTAATGTGCCTTCTTCTCTCAGTTCATTGAGTGCTTTTTCTAATTTTTCTTTAAGCTCTGCTTTGTCTTTAGCAATACCAATGCCCACACCATTACCAAAGGTTGGTGATACACCGGCATTTAATACAGGGCCAAATTGTTCAATTTTACCCTCGTTTTTCGATGCATATTCGCTCCAGTTGCTTACCTCGGCAAGGCCTGCATCCACACGGCCAGCTGTTACGTCGGCCGCAATTTCATCAAATGTCCGATAAGTCCGTACTTCGATATTCGAATCAAAGTCGTCCTCTAACCAAATAGCCATTGTTGTACCGGCTTGTGCACCCACAACTTTACCATCTAATGCAGCAGCAAAGTCTTCTAATGTGTTTACATCTTTATATGTACCCACTAAAGCGGCTGCCCGTTTAGGGCTATCGGCATAGGGGCCGATAAAATCGATACTTTGTAAGCGATCATCGGTAATATCCATACTCGCCATAATGATGTCGAAACGGTCCGAATTTAAGTTGGCAATTAAAGCATCAAACTCAATATCAATAATTTCCACACCCTCATAACCAGCTTTTTCGGCCATGGCACGGGCAACATCCATATCGAAACCTTTAAATTCGCCTGCGGAATCTACATATTCCCAAGGCGCATAAGTTGCATTTGTACCGACGCGCAAAAACTGCTCAGCGGAAGCACCCACACCAAATGTTGCAGCCAAAGCTGCACCAGCAAATAATTTTGTAAATAAATTTACCATGCTTCTATTTCTCCTTTTATATGATTTAATGCTATTTTGAGGCATCAAACCCAAAATGTTGTGTTGCAAGTTCAGAAAGCGTACCATCTTGGCGCATGCTCTCTAAAGCTTCGTTTATTTTTTGGGTAAGCTCGGGGTTTTCCTTGCTTACACCTATCCCCATACCATCGCCAAATAATTTGCTGTCTGCTCCGGTAAGTTTTGGTCCGAATATAATAAAGGCATCCGGATGTTCTTCTAAATAAATATTAATAGCGGTTTCTTCGGCAAAAGCAGCATCAATACGCCCTGCTTCTAAATCGTTATAAACCTCGTTTGATGTCCGATAAGTGCGTAATTCTACATCGCTACCGAGCTCGGTTTCGATATATGTTGCATGAGTTGTTGAGGCTAACGCACCAATTGTTTTGCCTTTTAAAGCCGCTTTTAACCCTGCTAAATCGGTAATTTCGCCAAAATTTTCTTTTGCAGCAAATACATTAGGGATTTCAGCATAAGGTGTTGTAAAATCAATTGACTGACGGCGTTCATCATTAGCGGTCATACCGCTCATTACTGCATCAAAGCGCCCGGCCAATAAGTTGGGGATAAGCGCATCGAAATCAATGATTTCCCACTGTACATTTAAATCTGTACGGTTTTGGACTTCCTTCATTACATCAATATCGTAACCTTGGAGCTGCCCAGAGCTATCCACATAGTTCCAAGGTAAATATCCACCCTCGGTTCCCATACGAATATCCTGCGCTACCGAACTCCACGAGACAAGTGCAGCTAAACCTGCAGCGGCTAGTAAATATTTCTTCATATCATTCCCTTTTTTTCTCTATCCATTAACGAGAGGCATCAAAACCGAAATATTCAACGGTCAGATCTTTTAATTTTCCGTTGGCACGAAGTTCATCTAAAGCATTATCTAATTTGGCTTTTAGCTCGCTTTCCCCTTTGCGAATACCCATACCAATACCCTCGCCAAATAATTGGGGGTCATCGGCCGAACCTAAAGCGGGGCCAAAGGCAACAAATGCATCTTTATGCTCGTTCAAATAGCCCTGCCAAACGGCTTGCTCGGCAAAACCGGTATCCACACGGCCGGCATCTACATCAGCTGCAAGCTCTTCGGCGGTACGGTAATTACGAAGCTCGGCTTTATTACCCAAAACTTCCTCTACCCATACACCATGTAAAGTGCCTGCTTGGGCACCAATCACTTTACCATTTAAATAAGCCAGTAAATCATCGTAATTTTCTACTGTTGCTGGGTCAATATCTTTTGCAACAAACTGGTTAGGAATTTCGGCATAGGCCGTTGTAAAGTCAATTGACTGCTTGCGCTCATTATTAATGGTCATACCCGAAAGAAAGAAATCAATACGACCCGCATTTAAATTGGGAATTAGCGCATCGAAATCCATGGTGACATATTCAATTTCATCGCCGGTAATCGCAGCAATTTCATTAACCAAATCAATTTCAAATCCTGTTAACTCACCTGCTTGGTTTTGAAAATTCCATGGCGGATACACACCTTCGGTTCCCACACGATATTTTTCTGCAAATGCGCTTGCACTTACCAAAGTGGCAATTAACGCTACAGAACTTAATAATCGACGCATATTTTTCTCCATTAAATTAAGATTAACTTTTTATTTGTAGCGGTCTTTTGCGAATTTTGCAAGTTTATTGATTTTATATTGATAAAAAAAATATCAGATTTCTCTTTTTTTATTTATTTGCACAAATTTTATACAACCCGCTAAAAAAATAGCTAAAACCCGTGATTCTTAGAATTATTGGCTAAATAAATCGAACTCTTTAACATAATTATCATATTCTTTAAGGGCTTGGCGAATACGATCGGGGTATTGCTTACCAAACTCGGCCAATACGGCATGCAATAAAACCATGGGTGCGGCAAAGCTATCGAGCCAACGGTCGCGGTTACGCTGAACCACAAAAGCAATATCGGCATATTCTACCGTAGGACTTTGGTGGGAGTTGGTTACGGTTATGCAAAAGCCCCCTTTTTCTTTAGCAGTACGTGCAAAATTTTGAATATTCAGCGGATAACGCGGAAAAGCCAAATTAATCACCACCGAATTTTTATTGATATCAGAAAGTGCCGATGACGAAAAAATATCCGTTGCCGTTATAAGGCGCACATGGGGGAAAATACGGCTGAGCTGACTGGCATAATAATGGGCAATAGAGCCCGATGCCATAAGGCCGATAACCAATATATTTTGCGCCTTAGCGAGTTGATTAATAAAATCTTCGATATTTGAATAATCCAGATTTTGTAATGCACCTAAATTGCTAATTTCTTGATGAATTGTTTGGCTAAAAACCGTTTGGTTCGCCGTTTGCTCATCTTGCAACTCTAAATCAAATAGTGAGCCCGCCGATAGCCGATTTTGAATCTCGGCACGTAATTGTTTAATAAAATCCTGATAACCATCATATTCTAAGGCTTGAGTAAACCGAAAAATAGTCGCTTCGGAAATATTGGTGGCCTTAGCTAGCTCGTTAATCGACATAAATGCCGCTGTTTCGGAGTTATGAATAATATAATCCGCCAATTGCTTTTGGCTTAAGGTAAAGATTTGGGTCTTTTTTTGGATACGGCTAATTATATTCATTATCTTTCCTTAAACATTGATGATAGCTAATATTGCGAATGTGTGCGTTGTGTACCATAACCCAATTTTTCTAATAAATCCCCTAAAAGTGAGCTTGCCCCAAAGCGGAAATTTTGTGCGGTTACCCAATCCTCGCCCATAATATTGCGGGCTAAGTTTAAATAGTCGCGGGCTTCATTTGCGGTACGTACGCCACCAGCTGCTTTAAATCCGCAGCGACCTTGGGCATTTTCTTCTTTAATGGCACTCAGCATAATCTCTGCAGCCTCTAAAGTGGCATTTACAGGTACTTTTCCGGTAGATGTTTTAATAAAATCGACCCCTGCACGAATACAAGCCACCGATACCGCCCGAATAATCTCTGGCTCTTTTAACATACCGGTTTCAATAATCACTTTTAAACGGGCATGGCCTTGGCAAAGTGCCTTGCATTGTTTAACCATATCAATACCCACTTCTTTATCGCCATTAAGCCATGCTTGATAAGGGAAAACCAAATCGACCTCGTCCGCACCCGCACCAATGGCTAAGCTGGTTTCGCGCAAGGCAATATCAATATTTGCCAAACCATGAGGAAAATTTGTAACCGTTGCCACATGTACATCTTCGGCACCCGCCACTTTAAGGGCTTGCTTGGCAGCCAAAATAAACTGCGGATAAACACATACAGCCGCCACTTTTCCCCCTTGGGAATAAGCTTGGGCACATAAGCGCCGAACAGCATCGTTATCATCATCGTCATTTAGGCTGGTGAGATCCATGCACGATATCGCTAAACGAATATCTTTTTCGGTTGGTTGACCCGTTGCTGCCGGTATATTATTTTGAGAAACCATTATTTTATCACCATATGTTTCAATGGCTTGTTTATAAACAGCTTCTCTTAAATGAATAACCCAGCCGCGTACTTTTTCCTCATTATCATTCAGCCAAATATTTGCCCAATCTTGGATTTCATCGGGGTGCGTATCATGGGAATTAATCATCATATTCAACTCATCTAAAACTAAACTCAGATGCTTGGGCGAAGATTTTTGTACCCACAATGGCACAATGGCTTGTTCATCGGCATCACGATCGGCAAAAAAGCTTGCAAAATCGGCAGCTAACGCCGGATAGCGACGGTGAAACGGAAGTTCAGTCATTATTTAGGGCTCCTTTGGCTCGGATAGGCTGTTAAAATATAAGCCGTTTTTTTATTTTTTGTTTTTTGTAATACGATTCTGGCACCATAACGTGGGGTGGTTTTGTTTTGGCCACGGCGCACGCCTTTACCCACAATTGTCGGGTCATCCACTTCTATCACTAATCTATCGGGCGCATCATCGTCATTCATCCATTGCGCCAAATCATTAATATTTTCCCATAAGCCCAAGGCCAAAATTTGCTCGGCCAAGCTTAAGGATAAAAAGGACGAAGCCTCGTTAATATTACCATTATTCACCCGATTAATTAAGTAATCATCGGGTTTATTGATATGGCGTTCAATGGTATGGCCACCTGCATTTTCATGGGTCTGTAGCCAGCCTGTTGCAGAGGTATTGGGATTAATATACTCAATTTTATCCGGCCATAATAACTCGGCTGCTAAGGCCAATGGAGAAAATAGTAAAAATATAAGGGTAAATAAAATATGCGGTATTTGTTTCATATAATATCCTTTAATGGCGCCAAAAATCAGGTACTAATAATACGAGCAATGTCATAATCTCTAGACGCCCCAACAACATAGCCACCGATAATATCCATTTGGCTGCTGTGGGTAGGCTAGAGAAATTACCATCGGGGCCGATAATATTACCCAAACCCGGCCCCACATTGGCAATAGCTGTAGAGGCTCCGGTAAATGCCGTTATTAAATCTAAACCTAGCAACCCCAAAAGTAAGGTTGTTATAGCCACTGTTAATATCCAAGCCACCGAAAACAGTAAGATGGATGCAATCGCATCTTCAGTTACAGTTTTACCATTAAATTCGATAGAGTAAACCCCATGGGGGCGGATAAGTTGGCGAAGCTGATTATAGGCAAAAGCAAAGCTCATTTGGATACGAAAAATTTTAAAACCACCCGCTGTAGAGCCGGTACAACCGCCCACAAAGGTTAAAAAGAAAACCAAGGTGACAATAAACGGCCCCCACTCTGTATAATGGCCGGCGTTACTATCGGCGGCACCATAACCCGTTGTGGTAACAATGGTTAAAACCATAAAGGCGGCATTTCTTAAGGCATCGATAAACGATGTTATCCGCCCGGTGGCAACCAAATAAAAACAAACAAATGAGATAAGCACACAAAGCAAACCAATAAAAAACTGCACTTGGTCATCTTTTAAAAATGATGAATATTTGCCTTGGAATACCTTAACCCAAATTAAAAAGGGCAAACCACCCAAAAACATAAAGGCTATCGATACCCATTGCGCCCCATGATTAAACGCACCTAAAGAGTTATCCGATGTGGAATATCCACCGGTCGATAATGTTGTAAATGCATGAACTAAAGCCTCAAAGCCGTCCATATTGGAAAATAGATAATAAGAAAATGCACATAGAATCGTTAAAACAACATAGGCAACGGCTAATCGGTTGGCAATTTGCCCGGCTTTTGGCACAACTTTATCGGAACGATCAGAACTTTCGGTTTGGAACAGCTGCATACCACCCACTTTTAAAAAGGGTAAAATGGCCACCGCCATTACTATAATCCCCACACCACCAATCCATTGCAGCATGGCACGCCAAAGTAAAATACCTTTATTCATATGGTCCAAGCCACTTAAAACCGTAGAGCCTGTTGTGGTAATACCCGATACGGTCTCAAAAATAGCATCGGAAAAACTCACATGAAGTTCGTTAGAAGCCACAAAAGGTAATGCCCCAAAAAAAGATAAAAAACACCAAGAGATTGCGGTAAGCATAAAAGTTTGTTTACGGGTTAAAGTAAAATTTTTATGGTCATTAGAAATGACAAAAAGGCCGCCCGAAAATGCGGTGATAATGGCAATGATAATAAAAGTCATACCATCGGCTCCACCGGTTCTGAACTCTACAATTGCCGGAAACAGCATAGTTACCGAAAAGGCAATAAGAAAAATTCCCGAAACAAATAATAAGCCCTGTAGCTCTCTGAATGTCATTCGGATACCCTTTAATTAAACAATAATTATCGCTGATTATGCCATAAAATTCAAGAAACACAAGCAGACTTCTTATCGCTTGTAATGAAAAACCCAACAAAAATATGCTGGGTTTTATGATTATCTATTACCATAAAAAGAAGAGCCATGGCTGTTATATAATCAAACATGACTCTTTAGGGGGAAGGTTAATCGGCAATTGTTTTTAATGGAATTTGAATATTAAACGAGCTGCCATCTTGGCGAATATTCACATTATTAATTGCACCTGCCGCATATAAAACTTGCGGGTTACCATCTTCATCAATCAAGATTTGCGGCCGCTCTAGGCGATCCATCGGGATAACCTCGCCAGTTTTTAAGGTGATTTCTTTTTTCATGAAAAATGGCTCGGCAGGTTTTGTCCATTCTAAGCCGTCTTTCGATTCTAAAATGGCTAAACCCGGTTTGCCCTCGGTAAATTTACCGGTAAAATCTTTAATAACCGCATAGAATTTCTCATGTTTAGGATGATACCAAACATAAGGGTCTTCGGCAGAGGCAAAAGTGCCATCTTCATTTAAGATTTTAAATACAAATTGGTCTAAAGGTGTAAATGGGCCTGTGGGGGTATCGCCTATAGCCACGCCATGCACACCCTTCCATTCGGGGTCGTAAATATTGCCTTTAAAATAGAGCAAATATTTACCATCGGATGGGCGACGCACAACCGAAGGATTGGTCACGATAATATTATCGGGTAAAGGCTCCGTTCCACATGGTGATGGTGCAACAATATCATCGGCCTTAACGCGTGTACGTGGCACTAAAATAGGCTCTGTTGGGCGCTCAAAAGTTCCATCTAATAGCTGGTCGAAACTATCAAAGGCAATAACACCAATTTTTTGTAATTGCTGTACCCGATTACGTTTATTAACATTTACAGCAGAGGAACCCGGCGGTTGTACACCCGGATCTTTTGAGCCAACATAATAAAGATAATATTTACCATCGAATTTTTGAATATGGGGGTTATGGGTAAATTGGGCATCCCAAGCATCGGGGTTACCGGCATCGGCACTGCCCGGTAAAAAGATTTTTTGAGTTTTAAAATCTCTATCGGGATAATCGGATACGGCATAGGCTATTTTTGAATATAATACCCATGAATCTGAAAATTTAGGGATATCCTCACCCGATTCCCAAGTGGAATAAAACATATGATATTTACCATCATCGCCCTTAATAACGCTACCGCCCCAAACAAAGCGTTCATCATCATTAAGTACCGATGGGCCACGCAACACGGGTTCATCACGGTAAGCATCAACCGTACCTGCTTCTATTTTAATCTCGCTTGATAAAGCCGTTTGACTACCGAGCATTAAAACCAAACCGCTTATTGCTAAAAAATGACTTTTGGTTTTGAATTGATATTTAAAATTATTGAAATCCATTTTTCTATTCCCTGTTTGTTGTCGTAATTTCCATTAAATGCATTTGATATTTTTATATGCTTTAAAAGAATTAATACCACTATAATACCAATTTTGAGATAATGCAATAGCCGACTAAAAAAATAAAGACCCACCTCCGAAGAGATGAGCCTTTTGTGCCAGATTGAGGGAAATAATAACGATTTCCACAAAACATATAATCAAGGAAAAAAGAATTACGAGCTTTTTTTTATTTTTACTTATTTTTGCAAAGTATCATCAAAAAAATTAATGCAAAAAAACTTATTTATTCCCGATGATGTGCTCTATTTCTTCTATTTTTCCGTAATATCGTCATGGGATTTTTCATATTGATACCTGTTTTATTCTCCGATAATTTTTCACCATATTTTTCTAACAATGGGTTAACCACGCTCTTTGCCCGGCGATATTTAATAAATTGGCGTTTAGTCACTCCACCCAAAAAGAGCATAGTTGGTGTAAATACCAAAGTTAAAACCGTTGCAAAACCTAACCCAAATGCAATAGATGCCGAAAGCTGTACCCAAACTTGGCTCATGGGTGAGTTAAATGCAACTTTGCCATGGACAAAGTCGATATTGAGTTTGGTTACCATCGGTATTAGCCCCATAATAGTTGTTGCCGTTGTTAGCAACACGGGGCGTATCCGTTGCCCGCCGGTACGCAATATGGCTTCTAAAGTGGTGCGGCTATTTTTTAAATGCCGTTGGTAAGTATCGATTAACACAATATTATTATTCACCACAATACCGGCTAACGCCACAATACCGATACCTGACATCACCACCGAAATTTTTAACCCAAGCACCATATGGCCAATCAGCACGCCTGCAATGGACATAATAACGGCAAGCAACACCAAAATAGCAGCATAAAGTGAGTTAAACTGGGTTAATAAAATAATAAAGATTAAAAAGATTGCAATCAATAAGGCTTGGCCGATAAAGGCCATGGTTTCTTGTTGTTCTTCATCTTCGCCTTCCCAATTAAAGCTCACATGGTTTTTATTAATATTGGCCTCGGGGCTGTCTAAATAGGCCGATAATGCCGCCACAACCTCGCCGGCTTTTGTGGGGTCGACTAAATCGGTACTTACGGTATAAGTTCTTTTAGTGCCAATATGGGTAATAATACCATCGCCATACTGAAACTCTGTATCCACAAAGTTGCTTAACGGTACGGTACCTGTATTTGTGTTAATGCGTAACCCTTGAAGCTCGGTTAAACTGCGATAATCCTCAGGAAAGCGCACCCGCATCTCAAGCTCATCATCGCTATCGGTCGGGCGCCATTTACCCACTTGCACACCCTCGGTTACCAACTGTAATGCAATGCCAACCTCCGACATGCTTAAACCAAACCGTGCGGCTTGCTCGCGGTCAACATCCACTTTCATTTCCACCAATTGCTCTGGGCGGCTATCTTCTAAATCAATCGTTCCCGGCTGATTAGCCAACCAAGCTTTGGCTGTTTCTACTGCATGGATAAGCTCGTCATAGTTGGAAGATGAAATTTGAAGCTGAATGGTTTTACCCACCGGCGGGCCGTTCTCGGCGGCTTCTACCACAATATCAACACCGGCAAAACCTTTAACATCTTCACGAATTTCATCTAAAAGTTCAAGGGCAGGCCGGCGGTTTTGCCAAAAGGCAAATTCAAGGGTGATTGTACCTATTTCATCGGTACCATCGGTAGAGTAAGCCACATTGGTATAAATAGTGCTATATTCATCTTTGGCTTTAATGCGATCTTCAATCTCTTTAACAATTTTATCCATCTCTTTCAGTGAATAATTACCTTTAGAGCTAATGGTAATAGAGCCTAAATCCGGCTCTCCTTGCGGAAAAAGCTCCATACCCTTGCCCAATTGTCCATAAATTATAAATACTGCAATAATTAAACCAACAATGGCCGGTATAACCATAAACCAGCGATGAACCGCCCAATATAAAAAGCGCACATACATACCAACCACGCCGGGAGTCCCGACCATATCTTTTACGGTAGAACCCGGTGAAAATCGCCGTGTTAAATCCTCGTTCATCTCGCCCGGTTTACCGATAATGCGCCCAATAACCGGTACAAAGATAAGTGCCATAATTAACGATGCCGAAAGCACGGCAATTAAGGTTAAAGGTAAAAAGCGCATAAAACTACCCATAATGCCCGGCCAGAATAATAATGGGATAAACGCGGCTAAGGTTGTTGCGGTAGAGCTTGTTACCGGCCAAAACATATATTCCGATGCTTGGGCATAGGCTTGAGAGCGCGGTATGCCCTCTTGCATTTTACGGTCAGCATATTCAATTACAACCACCGCACCATCAACCAATAACCCCACCGATAAAATGAGCCCAAACAGTACCATCATATTAAGCGTAAGCCCTTGACCGTTAATAATAATCATGCCAAGCAAGAATGAGCCCGGGATAGATATAGCCACCAGTAACGATGCCCGAAAACCTAAAACCATTAAGACCATAATCATCACCAGCAAAACCGCGGCAATCACATTATTGGTTAAGTCTGCCATCATGCGATTAATAAAGAGGGTGGAATCCTGCGAAAAGCCAATCTCGAGCTGATCTTTTAATGTTTCGGGCCATGAATCAACCTCGGCTTCTACCGCTGCTTTTGCATTATTAATGACTTCTATCTGATTAACGCCACTTTTCTTTTTAACCTCAATCACAATGGCCGATTTTCCGTTAATCCGCGCAAGGGATTGTGGGTCTTTATAAGAGCGCCGAAACTCGGCAACATCACCCAATGTTACACGGGCATCACCCGATGTTGCCACAACCACTTTCATCATATCCTGAATAGTATCAAATGTACCCGGGGCACGGATGGCAAAGCGTCCCGCACCAGTATCTTGTGTACCTGCGGCAATAATTTGGTTGGTGGAGTTTACAAACTGGATAGCCTCGCTTAAGGTAAAGCCATAGGATTCAACCTTTACAGGGTCGATAATAATTTCTACTTGTTCTTCTTGCTCTCCACTAATTGTGGCTTCTAACACGCCCCCGACAGCCTCTATAGCATCTTGTAATAATTTTGCACGCTCTTGTAAAATCGAATTGGGTACATTGCCGCCTAAGGATAACAGCACAACCGGAAAGGCATCAGAGCTTGAAATCTCACGCACAATGGGGGTATCGGCATCGGCAGGTAAATCATTAACCGCAATATCCACTTCATCTTTGATATCTTGAATCACTTGTTTTTTATCGGCATCAATATCAATCTCAATAACAATATTGGTCGAGCCCTCAAGAGCATATCCACGAATTTCTTTAATACCCTCCACACTTTTAATGCGGCTTTCTATGGGTTTGAGTAGCAGCTTTTCGCTATCATTGGGAGAAACCCCACTATAAGTTACGGTGATTGATACATAAGGAATATCAATTTCTGGAAAGCTCTCGCGCGGTATTGTGGCTAAAATAGAAATACCCGTAATAAAAATTAGCAATAATATTGCCATAGCCGTGCGCGCATGGTGCAGCGCAAAATAGATAAATCGATGCATAAGTGCTACTCCCCTTTGCCTGTCGTTTTATCCGCTTGCTCGGCTTGTTCTGCTTGTTCATGGGCTAATACAGCCTGATGTGCTTGTTCTTGTGAAGTGTAAGATGCCACTTTTTGCCCCGGGCTTACATAGGCTGCCCCTTGAGTGATGAGATTAATTTCATCGGGTACACCGCCAATCCACATGCCTTCGGTTGTATCTTCAACCAAATTCGCTGCATAAAACTGCACAATATCATCTTCTACCGTTTTAATACCAAAACGCCCATCTTCATCAATAGCAATAAAAGCCGGAGAAATCAGATGCGCCTTAACCTTTTGTATGGGTAAAATAACAATGGCTGTTTGCCCCGCACTATATTTATGCCCCGGATTATCCAACACAACTTCCACGGCAAATGTCCGTGTATTCACATCGGCCAATTGGGAGATATTTTCTATTTTTCCTTCAACTTCCTCGCCATTAATCTGCACCACAGCTTGGCCGGAGCGGTCAACAAAATTAGCAAAATTCTCACTCACATTCACAACAACTTTAAGTGGCTCTAATTCTAAAAATTGGGTAATGGCCGTACCAGCTGTAACAAAACTGCCAACATCTACCAAATTATCATCGGCAATGCCCGAAAACGGTGCTTTAATCTCGGTATATTCGATATCTAATTTAATATTTTCTAACGATGCCTCAGCAATAGCAACCTGTGCCTCGGCAGCAATAAGCTCGTTGGAAGAGCGGTATTTTTGCTCAACCAATTTAGAAATAGAATCATACTGCGCTTGGGCTTCTTTTAAATTGGCCTCGGCCTGTTTAAGCTCTAAAGGGCGATTATCGGGGGATAGTCGCAACATGAGTGCCCCTTCTTCGATATATTGACCCCGCTCAAATAATATTTCTTCGACCTCGCCACTGGTTTTTGCGGTAATTGTAATATTACGATTAGCACTGGTTTGGCCAAATAATCGCAATGTACGGTATTTATCTTGAGCAACAGACGGATGCACAATTACAACAGCATCGACTATTTTTTGATCATCAGCAGCTGTTGCCCCAAGCTCTTCCAGCTGATTACCTTTAACCATAATATTGCCACCAACCCAAATGATGGCAATAATCACCAATAATATTGCTGTTATACGTGCGTATTTCATACTTTTGCTCCGTTATTTTTTATTATTTGCTTAAGCCAAGCATCCAGTGATTTTTCACCGATTTCGATATTATTATTTTCCCAACCTGTATGATGCCAAATAACCGTAAGGCCGACAAACATACTCGATAACTGAACCGCCATTTCTAAAGCCGGAATCTCGTCAATAATCTCACCATTTTTTTGCCCCATGATAATTATATTCTCAGTACGTTGCGTAAGCTCAGGGAAATAGCTTTTTTTATGTTCAAAAAGAACTTGCCCCTGATGCAGCGCTTGCACCGCAATCTCTAGCTCTTGGCGCAACCAACCGCGATTATGGATGGCATCGAGCCATGCATCGATAAAATTACGTAAATTTTCTATGGCCGATAAATTTTCATCATATGGCTGATTAATCCAAATGCGAACTTTATCTTTTAAATCGGCATAAACTGCCCCAAATAAGTCGCTTTTTCCACCGGGAAATTGCGAATAAATGGTGCCTCGGGTTACCCCTGCCGATGTTGCAATTTGCTCGAGTGAAGATTCAACAATGCCATTTTCTAAAAAACATACCCGCGCAACCTCTATCAGGTTACTTCGTGTTTCTTCAATTTGCTCGGTTGTTTTTCTGGCCATAAAAATATTATCCATATTTATAATCAAAGATATATTTATAATTGTTTAAATAAGTTGTCAAACATTAATTATACATTAACGTATAATTATAGCAGTATTATATAATTAGCTGTTTTTCAGCCGATTTAACAGCATTGATAACATGGTTAAACGCTCACTAATCAGCTCATCATCTTTACCCAACACATCGGCAAATAATTGGATATCCGCATCAATCATCGGGTTATCGGTACAAATAGCCACATTCATGGCATCACCTTGCAGGCCTAAACGCTCAATTTCGGGGCTTTCCTTATCATATAAACCATCAATGCGATAGGCATCTTTAAAATAAAGCTTGCTCCGGCAAATTAATATAGCCAAATCTAATACTCGGTGTAGCGGTAATTCCTCCGACTGGCGCGACCATTTCTCCCCTGTATGGCGCCAAACTTTAGCCGATATCTCCACATTGCCTCGGTCATTCCATTGGGCCAAACCTAGCGTTAAGCCTTTGGCATCGGTGGCACCGGCACGGCGACCATCAATATTATCGTAATCTTCTGAAACCACAACGGGTTTATGTTTTAATGTTGCGGGAATTTTCATTTTTTTCATCCTATGAATATTTACTAATTTAGTAAATTACTAAATTAGTAAATATAAATTGTCAATATTTCTTTTCTATATAGTCTATACATAATAAAATGATTATATGAACATCAGT
This sequence comes from Alphaproteobacteria bacterium, assembly GCA_047972425.1. Classification (GTDB taxonomy): domain Bacteria; phylum Pseudomonadota; class Alphaproteobacteria; order JBKEAR01; family JBKEAR01; genus JBKEAR01. The sequence continues at coordinate 7,932 of JBKEAR010000047.1, read as the reverse complement.
AATAATTTGATGCTAAGGGGTTTGCAACCCCTTAATAATCCCCGCACACAGCTACGCTGTGGGCAACCTCAAAGCATTAGGTAATACTAAAATTTATTATCATTTTAAGTAGTATTACCTATGCTTTAAATTTGCAATTAATTACTCGTTTTTTCATAGATTTTCTGATAATAAGAAAGCTTAACTATAAAAAGAATAATATGAATAGAAATACAACCCATCACCAGCCTAAGCCATGGAGTTACCCATGGATACGCATGCGCTTTATGCGCCATGCGAGCGATATGTTGCGTTTATCTATTCCCATTATATTTTCACGTTTAGCCGGATATTTTATGGTGATTGTAGATACCATTATGATTACCCGATTTTCTAAAGAGCATGCCAGTTGGTTGGTTTTTGGCGAATCTCCGGCTATTGCTTTTACAGGTGGATGTATTGGTTTTATTGTGGGTGTACCCATTTTGGTTTCCCGTTATTATGGGGCTAATCGCCATAGCGAAATTGGTAATATTTGGCGCCAAGGATTGTTATGGTCAATCATTATGGGGGCTTTATTAACTATTGCTTGTATCGCTACCGCTAAGCCCATGATGTTTTGGTTGGGCGATGCCACACTTATTCCCAAAGCTTATCCAATTACAATCATTTATGCGCTTAGCTTTATACCTTTAATGATTTGGTTTACCTGTAATGGTTTGTTAGAGGCAACCAAAAACCCGATTTTTGTTTTTATATTCTCTATTTTAGCCAATATTTTAAATATATTATTCAATTGGTTATTAATTTACGGAAAATTTGGCCTGCCTGAGATGGGCGCTTATGGGGCTGCCCTTTCCACCTTATTACTGCGTTTTGCTATCGCTATTTCTTTATGTATATTTATTTATTTTGCCCGTGTTACTCAACAATATAATGTAAAGGCAAGGGTGATATCGAAATTTCGTGATTGGAAGGAACAACGCAACTTAGGTTATGCTGCTGCTGCCGCAACCATTGCGGAGCTGAGCGGTTTTGCTATCTTAGGTATGTTATCTACCCGCCCCCCTTTAAATGTAAATGATACCACCAGCTGGGCAATTGCCTTGCGTGTATTGGCATTACTGTTTAATTTTGCCTTAGGGCTTTCGGTTGCAACAGGGGTACGGGTTGGTATTGCTCGTGGGCGTAAAGATTTTGACGATCAGATCTATGCCATTATCATCGGCTCTGTTATGACCATATTGGCTCTGTTTATTTTAGGATTTATTACCATTATTTATGCCCAACCCATTGCCCGATTATTTTCTGCCGATAGTGCTGTTATTGTGCTTTCATCTTATTTAATTGGCATGCTGATTTGGGTGTTTATCCCCGATGGTTTGCAATCCACCTTAGGGCAATCTTTACGAACATCCGGCCAAGTATGGGTAACATCTATTTTAAGTATCATCGCCTATGGGCTTATTTTACCCCTTTGTGCCTATTATTTTACATTTATGCGCAACCATGGTATTGCCGGCTTTATGGAGGCTATTATCATTGTTAGCTGGGCCATTGTAATCGCTTTTTTACTTATCCTTATAATAAATTTTCGCATAATAAAAAACACCACAAATTCAATAGATTAAACCAAAATTTGCATTTTGTATCTTAATTTGTTACCCTTTAACAGAACCTATTATTTATATAATAGGTTTTTTTATTATCATTCATTTTAGAAATATATATAAAAAAAAATAAAAAATAATTAGGAAAGTTTATGTTCAATACAGAAGAGGTTCAATTTGCCGAAAAACCCCTCTTAAAACCTGTTTTCTTCGGCTCTGCAATATTTATAGTTTCATTTGTTTTACTGAGTTTATTATTTAAAAAAGAAATGTCTACAGGGTTACAAAATACCCTATCTTTTATTGGTAGTAGTTTTGGCTGGTTTTATTTACTCTCGGTCAGCTTATTTGTTACATTATGTTTTATTTTAATTGTTTCACCCTTGGGGAATATTCGCCTCGAGCCTGAGGGTTCGTCGCCCGATTTCTCTTATGGCAGTTGGGTTGCCATGTTGTTTTCGGCCGGCATGGGTATTGGTTTACTTTATTTTGGTGTGGCCGAGCCTTTAAGCCATTTTGTTTCGCCGCCTTCGCCCTCTATTGAACCGCAATCGGCTGAGGCTGCACAAACCGCCCTTAAATATACATTCTTCCATTGGGGAATATCTGCATGGGCAATTTATGCAATTGTGGGTTTGGGTTTGGCTTATTTTGCTTATCGGCATAATTTACCTTTAACTGTACGCTCCGCCTTATATCCGCTGATTGGCGATAGAATTTACGGCTGGCCCGGCCATATTGTAGATATCATTGCTGTGCTTGGCACAATGTTTGGTGTGGCTACCTCCCTTGGTTTTGGTGTAATGCAGGTAAATGCGGGGCTTAACCATTTATTTGGCCTGCCGCAATCGACCTTTTATCAGGTAATTGGTATTATTGTAATTACCGGATTAGCAACAATATCCGTTGTTTCGGGCTTAGATGCCGGCATTAAACGATTATCGGAGCTGAATTTAGGCGCGGCGTCACTCTTGCTGATTGCCACATTAATTTTGGGCCCCACATTATTTTTGTTACGAACTTTTGTAGAGAATATTGGCACCTATATCGATGGTTTTGTCTCGATGACATTTAATATGTATGCCTATGAAACTGCATTAGAGGATCAAGCTGCGCAAAAATGGCTACAAGCTTGGACGATATTTTACTGGGGTTGGTGGATTAGTTGGTCACCATTTGTCGGTATGTTTATTGCCCGTATTTCCCGCGGGCGAACTATCCGCCAATTTGTTGTGGGTGTTTTATTTGTACCCGCTACATTTACTTTTTTATGGATGACCGTTTTTGGCGATACCGCCATTTTGTACCAAATTAAAGAGCAAGTTTTTGATCTGACAAACGGTGTAAATAGTAATTTAGCCCTATTTGAGATGTTTGAGGCCTTGCCCTTTGGTTTTATATTATCTTGCTTATCGGTTATATTGATTGTGACATTTTTTGTAACAAGTTCCGATTCAGGCTCCCTTGTTATTGACACACTCACCGCCGGCGGGCGTGAAGATAGCCCTGTTTGGCAACGGGTATTTTGGGCGGTATCCGAGGGCGTTGTAGCGATTGTTCTTTTAACCATCGGTGGTCAATCGGCACTTGGTGCATTACAGGCCGCTTCTATTACGGCGGCGCTTCCCTTTACGGTTGTTATGGTATTCTTTTGCATTGGTATTGCCAAAGCTTTACAAAAAGAGGCCTTTAAAAGCTTATCCTCCAGCCGAAAATCCAATGTTGCCCATGGCCATTTACCATGGAAACAACGTTTAAAATCCATTGTTTCTTGGCCACGCTCTCAACAGATGCATGAATATATCGAAAACATTGTACTCCCTGCTATGGAGCAAGTGCGTAAAGAGCTACTGCAACATACCGATAATATGACCTTAAATGTCCAAATGGATGTAAATATTCACCATACCGAAAACGGTGGTATAGAGCTTGTACTTACCCATGGTGATGAAACCGACTTTATTTATTCGGTTCAGTCGGTTCAGTATGCTATTCCTACATTTGCTTATATGGAGCGCAATAAAAAGAACCAAGAGCTTAAAGAACGTAAATATTATTATCGTTTAGAACCCCATACTTTAGAGGGTAGCCAACATTATGATATTTACGGTTTTACGACCGAGCAAGTCATCCAAGATATTTTATATTTATATGAGGATCATCTGGTTTATTTGCAGCTTGTTCGCGAATAAAACTAAACGAATCCGACAAAGGCCTTAAACTTTATATTTAGGGTCTTTTTATTTCCTTTTAACTCTCCATAACAAATTGATTTTAAACATAAAAATAGCTTAAAAAAGTACTGGCAACTCATAACATAATCTGTTATATTTATTTGTTAAAAAAATTATCATTTTTTGTATAGGAATTTTTATGTCAGAAGAAAATCAAAACACCGAATATGGTGCTGATTCCATTAAAGTTTTAAAAGGTTTAGATGCCGTGCGCAAACGCCCGGGCATGTATATTGGCGATACCGATGATGGGTCGGGGTTGCACCATATGATTTACGAAGTTGTTGATAATGCCATTGATGAAGCCTTAGCCGGCCATTGCGATGAAGTTCGGGTAAGCTTAAATATTGATGGCTCGGCTTCTATTTCCGATAATGGTCGGGGTATTCCGGTAGATATGCATGCCGGCGAAGGTGTATCGGCTGCTGAAGTGATTATGACCCAGCTCCATGCGGGCGGAAAGTTCGATTCAAATTCGTATAAAATCTCCGGTGGTTTACACGGCGTGGGTGTATCGGTTGTGAATGCCCTTTCGGAATTTTTAGATTTAGATATTTGGCGTAACGGTAAAAAACACCATATGCGCTTTAGAATGGGTGTGGCCGAAGCCCCCCTTGAAGTTGTGGGCGATGCCCATAAAACCGAAAGCGGTAAATTTTACTCGGGCACAACCGTAACCTTTATGCCAAGTACTGATATTTTTGCGATTACAGATTTTGATTTTGCCACCTTAGAACGCCGCTTACGCGAGCTTGCTTTTTTGAACTCGGGCGTGAAAATTGTGCTCGAAGATAAACGCAGCGAAGAGCCAAAAGAAATCACTCTTTTTTACGAGGGCGGTTTAGAGGCTTTTGTCAACCATCTCGATCGCTCTAAAACCCCATTATTCACCCCACCTGTGGTTCTAATGGGCGAAAAAGACGATATCGGGGTAGAGATTGCCTTACAATGGAACGATAGCTACCATGAAACCGTATTATGTTTCACCAATAATATCCCACAGCGCGATGGCGGTACGCACTTAGCTGGTTTTCGGGCGGCATTAACACGGCTTATGAACAATTATGCCCAAAGCTCTGGCCTAACCAAAAAACTAAAAATTAGCTTAACGGGCGAGGATAGCCGCGAAGGTTTAACTGCCATTGTTTCGGTTAAAGTGCCAGATCCGAAATTTAGCTCGCAAACTAAAGATAAGCTTGTATCATCGGAGGTTCGTGCGGTGGTAGAAAGTATTACAAACGAAGCATTATCCCAATGGTTAGAGGAACACCCCGCTGAGGCTAAAAATGTGGTTGGCAAAATTATCGAGGCCGCAACCGCCCGCGATGCCGCCCGTAAAGCGCGCGAGATTACCCGTAAAAAAACAGGGTTAGAGATTGCATCGCTACCCGGAAAACTGGCTGATTGTTCGGAAAAAGATCCGGCCAAGTCTGAAATCTTTATTGTGGAAGGGGACTCCGCCGGTGGCTCCGCCAAGCAAGGGCGCGATCGCTCTAACCAAGCGATTTTACCCCTTAAAGGTAAGATTTTAAATGTGGAGCGTGCCCGCTTTGATAAAATGTTATCATCCGCCGAGATTGGCACACTCATTGCCGCTTTTGGTACGGGTATCGGGCGCGAGGAATATAATCCGGATAAATGCCGTTATCATAAAATTGTTATTATGACCGATGCCGATGTCGATGGCTCGCATATCCGTACACTTTTACTTACATTCTTTTACCGCCAAATGCCTGAGCTGATTGAAAAAGGCTATATTTATATTGCCCAACCGCCATTATATAAAACCAAACGGGGAAGCTCCGAGGTTTATCATAAGGACGACGAAAACCTAGAGGACTTTTTATATGGTTTAGCATCGGGTGATAATTTGGTGTTCGAAAATCATAGAAAAGAACAAATTTCGGCTGTTGATTTAAACGAAGTTATCAATACATTGCGCAAAATCAAACCGCGTTTTTATCGCCTTAACCAGCTTTTACCGCAAATTGCGGTAGAGCAAGCTTTGCTTTCGGGTGCTTTAGATATTGAGTTATTATCGGGCAACCAAAGGGAAGAAACTTTGGCTAAATTTGAAAAACGCATGAATGCTGCCGAAGAACTTGGCTTAAATGTATGGCAAGTCTCACCCGAAAGCGATGGCGGATGGTGCTTGCACCGTACATTACGTGGGGTGGAAGAACGCCATTATGCAACCAAAGAGTTATTATCGGGGATTGAATGCCGTAAACTTTCACCATATCGTGAAAAATTGGTCGAGCTTTTTGCTTCCGCCGGTATCCTTTATACCAAAAATGACGAACGTCTTACAGTCAATGGCCCTATTGAGTTTTTGGATCAGGTTATGGCCTATGCCCGTAAAGGCATTAGTATTCAACGCTATAAAGGATTGGGAGAGATGAACCCTGACCAATTATGGGAAACCACATTAGACCCCGAAGCCCGTACATTATTGCAGGTTCGGGTAGAGCATATGGACGAAGCTGAGGAGGTATTTAGCACCCTAATGGGCGATGTGGTAGAGCCTCGGCGCGAGTTTATCCAAACCAATGCGCTTTCAGCCAATTTAGATGCTTAATCGCATATAACCAACAACACAAAAAGCCTGCCAATTTTGGTGGGCTTTTTTATATTTGCCAATCAATCGGCATTTGCCCGTTTAAGATTAAAATTTCATTGGCCTTCACAAAATGATTACAACCTATAAATGCCCCACCCGCTAAAGGTGACGGATGCACCGCTGTTAAAATATGATGTTTATCTGCATCAATCAAACTGGCTTTTTGTTTCGCAAAATTACCCCATAACATAAAAATTACCCCTTCTCTTTCATCGGATATTTTTTTGATAACCGCATCGGTAAATTGCTGCCAACCCAATTTGGCATGGCTGGCCGCTTGGCTTTGGCGCACCGTTAACACGGCATTTAGCAAAAAGACACCTTGCGCAGCCCAAGGGCTTAAATCACCATGATTAGGTATCGTAAAACCATCAATACTCCGGGCAAGCTCTTTATAAATATTTTGTAACGATGGCGGAATGCGCACTTTTTTAGGAACCGAAAACGATAATCCCATCGCCTGATTAGGCTGGTGATAAGGGTCTTGCCCCAAAATAACAATTTTCACATCATTAAAGGGGGTTGTATCAAAGGCATTAAAAATAAGCGAACCCGGCGGATAAACCGTTAACCCCGCCTTTTTATCGGCCAGTAATCCATTTTTTATATGGGCAAAATAATCTTGCGCAAATTCATCTTTTAAAGCGGTTTTCCAGCTTTCTTCAATTTTAACCTTATCAATATCTATCGGCTGCATCAATCTTGTCTCTTCTTTTTGGTTATATTTCACTATAATTCAATCACAACCGACATTCAATGTTTGACTTTTAAAGTCCATTACGCTAATTTTACCAAATTCAGCGCTTGCACCCGTAGCTCAGTTGGATAGAGTGTTGCCCTCCGAAGGCAAAGGTCACAGGTTCAAATCCTGTCGGGTGCGCCATATAAAACAATATGTTATGCCAATTTATACCTCTCTTAAATAATTTATTGATTATACTTAAGACCCTATTAAGACCCTTTTAGGATTTTATAAGGTTCTTTAATATTTCTTAAAAGCTCCTTGCTTAATCTGAAAACAACAAAAAATCAAAGGTAGGTTAGCAAGCTAAATAATTAATCAATCATTCTTTACCGAGAGCCTATAACCCACACACAAACACCAATACTCTTAGATTATCCTATAAGTATGTTAGTGGTGGTGGGTTAATATCTCTCTTTTGGGTGTATTCTTGCAGGGGGCTTATTAATCCTTTAACAAGTTCCTGCTTACGCTCATTCTCCGTCCCTCAATTATCCCTTGAGAATATTTTGAAATCCCTTTGCTAAGATAGTTTAGAACATTAAGCAAATCAAAGTAAGACTGCGTACCAGCGTCTAAGTCTATGAGTTGGTCAATATTTTCTAACCTATGTCCTTCTTTTAAAATTAGCTCCTCCAGTTGCTGGAGTTTGTTTAGGAGTTCTTTTGAGTTACTGTAATAACCATAGTGAAGGGTTCTAAAGTTTACAGTACTTCCCTTACCCCTTATTTTGGGGTTGTATTCTTT
>JBKEAR010000009.1:0-32335 GCA_047972425.1 Alphaproteobacteria bacterium | reverse complement strand
TTTTAACCAAAAAACAGCTTAAATTGGCAAGGCGTTACGGCTTAGCTATCCGCTTGGCACGGCGTTTGGGCGGTGGGCCGATAAAACCCTTAAAACATGCTGAACTTACAGTAACAAATAAAAATTTGGAGCTTAAAATCGATGAAAGCTTAGAGCCGTTTATGGGGCAGCATATAGAAAAACTCCTCGATAAACTCGCCGATAATATGGGGCTTAATCATATCTACTAACACACTTCGTGTGATTGAAGTTATTACGATAGGGGGACGGGCTCCCCTTATGTATGGGGCTCTGCCCGTCATGCTGAAAGCATGCCCATAAAATAGTTGGCTTGTCTCCGACAAGACACCCCGCACACGTTCCGTTTGAACCTAAAGGAAAAGCCTATTCGGCTTTTCTATGCTCTATTCTTTAATATTTTAAGTTACTAGGGGACGGTTTCCTCGTCATGCTGAAAGCATGTTTACAACATGACGCTTTCCCTATGCTTTATTTTGTAAGGTTTATTACCAAAACTCCATCGTCACTCCTGCGTAAGCACACTAGTGTGATTAAATCAGGAATGACGGTTGTTTAATACAGCGCACGCAAAGTCATTCTTGCAAAGTTAGCAGCACACATAAGTTCAATCATACGAAGTGTGTGTTCTTGATTTGTTCTTTACAAAAAGATATTTTTATGGTATGATTTATCTATAATGCAGAAATAACAATTAAACGAAGTTTGCTCCCCCCCCTTTCTTTTATAGTGATATAATAAAAAAGAAGCTACGAAAATGTAACCCCTTCAAGGTGTTTGAGCCTGTCCTTTAGTATGTTTCGTAGCTTCTGTCCAATTATTAGCCTCAACAGTTACTAAAGGAAAATGCCATTGCTTTCTCTGAGGCAACCATTAATAAAAAAACTACTTATAGGCCATAGTTTATAATCATTCTTAATAATTGAAAATAATTCTTAATTTCATTTCTATCTCCTTTACAAACTTTTATCCCCTATTTAATATTCAGAATATTATCATATTTGATTTATTTTTTATAAGGAGGCTGCCATGCTTACACGTCGTAAATTTTTACTCAATTCCACACAAACTCTTACAGGGTTAGCCGGTTTATATGCTTTGCCTTCTTTAGCAAATGCAAAGCTCTCTTATACATTATGGGGTGCACCCGTTGGTGTATCCACATTATTAGCCGCTACACAATATACCGATTTAGCAACAAAATATAATATTGATACTAAATTATGGAAAGGGCCTGATCAGCTTAGGGTTGGTGTGGTTAATGGTACGATGCCTTTATGTATGGTGCCATCTTACGTTGCCGCCAATTTTTATAATCAGGGGCAAGCTGTGCGTTTTATGAATATTATGACTTGGGGTTTATTATATATTGTTTCTAAAGACGGCAATGTGCAATCGTTAGAGGATTTAAAAGGTAAAAAACTAGTCATGCCTTTTAAAAATGATATGCCCGACCTGGTATTGCAAACCTTATGTAAAAAAGCGAATATCTCCTTACAAAATGATGCTGATGTTACTTATACGGCTGTTCCGCCCGAGGCTGCAGGTTTATTACTTAACGGCCAAGCCGATTGCGCATTATTGCCTGAGCCCGCCGCAAGTATGGCGGTTATCCGTGGCAAGGCCGAAGGCTTAACAATGCAAGCCGCTTTAAGCTTGCAAGATGTTTGGGGTGCACTCATTGGCCCTAATGCCCGTATTCCGCAAGCTGGGCTAATGGTTACCCAAGAATTTTACGATAATAATGCAGCTTTTATTGCCGATTTAAATACGGCTTTACCGCAAGCATTAGATTGGGTAAACAAAAACCCAACCGATGCCGCCCAATTAGGGAGCAAATTATTATCGATACCCGCACCCATTTTAGCGCATTCATTGCCGCTTTCTAATCTTACGATTACCCCAACCTTAGATGCCAAAGATGAAATTTTAGGTTTTTATCAGTCTCTGTTTGAGCTTAACCCTAAAATTGTGGGCGGCAAAATGCCCGATGCCGGATTATTTATTTAATTAATATGCAAAAGGTTTTTCTTTCAAACCTAACAAAATTGTTAAGCGTTTTTTGGAGCTTATCTTTACTTTTTGCCCTTTGGCAATATGGCTCATCAAATATGGGGCAGTTTATCCTGCCCCCACCCATTGTTGTTATCCGAACGGCCTTTCAATTATGTACACAAGCATTTAATGGCGATATCATCATAACACTTATACGCTCTATCACCGGTATATGTTTATCTATCGGTTGTGGCATAATATTTGGTTTATGCGCCGGATTATCCCGCCCCATTGCTTTTACTTTACGCCCCATGGTAATAATTTTATTGGCAATTCCGCCGATTATTTGGGTAGTGTTAGCTTTATTTTGGCTTGGCATGGGTGGGCGTAGCGTTATTTTCACGGTTTTTTTAACTTGTTTACCTTTCACTTTTACCGCCACAATGCAATCGGTACTTAATATGGATAAAGATATTTTAGAAATGGCTACCCTTTATAAAATACCCGTAATGCGCAAAATAACACAAATTTATATTCCTTATTTATGTAGCCATATCTTCCCGGCAATAAGCGTAACTATTGGCATGGCAATTAAAATAACGGTTATGGCCGAGCTTTTAGGCGCTAATGACGGTATGGGTGCACAAATTGCCACAGCCCGAGCCATGCTTGATACCCAAAGTGTTATGGCATATATTCTGATTATTGTTGCCATTGTCATGATTACCGAATATCTGATTGTACTGCCTATCAAACGCTTGTTTATGCCTTGGGAGAATGTTAATGTCTCCTAATATTTTAGAATTGCATAATTTACATTACCAAATTGACCAGCAAACCATTATCAAAGATATCAGCTTTACCCAACAAAAAGGCGAAATTATTTGTTTTTTCGGGCCTTCGGGCTGTGGTAAAACCACATTATTAAAGTTAATTGCGCAACTTCTTAACGGTTATGGGGGGCAGATTAATAATCATGCCCAAAAGCTTGCTTATTTATTTCAGGAACCCCGACTATTACCATGGAAAACCGCCTTAAACAATGTAAAATTAATTTTAGATAAAAATACATATTCGGCAGACGGTATAAATAAAATCCGAACTTTGTTCCGCTTTGTCGGGTTATCCGATACCGACTTAAACAAATATCCCAGCCAGCTTTCAGGCGGTATGCGCCAAAGGGTAGCCCTTGTTAGAGCCCTGATTAATCAGCCCGATTTACTGCTGATGGACGAGCCGTTTTCGGCTTTAAATTTTGAGTTACGGCTTAAATTGCAAGATAAAATTTTAGATGATGTACAAAATAAAAATTTAAGTGTTATTTTGGTAACCCATGATAGTTTTGAGGCCGTGCGTATGGCCGATAAAATCTATTTTCTTACAGCTACACCGGCTACAATATCCGCCCAGCTTTGCTTAGAGGGTAAAACCTACGAGCGCTCCATAGAATATATCCAAAAAATGATAGCAAAAATCCGTGCATTAAGCACGTAATCTTTATCATTTATAAAGCATACTCGGTATCTCAAAAAGACGATAAAAAAATTCAAAGCCCTGCTAAATACGCCCCGATTAGCATTGCCAGCTTGACTGGCAATCTGTTTACAATAAGAGCATTTGGGATAAGATACCCAATCAAGTTGGCATGACGACAACACAATAATAATCCCCTCTATCATCATAAAAGGGGTGGCGCTGAAAGCGGTGGGGTGTGTTTTGCATTTGTCTCTAAACATAAAATATCTTGAAGAACTATCTACCAACACACCCCGTCTGGCTCCGCCATCCACCCCTCTCAAAGAGGGGACACACTTCGTGTGATTGAATTTATCATACTAAACCTTACAGAATAAAGCATAGAAAAGCCGAATAGGCTTTTCCTTTAGGTCAACGCTTGCGTTGCGGGGGGTCTTGTCGGAGACAAGCCAACTATTAAGTAGGCATGCTTTCAGCAACTATTTAGTAGGCATGCTTTCAGCAACTATTTAGTAGGCATGCTTTCAGCATGACGGGCAGAGCCCCATACATACAAAGTCTGCTAGTCTGTCCGCTCAGACTGGGCAAGCGGGTGGAGGTCTTGCACCATATTTTTAAGGCGTTCATCCAGCACATGGGTATAAATTTGCGTGGTGGAAATATCGGAATGGCCTAAAGCAATTTGGAGTTGGCGTAAATTTGCACCATTTGATAATAAATGGGTTGCAAAACTATGGCGCAACACATGGGGCGATATGCGCTTAGAGTCAATATCGGCCTCAACCCCCAAATCTTTTATCATTTGGAAAAAACGAATACGGCTAATATGCCCCTCTTTACCGCGCGATGGAAATAAAAAAGGCGAGCTTGACCGCCCATTTTTGATGGTTTTTTGCGGGGCGGTGGCATCGCGTACCAATAACCATTGCTTAATTAGCTCGGCTGCGGGTTCGGTGAGTGGGAGCGAGCGCTCTTTATCGCCCTTACCCCGAATGATAATAAACTGAAAATCCCGCCGCACCGCCGAAAGGGGCATGGATACCATCTCGCTCACCCTTAAACCTGTGCCATACATAATCTCTAACATGCAACGCATACGTAAGCCGGCAGCTGTTGTATTTTTTTCGGCCACGGCAAATAAGGCATCAACTTCATCATAACTTAAAAATTTGGGTACCGATTGCCCCAATTTGGGCGAGCTTAAACCCAAGGCTGGGTTGTCTTGGCGCATATTCTCATTGACCAAAAATTTATAAAACCCCCGAAAGGCCGAGAGCTTTCGGGCGCGGGTCGAAGATGCCATTGCCCGTTCATCGAGCATTTTAAGATAAAGGCGTAAATCTTCTGTTTGGGCTTCATCGATGGTGATTTTTTTCTTTTGGAGATAAACGGCAAAGTCGCTTAAATCGCGGATATAAGCCTCGAGCGTATTGGCCGACGCCCCTTTTTCGGCCAACATCATATTGCCCCAAGCCCGAACAAGGGGAACAGATATGGGTTCTTTGCGGGTGCGTCTATCCATCATATTTAATCGTTTGTTGTTTCTTCCGGGGTTTCATCACTTGCTATATTTTCAGCCCCACTTGTTTCACCTTCGGTATTTTCAGCTTGGGTGTTTTCGCTTGCTGTCGTTTCGCTCACTATAGCTTCAGTATCTTCATTCTCTGTTCCAGCTATCTCTGTATTGGTTGCCGTATCATCGGTTGTAACTGCTTGTTCTTGCTCCCTTAAAGTTTCGGTAAAAACTTTATCGGCACTTCCATCGGGGGCTTGATATTGGTCTGGAGTTACCGGAACAATAACACGCTCAATTTGTGGTTGCGGGTTCAAGCTTGCCGTAAAACTCAGCAATCCGACAACAGCCGCTATGGCCAAAAGAACAAATATCACCAAACCACGGATAACAATTCGCATTTATATTTTACCTTTTTATATTTTTTCGGTTATAATATCATAAAATTTATAATGATTAAGATGATATTAAATAATTATGTTAAATAAAAGAAAAAATAAGCCAAAGCCGCAAGAATGGCAATTAAAAAAATGGATCATTTTTGTGGGGCTGCCCGGTTGCGGGAAATCGACATTGGGTTTAGCATTATCTAAGCTGATTAATGTGCCCTTTTATGATGCCGATATAGAAATTTCGCGGGCATCGAATATGGAGATACCCGATATTTTTGCAAAATATGGCGAGGCCGAATTTCGGCGCATGGAAGAACAGGTGATTGCCCGTTTACTTGCGGGCTCTCCGGCTATTTTAGCCCTTGGTGGCGGTGCTTATGAAAACCCCAATACAAGAAAAATCATCAAAGAAAATGCATTTTCGGTATGGTTAAAGGTGGATCATCAAACGATTTTAAACCGTATTATGTTACGTAGTGGCCGCCCTTTGTTTGATAATAGCGACAACCCCAAACAAGTTTTAGAAGATTTGGCACAAAAAAGAGAGCCCAATTTTGCCAAAACCGATATTCAGTTTATCCCCCCCGATGCCCCTATTACAACCGTAGCCCGTGCCTTAAACAATGTTTTAAGGAAGTTTTCTTTATTTCGGAGAATATAAAATGAAGCAACTCACCGTCAATTTAGCCGAGCGCTCTTACGATATTTACATTGGTAAAAAACTCTTATTAAAATTAAGCCGTTATCTCCAAGCCCATGTTAAAGGCAGCAAAGCCATTATCGTCACCGATACCAATGTGAGCCAATATTGGTTATCTTTTGTAGAAGATGCTTTAAAAGAGCTTAAAAAAAATTATCATGTCATTACCGTTGCACCGGGAGAAAACTCTAAAACATTCGATTGTTATGCCCAATGCTGTAACGATGCCCTTTATTGGGGCATAGACCGCAAAACAACTTTAATTGCCTTAGGTGGTGGTGTTGTGGGTGATTTATGCGGATTTTTAGCGGCATCACTATTAAGAGGGGTATCTTTCATCCAAATACCCACATCGCTCCTTGCCCAAGTGGATAGCTCGGTGGGCGGAAAAACCGGTATTAATGCCGGCCCCGGTAAAAATTTGGTGGGCGCCTTTTGGCAACCCCGCTTGGTTTTAGCCGATGTTACAAGCTTAGATAGTTTAAGCGAGCGCCAATTAAAATCGGGTTATGCCGAGGTGATAAAATATGGGCTTATTCATAAACCAGCATTTTTTGATTGGCTCAATGAAAATAATGACCGCATTTTACAAAAAGATAATGACACATTGGTAGAAATAGTTTACGAAAGCTGCCAATCAAAAGCGGATATCGTTGCTGCCGATGAACATGAAAACGGCCAACGCGCCTTACTGAATATGGGGCATACATTTGGCCATGTGCTTGAGACATTTACGGGATATTCCGATAAATTATACCATGGCGAGGCTGTGGCAATTGGCATGCAACTGGCCTTTGATTACTCGGTCACTTTAGGTATTTGCCCGGCTAATGATAGCGAGCGTTGCCGTGCCTTACTCACCAAGGCCGGCTTACCGTCATCGCTCAAGCAATTATCCCAAGGGCAATCATGGACGGCCGATGAATATATCGATTTAATGAAAAAAGATAAAAAAACAAAAGATGATAAAATTACCTTAATTTTGGCGAAATCTATTGGTAATGCTTTTGTGGATAAAGAGGTGGATGTTGCCCCCTTGTATCAATTTTTAACGGACAATCTGGGCTAACTTTATGATATTAACGATTATTTTAATTATTTTTCTTTTATCTTCCTCGGCATTTTTTTCAGGCTCCGAAACTGCTTTAACCGCAGTATCGCGCCCATTAATGCATCGTTATGCCCAGCAGGATATAAAAGCAGCCAAACGGGTTTTAAAACTCATTGATGGCCGTGAGAATCTAATTGCCACCATCTTATTAGGCAATAATTTGGTAAATATTTTATCCACCGCCATAGCAACTGCCCTAATGATTAAACTTTTTATGGCGCAAGGTACAGCCTTTGCCACCACCATGGCAACCGTTATTATGACCCCGATTGTGCTGATATTTTCGGAAATTTTACCCAAAACCTTGGCCGTAAGATTTGCCGATAAACTCTCCATGATTGTCTCGCGCCCTATAGAGATTATTGAGCTTATTTTATGGCCGTTTACAAAAATATTATTATTTGTTACCCGGTTTTTTTCTCACTTTATTGCACCCGAGCAGGATTTTTCGGAAAATTTAATGATGGCCGAGGCCGAGTTACGTGGTGCGATTGACCTCCACCAAGGCGATGACCCCAAAGATTTAGAAACCGCTGAGCAAGAAAAAATCATGATGCGCTCGGTTTTGGATTTAGATGATGTTACCGTGGGGGAAATTATGATCCACCGCCGCCAATTAGAAATGATTGATGCCGACACCCCTACTCGCGAAATTATTGCAACCATCTTAGAAGGTGCCCATACCCGCCTACCTGTTTATAAAGATAGCCCCGATAATGTGATTGGCTTGCTCCATACCCGCGATGTTTTACGCGAGGTTTATTTATCTTATAATGAAAAACGCGAAGCCCAACCGTTATCGGTAATGACCAAAGCTTGGTTTGTGCCCGAAACAACATCGGCACTCGACCAATTACAAAGCTTTAGGGAACGGCGCGAGCATTTTGCCCTTGTAATTGACGAATATGGCGATTTACAAGGGATTGTAACCTTAGAGGATATTTTAGAAGAAATTGTGGGCGAAATATCAGACGAGCATGATGACGAAAGCGATGGCATGATTGAGCAACCCGATGGATCATGGCTTGTTGCGGGCGAAACAACCATACGCGATTTAAACCGCCAATTGGGTTTAATGATACCCGATGATGAATTTACAACCGTTGCGGGGCTACTCCTTTACACGACCAAAAGAATCCCCGATAAAAACCAAGTTTTTATGATCCATGGTTGCCGTTTTGAGGTCATTGAGCGCCAACGCCACCGGATTACACAGCTTAGGGTGGTTCCACCAAGCCAATAATGATGATTCTTTACCAAAGATTGGCAAAAAAAGTGATGTTTATCTTTTATATTGCCTTTGCATAGTAAAAAGCTTACATTGTGAGTCATAAAAACAAGAATTTAAGGAAGATAAGCTTCGATGTTTTCGAAACTATTTGGGATATTATCGGCCGACCTTGCCATCGATTTAGGTACTGCTAATACATTGGTTTATGTTAAGGGCAAAGGCATTGTGCTTAACGAGCCATCGGTGGTTGCGGTAAAAGATTACCGCGGGCAAGAAAAAGTATGGAAAGTCGGCATTGAGGCCAAACGCATGTTGGGCCGAACCCCCGGCGAAGTCCGCGCAATACGCCCGTTAAAAGATGGTGTAATTGCCGATTTTCGCCATGCGGAAGAAATGATTAAAGGTTTTATTCGTAAAGTGCATAATCGTAAAAGCTTTATTAGCCCTTTGGTGATTATCTGTGTACCTTCGGGCTCTACCGCCGTAGAAAAACGGGCCATTCAAGATGCCGCCGAAAGTGCCGGTGCACGCCGCGTTTATCTGATTGAAGAACCCATGGCTGCTGCCATTGGTGCCGGTTTGCCGGTTACCGAGCCAACAGGCTCGATGATTGTGGATATTGGTGGTGGCACAACCGAGGTGGCTGTGCTTTCGCTATCGGGGATTGTTTATTCATCATCGGCGCGTGTGGGTGGAGATAAGATGGATCAGGCAATTATCAACTATATGCGCCGTCATCACTCTTTGCTCATTGGCGAAACAACAGCGCAAACCATTAAAGAAACTATTGGTACAGCTTGGGCCGATGGAATTAACCCGCAACAAATGGATGTTAAAGGCCGCGACCTTATTAATGGTGTACCCAAAGAAATCTCTGTAACCGATTTTGAGATTGCCGATGCCTTGATTGATCCGGTTAATCAAATTGTGGAAGCTTGTAAACTTGCATTAGAGCATACAGCTCCAGAATTATCAGCCGATATTGTGGACAAAGGCATTGTGGTTACGGGTGGTGGTGCTTTGTTACGCAACCTAGATATTGTGATATCTCATGCTACTGGTTTACCTGTTGTTGTGGCAGATGACCCGCTTTCTTGTGTGGCATTAGGCACGGGTATGTTGCTTGAGCAAGCCAACGAGAAAGACTTTTTAGACTTTACAACAAGTATCAATTAAACCATTAAATGCACTTTTTAAGTTTATAAATTTAATTTTACTTGATTTTTAAGAATTTTTTTGATTTAATGCATACAGAATTATACAAATTTGGTTAACAAATACCATTTTATCTCGGGAGCGGATAAACTCAGTGCGGCACTATCAGTCAACGCAAAATTTCTCGGCAGCAAAAAATCGTAAATTCTATATTTACGGCTTTCTCATTCTTACTATATTAATTATGCTTTTTAGCCGCATATATTCTGCACCACTTGATTATATTAGTGGCCATATTCAAAATACATCTGCCCCTATTATCAATACTTTATCTAAGCCTGTTTCGGCGGTTAAAACAACCTTTGGCCGCGCAAGCGAGATGATACAGCTACAAGATGAGCTTACACGTTTGCGGCAAGAGAATATCTCTTTGCGCTCCACACAAACCAAGCTTATGCAGCTGCAAGGGCAAAATAATGCGCTGCGGGCATTGCTCAACTTTGTTGCTACACCCGGTGCCACATGGATAACCACCAGTGTAATTTCCGATGTGGGCGGTACATTCTCGCGTGCTTTAATTATTGATGCCGGTAAAGGGGATAATTTACAAAAAGGCCAAGCTGTATTAACCGGCGAAGGCCTCATTGGCCGTATTGCCCAAGTGAATAATGATACCGCTATTGTATTATTGCTTACCGATATTAACTCATCAATCCCTGTAATGGTTGAGCATACCAGAGACCGTGCCTTATTAACCGGTAATAATAATGATGTTGCCGAGCTTCGCCATTTGGCAGAAAACGCCCAAATTCAGCCCGGTGCTCAATTGGTAACCTCTGGTTCTAATGGTAGTTTGCCTGTGGGTATTCCGGTAGGAACTGTAACTGCTATTGAAGATGGTAAAATTTTGGTTCGCCCCACTGTGGATATGCATGATATTGAGGTTGTGCGTGTGATTACCGAAAATAGCCAAATTGCTAAAATTGATGATGTTAGCCCTGCTTTGAGTATATCTCCTGAAAATACCGAAATAACCAATTAAGGTCGAACGAATGATCTTTTATCGGCTCGATATTTTATTACGCCAAATTCTCCCTACATTTTGTATAATATTTTTTATCATTATAAATCGGGTTATTAACGAAGGCTGGGGTTATTGGGGCGAGATTTCCCCTTGGGTGGTTTTAATCTGTGTATGGTATTGGGCTATTTTTCGCCCCAATCTTTTACCTATTTGGTTTGTTTTTATCATCGGCTTTATCGAGGATTTTTATAGCTTTAACACACCTTATGGCACCCATTCGTTTATCCTGATTATCTCTTATGGTATTTTGGTTTCGCAACGCCGATTTATTGCCACACAAAATTTTATTGTCGGCTGGTTAATGTTTGCCATTTTTGCCGCCATGGCCATGTTACTCCGTTGGGCAATTATTGGGCTATTTAATCTGCATCTCTTTCCGTTATATGGGGTTTTTACAAGCTTAATGCTTACAATTAGTATTTACCCGCTCATATTTATTATTTTAACTTTTATTAGCCATTTAATTGCAGTGCGCGATAAAGACGCTATATAATATATAAACCTTTATTTCACCACGATTATCTTTTATAAATATGAATGTTTATAGGCTTTAAGAAAGAATTTTATGCGCAAAGACCATGAGAGAAAACGAATATTTACTCGGCGCTCCCTAATTGTTGGGGCTGCCCAAATGGGCTTAATTAGCGTTGTGGGTTATCGTTTGTTTGACCTACAAGTTCTCCAAGCACGAAAATATAAAACATTATCCGAACAAAATCGTATTTCGTTAAAAGTCTTACAGCCTAAACGCGGGCTGATTATTGACCGTACCGGTGTGATTATTGCCCGTAACCGAAAAACCTTTCGGGTAACAATTGTAAGAGAACATGCCCAAGACCCTAAAGCCACCTTGCTTAAATTGCGTAAATATATCCCACTTACCGATCAAGAAATCGAAGATATATTAGAGAAAATTAATGTTCGCCGCCCATTTGCCGCAGTTGAGGTAAAGGAAGATCTCATTCGTAAGGAGGCTTTTCAGATAGAAGAAAATGCCTTTGATCTCCCCGGTATTTTTGGAGAAGAAAGTTATAATCGCTTTTACCCCAATAACGAGGTCGGTGCCCATATGCTGGGTTATGTGGGGCGGGTTAATGCCCAAGAAATTAAAAGTGATAACGATATTTTGCTTGAGCAACCGGGCTTTCGTATTGGTAAAACCGGTGCTGAGCGTGCTTACGATAAAGCCCTAAGGGGGCGTGCGGGCAATATAAAAGTAGAGGTTAATGCTTATGGTCGGGTGGTGCGCGATTTAGAGGCTTTTTCCCCGACCGATGGTTATAATACGGTTCTTACATTAGATTGGGAATTACAAGCTTATGTTGCTGAGCGCCTAAAAGGATTATCGGCTGCGGCGGTGGTAATGAATATTCATACGGGCGAGCTGATGGCAACAGTCTCTACACCAAGTTACGACCCCAATAGTTTTACCCGAGGCCTAAGCAATGAAGAATGGATTAACCTGCGCGATAATGCCATGGCTCCCATACAAAATAAATGTTTGCGTGGTGCATGGTCGCCAGGTTCGACCTTTAAAATTATTTTGGCAATTGCCGCCTTGGAAGAAAATGTTGTTACCCCCGATGAGACAGTCCATTGCAAAGGTTATTTAGAATGGGGGAACGGATATAAAAAATATTGTTGGTCGCGCCGTGGCCATGGCAATGTTGATTTAGCTTATTCTTTGGCACAATCTTGCGATGTTTATTATTACGATATTGCCCAGCGTTTGGGTATCGAGAAAATTGCCCGTTATGCACATATGTTTGGTTTTGGTGAGCGTACAATCGACAACTTCCCGGGGCAATTTGATGGTATTATCCCCACAAGACGTTGGTTAAAAGAGCGTTACAAGCAAACTTGGCGCATTGGCGACACCCTTAATGTGGCCATTGGCCAAGGATATGTTGTAACAACGCCTATTCAAAATGCCCTATCATTTGCCCGCCTATGTAATGGCGGATATGCCGTTAAACCCATTGTTTCCCGCGATGAAGTTAATACCCAAGGTGTATGGCCACGTAAACCCAAAGCTTTTGAGCGCTTACCGATAAAAAAAGAAAATCTCGACAATGTCATCCAAGGGATTTTTGAGGTTGTGAATGCCAATTTTGGCACAGCACGCGGTGCGGCCTTACCCGATGATTGGAAAATGATGGGCAAAACAGGTACGGTGCAAGTGCGCCGTATTACCGAAGAAGAACGCAAGCGGGGCATTACTAAAAATGAGGATCGGGCATGGGAGTATCGTGACCATGCGAACTTTGTTGGCGTTGCCCCTTATGGTGCACCGCGGTGGGTAACATCGGTATTTATTGAGCATGGTGGTGGGGGTTCATCGGCAGCGGCCCCCATTGTTAAAGATATTATGCTTAAAGTAAAAGAGCGCGAGGCAATTTGGGATAATATTCCTTATTTTAATGCCCAAGGAGTCAGAGAATAATGGCGAAAGATCATTTTTTTGCAAATGATAAACTGAGCTTTAAAGATAAAATACAGCGTTTCCCGCTATTTTATTTTTTATTGATTATGGCCATATGTGCCATTGGTATTGCTATGCTCTATTCGGCCGCCGGCGGCCATATGCAACCTTGGGCGACTAGCCAAATAGCTTTTTGGGGCTTGGGCACATTTATCATGATTATTGTGGCATTTATTCCGCCCCTTTGGTTGCGCTTATTGGCTTGGCCCATGTGGTTTGCCACATTTATCTCGTTAGTTTTGGTTCTTATCATTGGGGTAGAAGGGGGTAATGCCACCCGGTGGTTACCATTAGGGCCATTGCGCTTTCAGCCATCGGAGGTTGCCAAATATACCACCGTTCTCTTTTTAGCCCATATTGCTCAATCCCTCGATTGGGAAGAAAGCCGTAAATTACGCCATTGGTTATTACCCCTATTGGCTGTTTTGGTTTTATTTGGGCTTACGCTTATTCAGCCCGATATGGGAACATCTTTATTAATTTTTGCCATTGCTGTTATTATTATATTTTTAGCCGGTTTACATTGGGGCTGGTTTGTTTTGGGCTTGGCTTCATTACCGGTTATCATTTTTGGCGCATGGAACTTTGTTTTTAGAGATTACCAAAAACAACGGGTACTCACCCTTTTTAATCCAGAGTCCGATCCCCTTGGTTCGGGTTATCATATTATTCAATCTAAAATCAGTTTTGGCTCTGGTGGTGTTGACGGTAAAGGTTTTTTGCAATCCACCCAAGGGGGTTTAAGCTTTTTGCCCGAAAAACATACCGATTTCATTTTTGCTATCTTTGGCGAAGAATTTGGTTTACGGGGTGAATATTTGCTTATATTCTTATATATGCTTATTGTATTTGGCGGTTTTGTTATCGCATGGCGATGCCGGCATCAGTTTGGCCGTATATTGGCTTTAGGCGCGGTGAGTAACTTTTTTTTCTATTTCTTTATTAATATGGGAATGGTCACGGGGTTATTACCGGTTGTGGGTGTGCCTTTACCGTTAATCTCTAAAGGTGGAACATCCATGGTGATTATTTTATTTGGATTTGGGTTGGTCATGAATAGCCATATATATCGTGACCTCATAATGAAAAGACAATTGGAGGTTTAATATGTCGATAGAAGTTGATATTTACGGTGCAGTATCTTTAGAAAGTTTATTAGAGAATTTAGATGATATTCAGTTGGTGGATGTACGCTCGCCTGCAGAGTGGGCTGAGGGACATTTTGAAACAGCGATACCAATGCCCTTAGATACATTTGCCGTTGAAGTTGATAATTTAGACCCCAATAAACAAACCGTATTTATTTGTGCCAAAGGTTTCCGTGCGGCTTGCGCTTGGAAGATTTATCAGAGCGCATTCCCCGATGCCGTATTAAACGGCTATGCCGTAACCGCACCCGATTATAGCGGCGATACCCCCGTTTTACATGTTTTGCCCGAAGAATGGCATATGGATATTGCCGAGCGCCTTAAAGAAATTTAAGTTCATTAGTTATATTCATTCAATATAAAAGCTACCCAAAATACGAATAGCTTTTAATATATTAATAACCATATTTTTAGCCATTTATTTTATTGGCCATTGCTAAAAAACTGATTGGTATATTTTAAACTATCGCGGTTATCGACTATTTGATTATTCACCATAAAATCGGCAAGCTTTTGCATCTCGGCATCATTCATTTTACCCCAACCCATCGGCCCCACATAATAATCAGACGATATTTTTTGCTGCTCTAATAAAAGCGCCTGATCCTCAAATGTTCCCGGCGGGTTAAGTTCGGTAATAATCAGTGCCGCTTCTTTTGGGTGCTCGGCCGCCCAAAGATAACCTTTTTCTGTTGCGCGGATAAAACGCCCATAAATATCGGGGTCTTCAGCTAAATCGGCGGTGCGCACCACTAAAATGGGTGAGCCATAGCTGGCTAAACCATAATCTTTAAAGTGAAATTTATTTAATTTAATGCCTTGTTTATCGGCAACGGGCGTTTCCACATTATCGAACAACCAAGCTAAATCGACCTTATGGGCAAATAATGCTGTTGGGCCATAAAGGCCTAAATCGGGCGATTTTACAATACCTTCTCCGCCATCAACTTTAATCATCTGGTTAATTAATGCCGTATCCCAGCCATTGGTCCAACTGGCATAGGCTTTGCCCACAAAATCGCGGGGGCGCTCTATACCGCTATCGGCATTGGCGGCTACATATTGGGCGTTTTCGCTTAAAGCTGCAGCAATTGCAGTTACATCAACATCGCTATTATTGGCAATCATTAGGCCTTCAGCACCCATAAAAGCAACATCAGCTCTTTTAATGGCCACAAGCTGCTCGGGGCGAATTTCACCATAAGGGGCAATCTCAACCTTAATATCGTTTTCGCTATAATAGCCTTTATCCATTGCCACATAAAGTCCGCTATGGTTGGGATTAGGCAACCAATCCAGTGCCACCACCAAACGATCCGCCCCTTGGGCAATTAGGGGTAAAAACATTGCTAAAAAACCATAATTCACTTTTTTCATCATTGCTCCAAACCTTTATGACAGATATTATTATATATAGTTATTATGCAGCCTTTATTCATCAAATATTTTTATGCCATGGCGTTAATTTTCGCTCACACCATTTGGTCAGCATAAAAAGTAACAGACTTAAAATTGTAATTACAATAAGCCCTGCAAAAACAAGCTCGTTATCAAAAGAGCGCGATGCCGATTTTATGAGAAAACCTAACCCGCGTTGTGCCCCTAAAAATTCCGATAATATTGCGGCCGAAAACACCCAAGAAACACTCATGCGAATACCGGTAAATAAGCGTGGCAATGCATTGGGCAAACGCAAATGAAGCATTATCTGATACTGGCTTAAACCTAAGGATAGCAAAGTTTTTAATTGGGCATTATTCACTTGCGTCATGCCCTCGTTAAGCCCCAAAAATATCGGAAAATAGCATAAAAGCGCCGTTACACATATTTTGGCAGCAACTCCATAACCCAATGCTGCTAACAATAAAGGCCCTAGGGCAATAAATGGTACAGCTTGTAAAATAACCAGCCAAGGCATCATAGCATGCTCAAAACTTTTAAAAAGCTGCATAGGTATGGCAAATAAAAACGCCATTACTAAGCTAAGGGCTATGCCCCCTACCGAAATAATTACCGTATAGGGTAAATGATATAAAATCAGATTAAATTTACGAAATAATGTTTCTAATGTGCCCAAAGGCGTTGGAACCAAAATAGGAATAACATAATGAAAGCTTTGCCATATGAGTAAAAAAGCCAAGCTTAAAAATATAAAGGGTAAGCCATAATATTTAGTTGTTTTCGTCATTGAGCACCTCATCAATACGAATACAAATATCCCGAAATTCTTTGCTATTGCGGTCTCTATTATCTAAATCGATAACAATCTCGGCCAAGGTTTTACCGGGGCGCATAATATATATACGGTCGCTCAAAAACACGGCTTCATCAACATCATGTGTTACCATAAGTGCCGATTTTTGGCTGGTTTGAATTAAATGTTTTAACCAAACCTGAATATTTTTACGGGTTAAACTATCTAAAGCACCTAAAGGTTCATCTAAAACTAATAAATCCCGATCATGGGCGATGGAACGCAATAAGGCGCCACGTTGTTTTTGCCCGCCAGAAAGCTGTAGTGGCCACCGATTAGCCAATGTACCCATATCGAACTGATCCAACAAATGATTCGCTTGTTTAATGGCCGAGCGGCGCGATGCCCCAGCAGCCTCTATAGGTAAAGCAATATTGCTATTGAGCTTACGCCAAGGCAACAAACTATCCCCTTGGGGCATAAACGAGCATAACCCCGGGTGATCAATAATTTGGTCATTAAGCGTAATGCGCCCATTATCAAAACTTTGCAACCCCACACAAATTTCTAATAAGGTCGATTTTCCGCAGCCCGAAGGCCCGATAATCGATACAAACTCACCCAAAGCCACATTTAATGTTATATGTGCAAAAACAGGCTCTGTTGAATCATTATAAGTTTTTGAAATATCGTGTAATTTTAACATTATTTCTTTCAATAATAATTATCAGAAAGCTATTTATATAAAGCTTATTACCCATAAATACTATAAAAAATGAATAAAAAACTATAAGTAAATAAAAATTATCACAAATTCTTGAATGATTAAAGGTTATCTTCCTCAGGTTCCTCATTATTACTATTATCATCTGCTTTAGCTAAACCCCAGCCTCGGCTTGCTTTTTTGCCATAATCATTTTGTGCTTCCCGTGCGACAACCTCGGTTAAGGTTACATTATTATTTTTAAATTTTTCCATATAAGCATCCATATCGCCACTATTTTGATATTCTTGAAAATCATGCCACATCTCTAACATCATGCGTTTATCATTTTGGCTAAATACCCGAGCAATCCGATGCGCCTCATATCGGTGCATGCCCAAATGTTTAAGGGCTTCTTCCCCTAAAGATATCGCCGAGCCTACGGTTTCCCTTTGCACATAATCCGCCCCGGCCGAAAGCAAATCATAAGCATGGCGCCTGTCCCAAGCGCGCGCTAAAATTTTAAGCTGCGGAAAATGCTTTTTAACGGTTTTCACCATCTCAATCGCTTTTTCTTTTTCGTCTATGGCCACAATAATAAGCTTTGCATGGGCGGCACCGGCCGTTGCTAATAAATCGGCACGGGTGGCATCGCCATAATAAACTTCTTCTTCTAACCTTCTTACGGCGTCAATTTGCTCGCTATCGAGGTCTAACACCACAATTTTTTGACCCGCCATTTTCACTAAACGCCCGACAATCGAGCCAAAACGCCCATAGCCGGCAATGATGATATCGCCATGGTTATCTTCAGATATTTCATCGGCATCACGCTCAATGCCCGATGTTTCGGCAAATCGCGGCGCAACAACCCGCTCCCAAAATACCATGAGCAAGGGCGCAATAAACATGGATACCACCACAACCGAAATAAGCATTTGGGTAATAGACTCTGGTAAAACCCGATTATTACGGGCAAAATTAAACAGTAAAAAGGCAAATTCACTACCTTGCGATAAGGCAAATGCAAATAGCATGGTTTTCGGGTTATTAAAGCGAAAGATTTTGGCAACAATTACCAAAGAAATAAATTTAACGATAATAAAACCCACCACTAAAGCGGCAATCATTGGCGCTTTTGATGCAATAAGAGCCAAATTTAATGATGCCCCAACCGTGATGAAAAATAGCCCTAATAACAGCCCCCTAAATGGGTCAATCTCGCTTTCCAGCTCGTGGCGATATTCGCTATCGGCCAACACGACCCCTGCCAAAAAAGTACCTAAGGCAGGCGAAAGCCCAACGAGTTGCATTAATATAGCCGTCGCAACAACCAAAAAAAGCGATGTTGCAATGAATAATTCTCGAATACGGGTACGCACAATTATACGAAAAATCGGCCGTAATAAATAATGGCCACCCAATATAATAATGGCCACCGCTGCAAATGTGGCTAAGGCCATTGCCCAAGGCTCGAGATGCAAGGCGATTGACGTATGGCCTTCAAGCTCGGCATTATGGATATCACGTGCCGATTGGGTAAGTGTTGCCAAAAGCGGCATAAGAGCAAGCATGGGGATAACGGCGATATCCTGAAAGAGCAAAATCGAAAATATCGATTGCCCGCCCGATGTATTCATTAATCCGCGCTCGTTTAAACTTTGCAGCACAATCGCTGTGGAGCTAAGCGATAATATCAACCCCGAACATAATGCAAATTGCCACCTTAGGCCAAATAATAAACCCACTATAGTTAATAAAATTGTGGTAATAACCACTTGTGCGCCGCCTGTACCTAATATGGGGATACGGAGCTTCCATAACATTGATGGTTTAAGCTCTAAACCCACAACAAAAAGCATAAGCACCACGCCAAACTCACCAAAATGCTGTAAGGTTTCGGCATCTTTAACAAGGCCAAATACCGGCCCGATTAATATCCCTGCGAATAAATACCCCATTACCGAGCCCAAACCGAGGCGATGGGCAATAGGTACAAAAATAATGGCTGCCCCTAAAAATACTGTTGCCCCTAAGAGAAATGTTTGTAAATCCATTATTAAAATCCCTCGGGCAGGTTTATAGCATCGTCAATGATATTATTCATATAATCATGCTGATCAACCACGCTAAAATCAAAATAGCCCTCTTGCATGGCAAATAAAATACGCCGATAATCGGTACAAGCTTGCTCGAGCCTTGTATCTTTTTGGATGATACCATCTATGATAAACGGCGGATGCCAATGCATTTGTGTCAGGCGTGCCATAAGCCTTGTGGGGGTAAAAACCTCTTTAAAGCTCGTATCTTTTAACATACCGGTTTCATATTGCTCAATCGCCGCACCAGTGGAGATAACATGAAAAAAATCTTTATCTTTTAAATATGTTCCCCCAGAGCCAAAGGCAAAATGATTCTCGAGCACAATATCTTGCCATTCTTTTAAAATTGAGGGCGTGGAATACCAATAATAAGGATGCTGAAAAATAATGATATCATGTTTTACGAGTAAGGCTTGCTCTTTATCGGGGTCGATAATAAAATCGGGATAATGGGCATATAAATCGTGAATTGTTACATTTTTAATATCGGCAACGGCACGGCGTAAGGCTTTTTGAACAAGAGAGCGCGAATATACCGGATGAGCAAATAAAATTAGTATCTCCTTTGGTTCGCTCATCAAATATGCTCCTTATTATCTTTTTATCTATCTTAATATAATATTGTTTGCTGTTAAATAACAATTATTGATTATACTTTCTTTTTATTATAAGGAAGCTTCTTGCATTTACAGCGCTAACAGATTATTTTGTATAGGTAATTATAGAAACAAGGTTATGCTGATGAAACAATCGGGTTTTCCATTTTGGATATTTGTAGCAATATTTGCCATTATTGCTATTCCTAAGCTGGCGGGTATGCTACCACTGATATTTTTTATGTGGTTTACATTTCGTGTCCTTTCTCCGGCAAAATCTTCGCGGCGGCAGCCCTCGCGGCGTTACCCTACCCGCGAAAACCCTTATCGCAAACAATATGACAGCCGTTACGAAGATAAACGTGGCCATAGCGAACCCCAAACTTATCAGCCCAAAAATTATCGCTATGATGATGATATCCAACCCGCAGCACCAAGCGATGCCGATTTAGCAAACCCATGGAAAAAACCGGGTGCATCCACACAAAAAACCCAAGAGCAAGCCCAAGAAAAAACCAAAAAACAAGAATACAAGCCCGCACCACTTAAGGAATCGGAAAAACAGAATTTTTTAGTATATTTTATCCCAATTTTAGTGGGCGCATTGGCAACATCTATTGCCATGCAAATGGGGCTAAATAATATATATGCCTCGGCCTTAGGGATTATACTCACCTTAGGTTTGCTTGGGCTTTTATATCTATTACGAGGTAAAAAGGTAAAACAAACCTTAGATGCCAATGCCCAACTTATTGCCGATGGCAAACAAAAAGTGGCTAAAATTAACGAATTGGCACAATCTTTAGATAATAATCCATCTATCCAATGGGAAATCCAAGAAATTGCACGTACTGTGAGTGATCTTTACGATAATTTTATCGAAGATCCATCGGATATCGACCGGGCACGCAATTTTATAAAATATAATCTCCCCGATGCGATTAAGCTAATGGAAACTTATGTAAAAGTGAGCAATAACCCTAACATCCAAACCCAAGCCAATTATGACCAGCTTAAAAAAGCTGAAGATTCAATTATTAGCATCAGAGAGAGCTTTCAGAAATTACAACAGGATTTATTAGCCAATGATTTAATGGATTTAGAAGTTCAATCGCGCAGTATAAAGTCGGTTTTACAATCCCATATGGCTTTTATGGAGCAAGATAAAGCTTAACATATTGAAATACACTGCTATAATATTGAGCAGCCAGACAAATTAAACCCTTTAAAGGAAAGTGATATGAGCGAGACTGAAGTAAAAAATTTACCCGTACTTGTAATGGCCTTGGCCGAAAACGAGCTTGTGGATACATCGGACTTTACGCCCGAGCAACACCAGCGTATTGATGAAATTAGCCATCGGGTTGATTTTAAAGATACCAATAGCATTTTATTATTTGCTGCCGAACCTCAACAAAAGATATCGTCTTTTATGGATACATTATTGGCCGATGTAAAGTCGGAAGATGTTGGTGTAGCCGGCGATTTAGCTGTAGAGCTTGGCAATGGTATTGATAGTATGCATATTCAACAAATTAAAAACCAGCTTGATGGTAAAGGCATTGCGGCTATTCCGCTGATTGGCCCTTGGTTGTCCAAAACATTTGGTGCGGCTAAATATTTTTATCATCGTAAAGAGAAGTTTTTAACCCAAATTGACCGCATTATTGCCAAAGCCGAAGACCGCAAGCATGAGCTGATTAAAAATAATGCCAAGCTTGATATTTTGGTTGATAATGTGGAAGACCATATTAACGAGCTTGAATTATGGATTGCCGGCGGCGAGAAAGCTTTGGTGCGCGGCCGTGCGGAATTTGAAGCCCAAAAGGCACAAATTGATATTAATGACAGTTTAGAGGCCGCAAAATTGGTTGACTTTGCCGACCAAATAAATGCTTTTGAAACTCGCCTTATTCGCCTTAAAGCTTTTTATACCGAAAGTATTGTTTCGATACCGCAAATTCGTGCAACCCAACAAGCCGGTAAAATTGAAATTCAAAATATTTTCGATGGTATGTTGTTTGACCTCCCCCGTTTAAAAAATGCGGTTATTCGGGTGGGCGCATTACTGAATATTCATAAAGCCCAAGCCGAGGATGATAAGCGCCGTGAAGCATCGCGCAAAATTGCCGAGATTGGTGCCGATATGCTCGACCAAGCTTATACAACAGCTAAAGAATCCCAAGGCAATATTACCGAGGAAGTCGATGCTTTGGCATCGGTTTCGCAAAAACTTTTGGATACACTCAAAAAAGGTATCGAGATCGACCGCGAAAATGCCAAAAAACGTGCCGATGCCGAGGCCAAATTAACCGAAGTAAAAACCACTTTAACCCAAGCCATGAAGGATATTCAGTTGGCTGAAGTTGAAGCATCATCGGAACAATAATTTTAAAAAAAATTATGATTATAATCAAAGGGCAAATGGTTACTCAAACCTTTGCCCTTTTTGCTTTTATATGCAATTTTACAAAATAATCATAAAAACTTAAAAATATCAGTATCATAGGTTAAATTATTCTGTCGCGTGATTTTTTGTTTTATGTTATGTTTAAGCAATTTAATAATCTAGGGAAGCAAATATGTATAAATATGGAATTGTTGGCGGAAAATTTCGGCTTTTGCATTTGGCGCATCGTGAATATTTTATCCAAGCCATGGGCGAGGTAGAAAAGTTATATATTGTTGTAACCAACGGACATTTTGAGCGTTATGCCACTATTTTTGAAACCCAACAAGCCATTGGCAAAATTATGATGCATATGGGCTTTAAGGTGGGTGAAGATTATGAAATTAAAATTGCGCCCTATACGGAAAATCAAGATGTTTGGGAAGATTGGCTTATTGAAAATTTAAAGGTAGAAAATGCCGAAGATTGGGTGATTTTTAACAGCAAAGAGGATTACCCGAACAAAAAATTCCAAAACAAATATCTTAAATTATTTAGTGTGGATAATATCGATAAAATTAGTGCCACCGCCTTAGAAGAAAACCCTTATACTTTGGTAAATAGTAATTTTATTTGCCAAGAATTTTTAACCTATATGAATAAAAAAGTGGTGATTTCAGGTACCGAAAGCTGTGGTAAAACCGTTTTGGCCTCTAAATTGGCCGGTGTGTTTGATACCGAATTTAGCGAGGAATATGGCCGTTACCATGCCCATTATTTTTTGGGCGATCAAGATTTAACTTTTCAGCCCAAAGACTTAGTGCATGTGGCGATGCAGCAGCTGTTACAAGATAAAGAGAAAAACGAGAAAGCCAAGCGTTTATTGGTTGTGGATACCGACCCAATTGTTACTTTGCGCTTCTTTTACGAATATAATGCGCGGTTAAAATCCTTAGGGCTTTGGAGCGATTATTTAGAAGAAGAAGCCGAGCGTGCCGAAAACCAACTAATCGATTTTGTCGAAAATTATAAATATGACCTCATTTTGTTGCTTAGCCCCAATGTGGAGTTTTACAATGACGGTATTCGATGGGATATTGATAATGCACGCCGATGGGAAAACCATGAGCAACTCAAAGCCTTATACCGAAAATATGATATCGATTTTATGGAGATTACGGCCGATAATTATAACGAGCGCTTTATTGAGGCTGTGCGTATTATCCGCGAAAATCTTTTGGTTTCTAAACAGACTTAAAGAAACGGGCTGGTTAGGCGCACGGCATTTTCGGTAAATTTTTTAATCATGGGGCGCTTCTGCCAATTATCATATTTAATCTCGCTGCATTGGCTTAAATAATCTTGCATCAATATATAAATTTGGGCAACAAATTCGGGGTTATAAATAGCAACCGTAACCTCTAAATTTAAATAAAAGCTCCGGATATCCATATTAACCGTGCCCACAAAACAAAAATCATTATCAATAGCAATAATCTTAGAATGTAATAATCCACCATCAAACGCTTGTATTTTAATCCCTGCCGAAAGCAATTCATCGTAATAAGAATGCGATGCAAATAATACAAATTTAGAATCCACCTTTTTCGGCACAATGATTGTAATATCCACACCCCGATGGGCGGCATTGACTAAGGCCAAAAGTACGGCATCATCGGGCACGAAATAGGGTGTTGTAATCACTATTTTTTCATTGGCCTCATAACAGGCACTCACAATGGCTTCTACAATAACAACACGGTCTTGATCCGGCCCCGATGGTATCACTTGGGCTATCATATTGCCTGCATCTTTAATATCCAAATATTTATCGGCATAAAGGCTTACATTTTCTAAGGTCAGCTCCATGCTTTTATCATTTTCTACAGCCAAATCGCCATAATAAATGGCACTTAAAGGCCTTACAACGGGGCCTCGGCAGCGCAACATAATATCCACCCACTCACCCACACCGGCATCAATTTTAAAAAATTCGGGGTCAACCAAGTTAAAGCTCCCCGTATAGCCAATATCGCTATCGATGGTTAAAATTTTACGGTGATTGCGCAAATCACTACGTTTTGTTAAATTACGTAAAAACCCAACCGAAAGTGAATCCTCCACATAAATACCGGCATCGCGTAGTTTTTGTGGCCATTCTCCTTTAAAAAAGCCTTTACTGCCATAAGCATCGGCCAATATTTGGCATTCTACACCGCGTGCCGAGGCATCGCATAAGGCCTC
Organism: Alphaproteobacteria bacterium; assembly: GCA_047972425.1. GTDB lineage: Bacteria > Pseudomonadota > Alphaproteobacteria > JBKEAR01 > JBKEAR01 > JBKEAR01. The sequence goes on along the minus strand of JBKEAR010000009.1, from coordinate 7,802 downwards.
TAATAACTCTTTGGCTTTGCCTTGTGGGTCAATGATATAAAATTCTAATAAACAGGTTTCTTTCGCATTTTCAATATCTGTTTTCATCGCCGCAAAAACTTCATCGGCACCGGCTAAAAGCTCAATTGCATTCCCTTTTTGGGCAATAAATTGGGTTTTTAGGCTGGCAACTTTGCTCATATTGTTAAAACGTGTATCTAGTTGGGGAGCGTTTAACATTAAATTGGGCATATGTTTTTTAACAAATGCTTGGTAAAATTTGCGGACTTCTTGGCTTCTTTGCTCACGTTTTCTACCTAGTCTGGATTCCCCAAATAATATATAGGCAACAATACCCACATAAGGTAAAAAGAAGAGAATAAACAACCATGCCAAGGATGTTCCGACCGCTAAGCGGCGATTAATAATACGAATGGCTAATATTGTTGCAATAATCCAATGGGAAGAAAGTAGCAAAAATGTTAGCATTATTGAGTTCCTTTTATTAGAATAGATTTTTAGAATAACAAACTTTATAATAAATATAAATAGTGATTCAGCGGATTTAGTTATCAGATGCGATTTTTAACATATAATATACAAGCAGCCATTGGTGTAAAGAAATATTGGGAATATGGCATTAATGCCCATAAACAAATTTTAAATACCAAAGCCAAAACGCTCACGCTTATCCGCATTGCTCGGCTGATAAAAAATTACGATATCGTTTGCTTGCAAGAGGTCGATTTAGGCGGGTTACGCAGCGGCTTTAACAGCCAAGCCAAGCAATTGCAAGAATATAGCAAACATCCATATATGCTCTCGCAAATTAATCGCCGTGTGGGTAAGCTTTCATTACATGGCAATATAATTTTAAGTCGCTACCCGCTCCATTTAATTGATGATATTGACCTGCCCAGTCGTTTACCGGGGCGCGGTTTGCTGATTGCACGGGCGGAGATTAAAAATGTTGAATGCACTATTTTAAATACACATTTAAGTTTAAGTACAAATGCTCAAGCCAATCAGTTTAAACTTATTGGCGAGAAACTGAAAAATTATACCAATGTGATTGTGAGCGGCGATTTTAATTGTCAACCCAATGCACCCCATTTTCAAGAGTTTCTCAAAGAGTTTCATTTGCGCTCTATCACCAATGAAAGCTCACTCTCTTACCCCAGTTGGAAACCCCAAAAAGCGTTGGATCATATTGTAGTTTCGCCAAGCGTATCCACATGGGATTACGAAATTTTACCCCAACGATATTCTGACCATTTGGCTGTTACAACCGAGTTTAAAGTTTAAATTAATCCTTTATTTTCATTATATTCGGTTACATTGCGTTACAATAAAATACAATTTGTAACCACAAATATTTTGCAAATTTGCATTCTTTTGTTTAAAAATAAAATGGAAAGAAGAAGGATAAAATTATGGCAAATTCTGTGCAAAAAATATTTAAAAAACAATGGGTAACTCCACTTATGATTGCGGTTGCGGTTATCCCGATGATTAGCGGCACAGCGATGTTCTTTGGCTATCTTAAAGGAACCCCAGTAAAAGTTATTCATGAATGGGTTGGGATATCCATGGTGGTGATTGTCATCGCCCATTTGCTTTCCCATTGGGCAACATTTAAACATTATTTAAAAGGTAAGCGCGTATGGTTAATGAGTGCCATATTCGTTATTTTAATCCCTGCATATTTCTTTGTTTCTGCCTCTCAAAATGAAGGTGAAGGTGGCGGTGGCCCCCGCCAATTTATTAATATTTTAAGCCAAGCGGATATTACAACATTCGCTGAGCTTTCGGGTAAAAATGCCGAAAATCTTGCGCAAAAACTTCAAGATGCCAATATTGTGGTAACCGACCCTACCGAAACCATTGCCGATATTGCAAAAAACAATCAAAAAAATCCGTTTGAATTGATGGGTATGCTGGCTGCTGAATAAAATAATCTATAGGTAATAAAACAAAAAAAGGTGCAAGAATATGCACCTTTTTCTTTATGCTTTATTGAATAGCCTGCAAATTATATTTTTTTATGGCTTCATTAATGCCGGTTGATGTTTCGGCTTCAATTTCCTTATATACATTTTGTGCCGGTGTCACCACAGCATCGCGCCCATTAATGTAATCTTGCTCCATCGCTAATGCGCGCCAAGCTTTATTCAGATTAATTGCCCTTTCTAATGAAGGGAAAATCAAAACTGTAATATCTTTTTGCATGGTATCAATCATATCGGGTTTAACATTGCCAGCCTTATCAAAGAATTTATGATACCCCTCTTCATTGGCTCTAAATTCATCGACACTGCGATTATTTTTAAGATATTTGGTATATTCATATTCGCCTTGGGTATTTTTTAAATCGGGCTTTCCGACCAACCCTTTTTGGCTCCAATGATACCAACCCTGCTGAAAGTCCGTTGCATCATATTTTCTGGCATAAGAGAACACACTATCACTCGTTACGCCCATACCGCCATGGCACCCCATGCAAAAGATTGTTTCTTCGCGGTTTTGCGGCCTTAAGCTGCCATCGCGGTCTTCAATCCATGCTTGTAAATACCAGCCTGTTCCATTGGCTATTCCGCGTTCAAAATCACCATGAAACATGCGTAACCGATCGGGGAAGTCATTGGCTTCTTTCGCCTCTTTATCTACCGAATTGCGTAAGTCTGCCCAATTTTGCCAATAGCCTTTGCGCATATAACGGAGCTCCTTCATGCGATTGCCTAAGCCAATTTGGTCATTTTGGGTGGAGATATAACGTACCGAATGTAAAAACTCGGTACCTACAGGGAATAATCCGCCCGCCAATTTTAAATCTTTATTGGCGGCTAATCCGGCATATTGCATATATTTTTGCTCGAGCGGATAATGATTAAATATGATTTTATCGCTATTCCCTTCAATTTTCCCATCAGCATTTAAATCATAATTCACTGCTTGCTCATCGGTGGGTATTATCCGTACATCTTGTTGGCGCACCAATGCTTCAACAATCAGTAAGTTTAAATTATAAATATCCCAATCTATTTCTCCATTGATATTTTGGCGAAAAACTGCTGGCAACCGAATAAGTACATCATCCGTTGAACCGTTTGTTGGCCAAAATGTTCCTAAAAATGGCTGGTAACCAAAAGCCCTCCAACCTGTTTTTTCTAGAGTTATGGGGTGAATATCGTAACCTTCATCATCAAATATAAACCAAGCATCGGGCATATAGCCGTCCCATTGGCCATTTTTATCGTAATCCCATGCTTGGGGCAGGTTATTTTTAAGCTTATCGGCAATAATAATTTGATTATCCACTAAATAATTGCTCTCATTTACCCAATTGGTAATATTTTCATCGGATATTTGCGCAACAAGGGCAGAGCGATCTTCAAATGTATTCGTAAACGGGTTGATTGCTGCATCCGGGCGAAAATCTAATGATAGCTGGAAGTCACTATCATTTAAATAATTGGGTGCCATTGAGCGTGTATGACAAGCATAACATGGGTTATGAACAGTGCCAGTCTCTTCATCTTTGGTTTGGGTATAACATTGTGCGCTAATCCATGCGGTTGGGTGGCGTAAATAATCGGTATAATTAACCGTATAATCTTGGCTGTTATTATCTTCGCCATAAGCATTAGATATACTCATTAATATCGTTATGCCCATACCCAATATTTTTTTATAAAAAGTTTTTTTCATTTCTCTATCCCCTATAAAAAGCCGCCCCAAATAGGGGCGGCTCATATTAGCCTTTTATTCACTTAATGCTGGTAATGGGCCAACATACCCCACATAGGCTTGGGCATCGGTTGGGTTATTTAATTTATCTTCATCCGATTCCCCATAAGGGTGCTGAATAACAGCCATTAAATAGCCAAAGCCATTAATATTTGTGTAAATATAAGGACTTGTAGTTTCTGACCCATAAGGGGTAGAGAAAATACGCGTGAGTTGCTTGGTTGGATAATTCATCGACCAAATCACATCATTTTGGTGGCCAGAGCCTGTATCTTCACCAATGATTAATGTGTCATTGCCTGCTATCCAAGTGATGTTATCGGGGTTAGAAATACCATCAATAAAGCAGCTATTTCCTGCCCAAGCTGAACCTTCGGCATATTCATAAGGCCGCCCGGCAATCATTGCATTCATATTGGTTGGCACATAATCGGAACCTATAGATGCATTGGGGCGCACATCAAGCTCATAAACAGCACCACAGGCATTTTTATCTAAACGGATATCATTATAACCGGCAATATCATTTTTGCTACCGTCTTCCATGCCTTTAGCAACCTCGCTCATGGCCACAAATAATTTGTTATATTCGGGCGCAAAGGTAATGCCTTCTTCTTTTCTAAATTCGGTAGTTGCCCCTTTTAATGCGGCATAACGGCGTGTTTCTAAGCGAGAAGCCGCAACTTCCATACCCTCTTTAATTTTTAGACATTCCGCACCATCGCTTGTATTTACTGGGCTAAATCCATCGGCACAAGTTCCATCTTCAGCAACATTGGCAATATCAAAAATATCATAGAATTTTGTACCATTATCAATATAAGCTTTCACTTCCTCTGATGTTGCATGGTCAAGGCTTACCCAATCAATATTTGCCGTACCACCCCCCGCTTTAGAGGTTTGGTTCCATTTAGCGGCATAGGTTACACCAGCATCAAGCTTTCCGGCTTCATCGGCAACAAACATATATAAGCCAACATTTGTACCATCATCCGAAAAGAAAACCGTACGCTGATCCGGCATTACATAAGCCAATTCAAAGGCCGAGCGCCCCAAGGCATAATGTTTAGCAGCCGTTGCATTACCATCGGCCGTAACCGTAATCTCGGTTGCATAACCATATTGATAAGGGCTAAATACCCCGCGGAAGTCCTCAAGACTCATTGTATCTGGATTTAAACCAAAATAGCGAGCGAATGGTTTAAAATAATCATCAATATCATCTAAAGATTGGGCATCTTCAATACCACGCACATTGGGTGGATATTCCTCGGAGCCCAAATGGGTACCCCAAGGTGTTACCGAGCCTGCACATGGTACCCAAAGGCCACCAAAGGCACTAAAATCAACGGGTTTTGTTGAGATATATTTTAATTCGCCCGTTTCTTTATTTTGCGCAACTTCGCTAACATACATTGCACCGGGGCGGCTTTCAAAATGGGTAACGCTAAATAATTTATCGCCCACAGGCAACAAAGTTGTAAAATCGGCATCAACCGAAATTTCTTGTTCACCATCACCGCCAACAACAGCATTGCCTTTGGCATCAACAAGCAAACCAAATGTGCCATCACCCAGCTTATCGCCCGTGCGCGCTAACACATTATAGCCGATCATATAATCTTTACCGTTTAGATTTACAGAGGGAGAAGCTATCGCCATGCGTTTTGCTTCATCGGTAGAGGCTGCATCAATAGCTTTAAAATCTAAGGCCGATGCACTCAAAATATGGGTGCTCGCAAGCAGGAGCCCCACGAAAATCGTACTCTTTCTCATAATATAATTATCCTACATTTCATTTATATCGTTATCTATTTGTCCCCAAATAGATGTTATGAGTTAACATAAATTCAAATAAAATGTCAAAAGAATATTAAAAATCACCAAATAAACGATAGAAGAAATTTCGGAAAATAAATATTATAAAAATATGAGCTTAAAATACATATTCATTCGCTATAGCTACAATAGATAGCGATTAAAGCAAAATGAATGAAAAAAAATAATTAAATTATCATCAATAAAATAATTTTACCCATAAATCACTGAGTATAATTTTATATTGTAATCGGTAAGAATCTTATAAAATTTATTACTATACCAATAAAAAAGGCAGAGAATATATCTCTGCCTTTATCTCACAAACCATATATTATTATTGGTTACGCATTCTACCTTGGCCTTGGTTTGGGCATCCATTTTGACCTTGTAGGCATTGGCCTTGGTTTTGACCTTTATTTTTTCCTTGGCCTTTACCCTGACCTTGCATTTGGCCTTTATTACCTTGGTTTCTGCCTTGTCCTTGCATCTGCCCTTTGTTTTTACCTTGTTTCATCATACCTTGGGCTTTCCCTTGGTTTTGCCCTTGCCCCTGCTGAATTTGGCCTTGGTTTTGGCCTTGGGGCTGATTACGGAATATTCCTGCTTGGGGTGGATTTTGCGGGTCAATCATATTGGTTTTCATTTCGCCCCGATTATTTTTTAGGGTAACAACATATTTTCCATCTTCTGTTTTCATAGAAACAAACCGATCACCAGCCTCATTACGCACATGCTGTTCAATTTCTGCTGCTGTTAAAGGGCTTTGGCTAAAATCTCTATCTGGCCAAGCGGTTGTATTTGGCTCTTGGGCAGCAGCACCCATGGCAATCGACATTGAAAGTAACGGAAGCAATAATAATGGTGCAAAAATCTTTTTCATAGTGTTTCTCCTTCAGATAAAGTTATCTTTTATGCGTTCAGTATAAAAAATTTCTGTAACAAAGATATGACAATCTAAAGGAAAAATGTAACTAAATGTAAGTATATATTTCGTATACCTATTTTCCTAAACTTCCGTTAATAATGGTTGATTACTAAAAAATGCCAAAATATTCTCTCGCTGTAAAGCAGCCATTGTAGCACGGGTTTCATAAGTATTCGATGCCTGATGCGGCTGTAATAAAACATTATCTAACTTATAAAAACGTTCATCAATTTTTGGCTCATTCATAAATACATCTAAAGCTGCACCCGCAATTTTTTTATTTTGTAGGGCTGTTATAAGGGCTTTTTCATCAATGACCGAACCACGGGCAATATTAATAATCATGCCTTTTTTACCCAATGCGGTAATGACTTCTTCGGATACATAATTTTCTGTTTCTACACCACCCACAAGGGCAATAAATAAATAATCAACCGCTTGGGCTAAATTGATGATATTTTCATGAAATATCCAATTTTCTATGAATTTATCCCTGCGCGCATGATAATGGATTTCCATTTTAAACCCAACCAAACGCTCCGCAATCTCTCGGCCGATACGACCTAAACCAACAATACCCGCTTTTTTACCCGAAAATTTATGATTAAGTGACAATTTTTCGCCATTTGCCCATGCCCCCGATAAAATAAGTTCTTGCCCTTGGCACAAATGGCGAGAAAGCGAAATTGCCATTCCCACAGCTAAATCCGCTACACAATCATTAAGCACATCGGGCGTATTGGTTATGCGAATGCCGAGCTCTTTTGCTCCTTGGGCATCAATAGCATCATAACCCACCCCATAATTGGCTATAAGCTTTAATGCAGGTAACATTTCCATTAAATTTTTGGTAAAAGGCACACCCACCCGATAAGCCACAGCCCGAATTTTTGAACGTTGTTCCGCAGATAAAGATACCATTTCATTAATATTATGAATATGAATCGCCGGGCGCAAATTAAAGAGTTCTGCCCTCTCACGCTCATTGTAATTTTTACCACATATAATAAAATCAATATCCATACTTCAACCCCTAAATTTTTATGACTAATATATAGGTAATACTACTTAAAATGATAATAAATTTTAGTATTACCTAATGCAACGAAGTTGCCCACAGCACATAGCTGTGTGCGGGTATTATTAAGGGGTTGCAAACCCCTTAGCATCAAATTATTACTGATGTTTATATAATCATTTTATTATGTATAGACTATAGAGTATCACTTTAAGATATATGGACAAGAGTATTTATTAATTAAAATGATATAAAAATGAAGAAGCCCCCTAGTTATAGGGGGCTTTATGGTAAGTATTGAGCTAAGAAGTA
>JBKEAR010000044.1:0-25220 GCA_047972425.1 Alphaproteobacteria bacterium | reverse complement strand
TATTTTTTTGGGTTTCTCGGCCGATTACGGCCATCATATACATACAGGCGAAAGCTGCAAAAAAATTATCTTTCTCGCATCCTAAAAATGCACCGCAAAGAGCCGATGCCATACACCCCATACCTGTAATTTTTTTTATCATCGGTATATCTAAATCGATATATCCAATATTATTTGTACTAACGATAATATCTTTTTCACCTGTGATTACCACACATAAATTATATTTGCGTACTAAGGTTTTAGCGGCAGCCATTGCTTCTTCACTTAAATGAACACTATCGACACCACGACTCATTGCATTTAAACCCGCCAAAGCAATAACCTCAGACGCATTGCCCTTAATAACTGAAACGGCACCTGTTTCTAATATTTGATAAGCCGTATGCTTACGCAAGTTTGACACGGCAACCCCAACAGGATCCAATACCACCGGTATTTGTATAATATGCGCAAATTGAGCCGCCATAATTGCACATTCAATAAATTCTTGGTGCAAGGTACCTATATTAATGACAACCGAATGGCTTATTTGTACCAGCTCATTAATTTCTCTTTTTTCAAGACTCATTATGGGTGATGCACCCATGGCTAATAGCGCATTTGCCGTAATATTCATAATCACATAATTGGAAATATTTAAAACAAGCGGCTTAGAATGCTCAATTTTTTGGATAAGCTGAACGATATCGCTTTGGTAATCGGTATAAACCATATTCATCTTCCCCTACCTATTCCCCTATATTTTTTTTATTTTTATTATAATTTTAGGAATTATCTTTAATTAATCATATTGGTTTTATTTATGAATATTCAATAGCAATTAAAAAATTTATAAATGAGAAACCGCTCTTTAATAAAGAGCGGTGTGTATTAGGGAAAAGAGAGTTTTTTAACAGAGAAAACAGATAAGAGATGAGAAATTAAGTTTTAGAGTTCTGCTCTGTATAACTTCAATATAGACAATCTTTGTAACTGGTTTGCGACATAAAAGCTGTTTTTTGTAACAGTTTGTAACAAACCGTATTTTTATAGCTAAATATGTTGTAAAAAGTAGCTAAATGCCGATATTTCGAACTTTTTATTGGCAATTTGGGCATCTAGTTCGGCATCGCTTCCCCATTGGTCACGCTGATAATATTCTTGCACCAAAACGGCTTTTTGGGCATTATCACCATCAATTTTACCCTCAGCTACGGCTAAGGCTACAATGGCAGAGCCGCATATTTGCACAAAGGTAACATAGGCCGCTTGTTTCCATAAATTATAATTTTGAATATGTTGTTTTAAACGCTCTACCGCTTTTTGATTATATGTGCTGACCGATAATCCTTCATGCACATGGAATTGATGGTGCAAAATAGCCCCCGACCATTCAATGAGCGGTAACCATTGCTGTTGTTCTTTCATATAAAGCTCTTGTGGCGATGGTGAAGGAAATAATAAAAGATCGGTCTCTAAATATTGGGATGCCTCTGTTATCCATTGAGATTGCATTTTGGGGTCATCTTGCAGCTGATCAATAACCGTCATAGCTAAGCGAGAAAGCGGCATGGTGCGCGGCTTTATATGCCCTTGTTGCGCTTGCCACTCGGCAGCAACAGCCTCGGCAAGTGCTAAATTGGGTAAACTCACCGATTTTTTGAGTGGTGTTTTTAGCACCCGTCCATCTAAAAAAATTGAATATCCATATTCATTTTGCTTTACTTCTACATGGCTCCAAAATTTTTTAGGTGCATCGGGCTTAAATGCATCATTTTGCAGTTTATCGTTAAACTCTTTATATACGGTATTTTCATTGTTAGCCATCAGCAAGCTCCTCTAGACTATCAAATAGCTGCGCCGGATCTTCGATTATACAATCAGCACCCGCATTTAACAAATAAGCTTTATCATGATAGCCCCATAAAACACCAATGGATTTTACATCAATTTTTGTTGCCATGCCAATATCATAAACCGTATCGCCAATCATAATAGCCTCATCGGGTTGCCCGCCGCATTCGGCAATGGCTGCCCGTAATATTTGCGGGTCGGGCTTTGAGGGATAACCATCGGATGATGTTTTTAACGTAACAAAATAATGGTCAATAGCGTTTTCTTTGAGATGGCGCTCGCAACTATGGCGCCCTGCCCCCGTGCAAACAGCCATAACCCAACCAGCAGCAGCCAATTTTTCTAATTGCTCTTTAATATGCGGATAACATAAAATATGACGCTCTTTTGCCGATGTATGTTGATATTTATCATGAAATATATGGCTACATGACTGATAAAAATCATCACTTTCGTTGGGATAAGTTTTTTGCAGCATCTCAATAAGGTTCATTCCGATTAACGATCGGATTGTTAAAAAATCTAATGGCTTTTTCCCAAGTGTAATTAGGCTCTCGTTAAGCAATTGATAAATCGCATTTTCCGATGAAATCAATGTTCCATCTAAATCAAAAATAGCAATCTTATTTTTGGACATATATATCTACCTATTTTATTAAACTATGCATATTATGTGATAAAATTACAACATATTCAAGAAAGGCTTTATCTTTTAATTAATTGTTGATATATTTTTTTTTATAATTCATATATAAATAACTGCTATAAATTACAACTATAAATGGTATTTTATATAAATAAAAAACTTAAATGAGGTTTAGATGAGTAAGATTATAAAATTATGTTTAGCAGCAACATTAACTTTGGGTACACAAAGCTTTGCTTCTGGTTTAAACGATGATAAAAATGCAGGTACTGACTTTTTAGATCATCTGGCTCGGGAATATCGTGTATGTGGCAATAAAGAAGCCCGCGAACGGGATATGAAAGATGCCCGTTATTTTCGCCAACTAGCCAAAAAGGCCGAAAATGGTGTAATGGTTTACCCGGCCGAGGTCAATAGCCGCCAAATCCCAACCGAGCAATTAAGAGAACTAAATACAGCAAAAGATAAATTAGATTATCATTTGGGTTTGGGTTCGCGCGATACAACGCCGGCTGTCGCTGCGGCTGCACAAGCTGCTTACGAATGCTGGTTGCAAGAGGCCGAAGAAAATAAGCTGAATAATGATGCCGATGAAGAGAGATCGAAATTTTATGCAAATCTCGCAGAAATGACCAATCCACTTGGCACAACCATCATTTACTTCCCTGTGGATAGTGCTGTGCTTACAAGCTCTGCACGCTCTAAATTAGACTCCATGGCACGCCAAATGAAAGCCAATGGCATTAATGATGTTGCATTGGGTACTTATGCTTCCACAACAGCTTCTTATACTTATAATCTTCGATTAACAAAATTCCGTGCGGATGCCGTTGCACAATATTTAAAATCACGGGGTATTGGCGATGCCAAAGTTATTTTACGCACCTATGGCGAAGGTGATTTAGCTGCACCAACAGGCGATAATGTAGAAAATAAACTCAACCGCCGTGCTGTTTTAACACTCATTAAAAAACGCCCATAATTCATTATTAACCTCAATAAAAAACCCTGCTTTTGCAGGGTTTTTTTATTAAATACTTTTGGCAAATCCTCTGACCCGATCCCAATCGGTAAATTCGATATCTTTGCTTGTATCGGTAGGGCCTTTGGTCATAATCATAATGAGCTGAATAATCTTTGTTTGCCAAAAATTATATTTAGACCATGCACAAGCACCGGCAAAAACAGCCACATTTTTGGGTTTCCATTGAATTTTATTTAAAAACTTTTTTGTATAAATATTGGTTTCGGCTGTATTTTTATTGGTTTTTCTTGCCACCAAATTAATCCCAAAAAAGTAAGAGGGAATTGCATTGAGATGATCCAAATTTTTATCGATAAAGCGATAAAGCTCTTTTTTATAATGACCATAACGGATTGATGCACCAATCAGCACCATATCATATTGTGACCAATCGATTTCCGGATTGCTATGAATATCAATAATATCATACTGATCATATAATATTTCACCGGCAATAACCCGCATAATTTTAACTGTTTGGCCATCGGTTGAAGATGTCAGCAATAAAGCTTTCATATGCTATTCTCTTTCTTTTATGTTTATATATTCAAATTTAAGACTGAATTTATCATAAAATTTTTACGAAAGTAACTCTAATATTGTGGCATTTAACTTTTTTAAATCTCTGATTGTCGATAACCGATGATCTCCATCTTTAGGCATCCAAATCTCCACATCATTATCATCTAACCATTCGGCAATTTCTGTTGCTTTTGTCCAAGGCACAACATCATCGGCCATGCCTTGTAATAAGCGTATTTTAATATGGGGTAAATTAAAAGCGGCGTTCATTACCAACTGATCTTTACCGTCTTCATATAATTTTAATGTCCATGGCACATGCCCGTCTTCTGCCCATTCATTGGGCTCAAACACAACACCATCGGCCTTAAGTGTTTTTAAGCCCTCTTCTCCCAATGATTGCGGCATTAAATCTTGGGTAAAATCTGGTGCTGGGGCTACACCCACAACGGCTAAAACTTGTTGTTGTAATCTTTTAGCCAACCAAAAAGCCAGCCAACCCCCCATGGAAGAACCAATTAATATCAACTGTGATAATTGCTTGGCTTCAATAAGTTCTAATGCATCATTAGCCCAACGCCCAATAGAGCCATCTTTAATAAAATCACCATCTGAGTGACCATTTGCTGTATATTCCAATGCTAAAAAACCCAAATTATGGTCTTGAGCCATTGCATAAAGAGCGGCGGCTTTATCGCCATACATATCCGACATATAACCATGTAAAAAAACAAGGGTCACATTGGCGCTTTCTCTATGAATATAGGCCAACTTACTCCCCAGACTATTAGTAAAATATTGGGGTTCGGGCAAAGTGGGTAAATTTTCGTAATCCATTATCGCACCTTATAATTATTAATGATGATAATTTTATCGCTATTTTAACGATTTATCGCTAACATATCGATTATTGAATAACAATAAATGGTTTGCAATGAAAAAATATTTGTTAATTACCCCCACTATTATCCTTTTGGGTCTTTCTGCCTGTACTGAGCTTGCTTTAAAAAAAGAAGAAGTACCGTTGCATCCGGCGGTTGGTAAATGGGCACAACCGGGTAAATGCCAATCGATGCCATGGCTATTTGGGCAAAAATCCGTATCATGGGGTGATAATGGCGGCTATTGGGTTGATACAGGCGGAAAAATAAAAGTAACAAGTTATATTGCCCAAGATAATGCAACCATGGTCATTTATTTTAGCCCACCACAAAATAATGTAATGCGTACTTTATCGGTTAATTATGGCGGCTCTAATGTGCCAGCCCAAGGCGGAAAGTTGGTAAAATGCTCAAATTAAAAATTCTTGCTATTTTGGGTTTAACAATTTTATTAGGCGGTTGTTTTTCATCAAATAAGCAATCATCCTCTAACCCTATTGTTGGCAAATGGGGAACAACCACAAGCTGTAGCAAAAGCATAACATTACAAAGTAACCGGCAAGTCCAAGGCTCGGCCTTTGGCACATGGGAAGAACGCCCCCATATTGTAGAGTTAAGCCTTGCCCAAAATTATCAGGGGCAACGGCGCTATGTACAAGTTTTACTTTCTAAGCCAAGCCAAGGAAGTATGAAGATTTTACGTATCATTTATCCCTTCGAAAATTGGCAATGGGATTATCAATCGGGTGATGTGATTGTAAAATGCCGCTAAAACACAACCGATTCTTTAAATAAGGCATAATAGCATATTTTCCTTGATAAAATGACGATAAAACCATATTGAATATATGATGATAATGAGGCATTTAGCCAACAGTATGTCGCATTATTGCAACATATATATAATTGTTGATATTTTATTCATTTGTTTTTTTGGGATTTTTATGTTTTTTATATAAAATATTAAAATTAAGATAAAAATATTCTTTTTTAAATTTGGAGAATTTTGAATATGAAAAAATTATTTGTCGCATCATCAATTATTAGCCTTGCCGTTATCTCGGCATGTACACCAACAAATACCGGATCATCAACTGTTGTTGGTACATATTCCGATAGCTGTTCTACCCCAAAATCAAGCTTTACATTTAACAATGGTGGCTCTGGTACAATCCATGCCCGCGGTATGACCCGTAACTTCACATGGACCCAACGTGGCGCAACGGCTTATGCTTCGGTTCCGGCATCGGGTGGTACACCGGCACAAACATATGTATTAAGCAAAACACAAAGCGGTGTTTATCTTTCTGGCCTTACCGTTAACGGACAACAGCAAAATCTATCTTCGGTTCCGGCAAGCGAAAGAACCAAGATGAAATGTTCGTAAAAAAACATTTTTTCATATTATTAACTATATTATTAAGTGGGTGTGTGCAAATGCGTGCGCCCACTTTTTCTTTGGCAGGTACTTATGCCAATAATTGCCAAAACCCGCGGGAAACGATTGTTATCCGTAACGATGGCACAGCTATAGCCACATATAAACAACAAAGCAAAAAATTATCGTGGCAGCAAGAATATCAAAGTATTATTTTTACCGATGATAAAAATAATAAAATTGTCGCACGTATTAATGAAAACGGTGACCTAGCCTTAGATGACCACCCAAAATTAAAAACAGCCGATAAATATGTGCCCCTTAAAGAATTGGTTCGTTATCGCTGTAACTAATGCTATATTGATTATTCAGTTGTGCATTTAGGAAAATATTGTGGCGATTATTATTAATTCTATCTTTCCTATTATCATCTTACTTGTTACCGGCAACTTGCTGCGCCGTTATCAATTTTTATCGCCCGAGTTTTGGCGTGGGTCAGAAAAACTGGTTTATTATATTCTATTCCCTGCCCTGCTTATTCATAAAATTAGCCAAGTGGATTTAGCCCATTTTCCGCTCTTTCGTATGCTCAGTTTTTTATGGATATTATTTGCCATATTATCCCTATTGGCTTTTTTCATTTATAAAATCAGCCATAGCCAAGCCTTTCAGTTTAGCTCTATTTATCAGGCTGTCACCCGCTTTAATAGCTATATCTATTTTGCGATTGTTGCCGAGTTTTGGGGTAATAGTGGTTTAGCGATTGCATCAGTTTTAACCGGGCTTATTGTACCAACAGTCAATATTTTATGTGTGGCTTCATTTTCGGTCAATGGCGATAAATTTAGCTTTAAGAAAACCCTATTGTCCATTGGCAAAAACCCGCTATTTCTGGCTTGTATCACGGGTTTTATCATTAATATTTTACCCTTTAATTTACCAATCTTTATTTTAGGAAGCCTCGATATCTTTGCGCGCGCTTCCCTACCCTTGGCTCTGTTAGCTGTGGGTGCCGCCGTACAAGTAAAGTCCTTATATAAAATCCATATTGGCTTTACGCCTTACCCAATTTGGTTGGCAGCCATTACCCGATTATTTGTAGCGCCCTTTATTTGTTTTATGCTCGCCAAGCTGATGGGATTAAGCCCCGAAATCACTTATTCATTTACCCTTGCCTTTGCCGTACCCACAGCAACATCGGCCTATATATTATCCAAGCAGCTCGGGGGCGATGCCGAGATGATGGCCACCCATATTAGCCTACAAACTTTACTTTCGCCCATATCTTTATTTTTCTGGCTCAGCCTATTTTCATTTTTAGGATAAAGCAGCAATTAATTTTTGTATTTCCTCTATCTTCCAAGGTTTGCTAATTAAAGGGGGTTTTGGCGAAAGCGCATGATAAGCCTCCATTTTTCGGTTACGATTGCCCGAGAATAAAATAATAGGTATATGGGCGCAATGATTATTGATATAATCCGCAAGTTCAATACCATCCATTTTGGGCATCATCACATCGGATATCACCAGCTGAATATCCTCGGATTTTTTAAGATATTCAACCGCTTGCACACCATTTTGGGCATCAAGCACAATATGCCCCATTTTTTGAAGCTGCGCGCGTAATATATGGCGCACATCTGCATTATCATCGACCAATAAAATAATTTGGTGCTCTTTTTTGGGTTGATTATTTACGGCACTGTTCAGCTGTTCTTTGGGCTTGGGGTAGCTTGGTAAGATTAACGTAATAATACAACCTTGGTTACTTTCGGACGATGCAATAATATCTCCCTTTGCCCGCTTTACCGCACCATAAGCCATACTCAAGCCTAAACCCGTACCTTGGATGTCATTAATCTCTTGGCTATAAAAAGGCTCAAAAATATGCTTGATTGTCTCATTATCCATACCAATGCCATCATCTTGCACCGATAACTCCACATTACCATTTTTATAACGGGATTTTAAAATAATATTCCCGCTATCTTTAATAGCTTTTTGACTATTGGATATCAGGTTTAAAATCGCCGCTTCAATCTCAACCAAATTTGCTTTTATATATAAATCCGCTGCATCTAATTCTAAGCTGAGTGTAATTTGGCTGTCTTTTAATAAAGGCTCCATAATCTGATAAATATTTTCGAGCATATTGTTAGCACTGAATATGGTGCTTAAGGTGCTTTCTTTTCGCGAAAATGTTAATAAGCGCTCAATCATCTCCTGTGCCGAAAGGCTTATACGCTTAATTTGGTTGAGCTTTGTTTTATATTCTTCCTTCATATCTTCTTCGAGCAATAATTCCACATTACCGTATATCACGGCCAAAAAATTATTAAAATCATGGGCAATACCATTGGTAATCGTGCCAATAGCCTCTAAACGTTGGGCTTGTTGATATTTTTGCTCAAGTGCCCGGCGACTGGTGCGATCCAAATATAAAGTTACAAAACCACCATCCATCATGGGCGATGAACGCAACTCAACAATACGCCCGCTCGGATAATGTTTTTCAAAACTCAAATTCTGATGAAACCTCTCGGTTGTAATCGCATTAAAATTAAGGATTTCCCCATAATTAGAAATATTTTTTACATTTTGGTTCTGTAAATAGGCTTCAATATTCGCCAAAGGCATCGATTGATGAATCATATGGCTATCAAGCCCTAAAATTTGGGTATATTTATTGTTCCACGATACGATTTTTCCTTCAGAATCAAACATCGAAAGCCCATCACGCATGGTATCAAACACCGTTTGCATCAGTTGGTTTTGTTTCGATACCCGCTCACTCATCGCTGCTAAATCCACCAAGTGATTTTCAAAAATCTGGTAAGAGCGCGACAAATCGCCAATTTCATCTTTGCGATAATAGGGTAAGTCTATTTTTAATTTTTTACCTTGGGCTAGCTGTAATAAGGCGCTTGAAAGCTGATGCAATTTTTTGCCCAAATCGCCCAAAACCATATAGAGCAATAAAAAGATGGTTAAGATAATTGCGGCTGATGTTAAAATAAGCTGAAAGCGTTTTTGGTGGATATTACTCACAATTTTATGGGCTTGCTCATGGTTATTTCGCCACATATCATCTAATAATTGTTTGGCAATTTTAGTCGTTTCGTTACTTTGTGCACCAAAATATAAGCTCAAAAAAGTTAGGCGGTCATGTTGCCCCACCCGTTGCTCCGATAACCGTAAATCTTGCTCGAATAACGGATAAGTTTTTTTTGTTAATGGCGAGGCCATTGGGGCAATTTGTTGGAGCTGGTTACGGATTACATTGAGTGAAAAACTATTATTTTGCTCTCTGAGTGCAAAAAGTTGATGATATAAATTGGATAAAACATCATAATAAGGGTCATTGGGATTGGCCTGAATTTCAGTATCAAGCTTAAACAAAACTGCCTGAATATCTGCGGTTGAGGTAATTACATTATTGCCTTGCTCTAAAATATTTTGGCTTGATACCAGTAAATTATTAATAAAAGATTCGTCAATATTATCCAATTGATATTGGCTATTGATATCTCTCAGATTATTAATCTCTTGGGCAAGCTCGCTATTTTTTTTACGAAACATCGAAAAATCACCCAATTGATTCAATTCAATCGCCAATACCGAGATTTTCGATACGCTATTATCAATAGCCACCACTTGCTCTAAAAGCTTAAGGTCATCATCGATAAAATTATTCATTAATTTTTCATTTTGCCCCAAAAGCTGCATCATCATTGAAACCAATAAAAAAACCAAAAAAATAATGAATACAACAATGACTAAAAGCCTTTTTTGTATCCGCCCCCAGCGATGAATATTTTCCATAAAACATACCCTAAAATATTGAATTATGATGATTATTACAATTGTAACAATAAAAAAATATTTTTGTTATCAAACTGTTATACTAATATGCTTTAATTCATACCATGACAAAAAACCACAGTAATTACAAGTAAAGTTTTAGAGGGTACAAATATGTCGCAAGCGATTATCACCATGCGGGGCATTAAAAAACGTTTTGGTAGTTTTTATGCACTTAAAGGGGTTGATTTGGATATTTATCCGGGCGAAGTTCATGCATTAATGGGCGAAAACGGTGCGGGTAAATCGACCCTAATGAAAATTTTGGCGGGTTCATATACCGCCAGCGAGGGCGAAATTTTTATTGATGGCAACAAAACCGAAATTAATACACCTCAAGATGCGCTTCATGCCGGTATTTCCCTTATTTATCAAGAAATCAATCTTTCCCCCAATTTAACCATTGCCGAAAATATTTTTATGGGGCGCGAAATTGCACATAAGGGCTTAATTGACCGTAAATCCATGATTGAGCAAACCCAAAAATTGCTCGAACGCCTCAATGCCGATTTCAGTGCCGACCAAAAAGCTGGGGAATTAACCATTGCCGAGCAACAGCAGGTTGAAATTGCCCGTGCGCTCCACCGTAACAGCCGTGTTTTGGTAATGGACGAACCCACAGCAGCTTTATCATCACGAGAAACCGAAGTTTTGTTTGAGCGGATTAAAAAGCTCCGTGCCGATGGCATTGCAATTGTTTATATTAGCCACCGTATGGCCGAGATTTACGAGCTTGCAGACCGTGTAACTGTTTTACGCGATGGTGAATCCGTTGGTGGATTAATGCGCAGCGAGCTTAATGCGGATCGCTTGGTTTCCATGATGGTTGGCCGGCCTTTAACCGATTTATTTGAGCGCGCCAGACCCGAAAAATTTGGCGATGTTGTTTTAGAAATTCGTGCTTTAACCGATGGCGGCAAGCGGGTTACCCCCACCAATCTTAATGTGCGTGCCGGCGAAATTGTTGGGCTATCGGGGCTTGTGGGTAGTGGCCGCACCGAGCTAGCCCGTTTAATTTTTGGAGCCGATAAATCATCATCGGGCGAAATTTATATCGATGGCGAATTAGTCACCGTAAACAGCCCCCGTAAAGCCATGGATTTTCGCATTGGTTATTTGCCCGAAAATCGTAAAGAACAGGGGTTGTTCCTTCATCTGTCGGCCAAAGATAACATCATTGCCAATAGCTTAATCGAAGATAGCTCTGCCGGTATCTTAAACAATAAAAAAGGGATAACACGGGCGCAAAAAGTGATTGACCGTATGCGTATCCGTTTATCTTCTATGTATATCACCGTTGATGGATTATCGGGTGGTAACCAGCAAAAAACGCTCTTTGCCCGTTGGGCAGGCAATGCACCAAGGGTTCTGATTTTAGACGAGCCAACACGGGGTGTAGATGTGGGCGCAAAAGCCGATATTTATCACTCAATCAACGAGCTTGCTAATGAAGGTTGTGCCGTTTTAATGATTTCATCGGAGCTTCCAGAAATTGTTGGCATGTGTGACCGCGTTTATGTAATGCGCGAAGGCGAATTGGCCGGCGAGCTCGATTTAGAAGACATTTCTCAAGAAAATATCATGCAGCTTGCCACCGGCGCTGCAGCAGTAGCGACTGTATAAAAGGAAGAATATAATGAATGAGGCAACAGTAAATTTAGGCAATCAAAAAGTGAGTCGAAAACTCCAAATTAAAGGTATTTTGGAGGTTTTGGGTATTTTACCCGTATTGATACTCTTATACTTATTTTTCTATTATTTATCACCCGATCGTTTTGGTACCATGAATAATTTTTGGAATATTTTGCGTACGGCTTCTACCTATAATATCGTTTTAGCCGCGGGCATGACCTTTGTTATTTTAACGGGCGGCATTGATCTTTCGGTGGGTTCGGTACTTGGGGCAACAGCGGTTGTGGCCGTTGTGGTTTCGCTTATACCATCTATGGGTTGGGCGGCTATACCCGCGGCCCTTTTGGTGGGTTTGCTTATTGGTGCCTTCCATGGCTCTATGGTGGCTTATTTAGGCATGCCACCTTTTATTGTCACCTTAGGTTCATTATCTATATGGCGTGGTGCAGCCTATTTATTTGCCGATGGCACCAGCCAAATCAATAATAACCTGCCTTATGCATTTTTGGGTAATGCAAGTATTGGCCCTATACCCGTACTTGTTATCATTGCTTTCTCGGTGGTTTTAATTGCTTGGTTTGTTTTACGCCGTACCGTATTAGGTAATTGGATTTACGCTGTTGGTGGTAACCCAACTGCCGCACGTTTAACGGGTATTCCGGTTAAATTTGTGCTTATTTTTGCCTATTCGGTTTGTGGCCTTATGGCTGCCTTAGGGGGTGTTTTACAAAGCTCGCGCCTTTATTCGGCCAATGGTAAATTGGGCGAGGCTTATGAGCTCGATGCGATTGCCGCCGTTATTTTAGGGGGTACAAGCTTTGTGGGTGGCCAAGGCTCGGTTATTGGCACATTATTTGGCGCGCTGATTATTGCCGTACTTAATAATGGTTTAACAATTTTACAAGTTTCTTATTTTTGGCAATTGGTCATTAAGGGGCTTGTTATCATTATTGCTGTTCTGATAGACCGCTTAAGAGGCCGGAAAGCAGGAACGTAATAAAACTCAAAGATAATTTGAGCAATCATATCAAAATATGAAACAATGGAGACTATAATGAAAAAACTATTTTTATCTGTTCTATGCGGCGCAACAATGCTTGGTGGCATTGCACAAGCCAAAGATATTAAATCAATCGGTGTAACTGTTGGCGATTTGGGCAATCCGTTCTTCGTTCAAATCGGTAAAGGTGCAACCATTGCGGCTAAAGAAGTACTTGGGGACGATGTTGAAGTTACTGTTGTATCTTCCGCTTACGATCTTGGCCGCCAAGTGCAACAAATTGACGATTTTATCGCATCAGGCGTGGATTTAATCTTATTAAATGCTGCCGATAGTAAAGGTGTTTTCCCTGCGGTTAAACGCGCCCAAGAAGCCGGTATTAAAGTGGTGGCTGTGGATGTAAATGCCGAAGGTGCCGATGCAACAGTAACATCAAATAACTACCAAGCCGGTGCCGATGCCTGCCAATATTTGGCTGATCATTTAAATGGCGTGGGCGATGTGGTTATCATTAACGGCCCACCCGTATCGGCTGTGATTGACCGTGTGGATGGTTGTAAAGAAATTTTTGCCAAATATGAAGGCATTAACATTTTATCGGACAACCAAAATGCCGGTGGCTCACGCGAAGGTGGTTTAGAATCAATGACCGCTCTGCTTTCGGCTTTCCCAAAAATTGATGGTGTTTTTGCCATTAATGACCCAACCGGTATTGGTGCCGATTTAGCTGCCCGCCAAGCTGGCCGTTCTGAATTTATCATTACCGCCGTTGACGGCGCACCCGATGCCGAAGTTGCCTTGGCCGAAGATAATACTTTATTTAAAGCCTCATCGGCTCAAGACCCCCAAGTAATGGCTTACCGCGCTGTAGAAGTGGGTATTGAACTTGTTAATGGTACAGGCCCTGCTGAAGCCGTAACATTAATCCCAACAACCATCATTACTAAAGACGATTTAGCCAATTATAAAGGCTGGACCGTTAAATAAACCATATATAATAAAGCCCCTAACCTTATTTTAGGTTAGGGGTTTTATATCTTAAGCGCAACAAAGGGGGAGGACTGATGCAACGCGCAGAAATTAATGAATATTTAAACGAATTTATTGCGATATTAAAGCAATATCAGTTTCATTTACCTGCATTTGCCCATTATAATTTAAAGGATTGGCAACAGCAATCGGCAGAATCCATTGCCTATGTTGCCCAAAATAATTTGGGTTGGGATATTACAGATTTTAATTTAGGTACATTTGAAAAAACAGGCTTAAGTTTGTTTACGGTGCGTAACAACACACAAACGGCCGAGCCACCTTACGCCGAAAAAATTTTATATGTGCGCAAAAACCAAGTAACACCCATGCATTACCATATTCATAAAATTGAGGATATTATTAACCGTAATGGGGCAAAACTGATTGTACAATTTTATTACTCCGAGGATAAAGCCCTTGATACCGATAAAGATGTGCATATCTATAAAGATAACCAGAATATTCACTTAAAAGCGGGTGGGAAAATAATTTTAAACCCGGGTGAATCCGTGCGTATTCCACGGTTTGTTTATCATAGTTTTTGGGCAGAGGGCGGCGATGTTTTAGCCGGTGAGGTTTCGATGACAAATGATGATAATCGTGATAATATCTTTTTACAGCCTTTAGGGCGCTTTAGCGAGATTACCGAAGATGCCCCACCCCTTCGCCTTTTATGTAACGAATATAATAACTGGATAAAGTGATAAAACAATGACTCTCATTTCTTTAAAACAAGCTGTTGAACATGCCAAAGCCAACCAATATGCTTTGGGCTCATTTAATGTTTCTAATCTCAATTTATTCCATGCCATTATGGCGGCAGCCAAGGCCAAACGCTCACCTGTTATTATTAGCTTGGCCGAGGTTCATTTAAATTATGCGGCTATCCAAGAGGTTGCACCTATTGTACGTAATGTGGCACATCAAACGGATATTCCCGTTGTCCTCCATTTGGATCATGGTTTGACTTATCCGGTGGTGGTCGAGGCTATCCGTAGCGGATTTTCGTCTGTTATGTTCGATGGCTCTGCCCTGCCTTATGAGGAAAATATTAAACAAACAGCCGAGGTTGTTAAAATGGCGCATGCCGTAGGTGTATCGGTAGAGGCCGAGTTGGGTGCCATTGGCGGCGATGAAGGTGGTGGATTATATGGCGAAGCAAACGAGGCCTTTTTCACCGACCCCAAAATGGCCAAAGATTTTGTGGAGCGTACTGGCATTGATTGTTTGGCTGTTTCTATCGGTAATGTCCATGGTATGTATAAAGGTGAGCCTAAATTGGACTTCCCCCGTTTGCAAGAAATTGAAAAAATTACCGGCATGCCCCTTGTGCTCCATGGTGGCTCGGGTATATCGGACGATGATTTTAGAAAAGCCATTACCATGGGTATTCGCAAAATTAATTTTTATACAGGTATGAGCCAAGTGGCTTTAAAAGTGCTTAAAGAAAGCCTCGATAATCCCGAGCCCGGTTACGACCATTATGCCCAAGCTTTAGCATCGGTAGAAAAACCCGTGCAAAAAACTGTAGAGCATCAAATGGATGTATTTGGCTCGGCCAATAAATGCTAGGTTATAAATAAATGGAAAGAGTCGGTATTTGGTGCGCGGGTAATATTTTGGTGGATAACATTAAAGTTATTAGCGATTGGCCTGCACCCGAAACCTTGGTTTTGGTCGAAAAAACACAGCTTTCTCCCGGCGGTGGTGCGGTGAATGTGGCGCTCGATTTAGCCCGAGCCGTACCCGGCTTTCCGCTTTATTTGGGCGGTAAAATTGGCATGGATCATTTTGGGGATTTTTTATCGGATTATTTTAAGCAATACCCCATTAACCTAAACACAATTGTGCGTGACGATACCGCCGAAACCCCATGGACCGATGTAATGACCGAAAAAACCACCGGCAAACGGACTTTTTTCCATCATACGGGGGCGGCCGATTATTATGCAGCGGATGATATTATGCCTTTTGTCCAAGAGATGACTGCCAAAATATTCTATTTGGCTTATCCCTCCTTACTTAAAAGCCTAGATGCCCCCGATGATGAATATGGCTGCAAGGCCGGCCGTGTATTTAAAGCACTTAAAGAGCAAAATTTTATTGTCGCAATGGATTGTGTATCGGCTGCCACCCCCGATTTTTTCCAAAACCGGATATTACCTGCCCTTAAAAATGTTGATATTTTAATCCTTAATGAATATGAAACCCAATTAGCCACCAATATGGCTATTGATATCCATGATAAAAACACCTTAAGCCAAGCCCTTGAATTTTTAGCACAAAAAGGGCCCGAAACCGTGGTAATTCATTACCCGAAAGGGGCGGCGGTTTATCACCATGGGCAAATGAGTTTTCATTATTCGTATCAGGTAGCCCAAAATGAAATTAAAGGAAGCGTGGGTGCGGGCGATGCCTTTAGCGCCGGCCTACTTTATGGCATGCATGAGGGTTGGGCGATGGATAAAATTATCGATTTGGCCTCGGCCATGGCACGGTTTAATTTAACCGATCTTTCGGCAACCGAAGGCATTAAGCCTTTAAGCGAAATAGAAAATTGGCAAAAAACTGCCCCTAAATATATGACCGACTAAGGGAGATATCGCCATGCAATATAATATTTTAGTTGTTGATGATGATGTTGAGCTTAATCTTTTTATTTGTGAATTGCTCAAAAAAGAAGGGTTTACGATATATGCCGCCAAAACGGCTGCAGAAGCAATTGATTTAAATAAAAGCCACGATATTCATTTAATATTGCTCGATATTCATTTGCCCGATGCCAATGGCAAAGATATTATTAGTTTACTACGTAAAGATAAAACTATACCCATTATTGCCCTTACCGGACAAACCAGCGATTATGATTTAATTGTTGGGTTAGAATTGGGTATGGATGATTATATCGGCAAGCCCTTTAACCCCAAAGAGCTTATTGCGCGTATTCGGGCGGTATTGCGCCGCACCTTCCCTAAAGCCAATTTTGGTATTATGGAGGAAGCCTATATTTTTAAAAATTTTCGGCTACTCCCAGCCCGGCGGAAATTATATTTTAACGATAACGAGGTACATTTAACCACCACCGAATTTGATTATTTATGGCTTTTTGTGCGTGCGCCGCATCGGGTTTTACCGCGCGAGGAAATTTTAGAGCAAATCCACCAAGATAATTTAGATGTGGTGGATCGCAGTGTAGATGTTACCGTTATGCGCTTAAGGCGCAAAATCGAGCAATGTTCATCGCTCCCCAATATCATCAAAACCATCCGCGGTATTGGTTATGTTTTTGATGAAGATGTGGAAAAAACCAATATTTAATCGCCTATCTTATATCGGTTCAATATCCCCAACAGCCCAATTTTGGGTAAATTTTTCAGCCAACCGATTAAGATTTTGGCTCTCTATAGCTTGGCGCATTTGCTTCATAATATCCTGATAATATTGTAAATTATGCCATGTTAACAGCATTGCGCCCAAAATTTCCTCGGCCTTAACCAAATGATGAATATATCCACGGCTATAATCCTTACAGGCCGGGCAAGAACATTGGTCATCAATGGGGCGATGGTCATCTTTATGGCGGGCATTGCGCATATTGACCTCGCCAAAACGGGTAAAGGCTTTGGCCGTGCGCCCCGCACGGGTTGGCATGACACAATCGAACATATCCACACCGCGCATTACCGCCCCTAATAAATCCGATGGTCGGCCAACACCCATTAAATAACGGGGGCGATTGTTTGGTGTGTGCGGTATTGTATCATCTAATGTGGTAAACATTTCCGCTTGGGGTTCGCCCACAGCCAACCCCCCAATGGCATAACCATCAAAGCCAATATCTTTAAGCCCTTCTATGGAACGCTTGCGTAAATCCGCCCATGTGCCCCCTTGCACAATGCCAAAAATACCATAACCATCGCGTTTGATAAAAGCTTCTTTAGAGCGTTTCGCCCAACGGATAGAAAGCTCCATGGCGCGCTCGGCTTCTTGTTTTTCGCAAGGCAATTTTACACATTCATCTAATTGCATGGTAATATTACTATCGAGCAAATGCTGAATTTCTACCGAACGTTCGGGCGTTAAATCGTAATAAGTGCCATCGATATGGCTGCGAAAGCGCACGCCTTCTTCGCTCATTTTGCGCAAAGATGCCAAAGACATTACCTGAAAACCGCCGCTATCGGTTAAAATAGGCCCCGGCCAATTCATAAATTTATGCAAGCCACCAAAATGCGCAATGCGCTCGGCCGTTGGGCGCAACATTAAATGATAGGTATTGCCCAAAATAATTTCTGCCCCCGTAGATTTTACCGATTCCGGCAGCATGGCTTTAACGGTGGCGGCTGTACCTACCGGCATAAATGCCGGGGTTTGGATATCGCCATGGGCGGTACTTAATGTGGCACGCCTTGCGTTATTATCAGTTTGGTGAATGGTGAACTTTAAGTTACTCATTATCTTCCTTTATATTTTTTTACCGGTATCGCTTACTTTTAATAAACAGCAATCGCCATAAGAATAAAAACGATAGCCGTTACCAATAGCATGTTGATAGGCATTTTTCATATTCTCTAACCCCGCAATGGCCGAAACCAGCATAAATAAGGTAGAACCGGGCAAATGGAAATTGGTCAATAGCCCATCTATTACTTTAAATTCATAACCCGGATAAATAAAAATATCCGTTTCGCCCTCCCAAGGCATCAGTTGATTTTGCCCATGGTTAAAGGCAGATTCTAACAAACGTAACGATGTTGTACCAACCCCATAAATTTGTTGCCCGTTGGCCTTGGCTTTATTGATTGCATCGGCAACACCAGCATCTACCCTGCCCCATTCGGCATGCATTTGGTGGTCCTTAATATCATCAACCTTTACCGGTAAAAATGTCCCTGCGCCCACATGCAAGGTTACCTCTTTACAAATAACGCCTTTATCCTTAAGGCTTTGCATTAAACCATCGGTAAAATGCAAACCCGCCGTGGGGGCGGCAACAGCGCCTTTCTCTTTGGCATAAATGGTTTGATAGCGATGGGTATCTTCATCTTCGGCCAAGCCACCCCGAATATAAGGGGGTAAGGGTAAATTGGCATATTGCTCTAGCCATGGCATCATCTCGGCTAAGGGAATATCAAATTCTATCAGCACTTCCCCGCCATCGAGCTTTTCGATAATTTTGGCTTGCACATCGCCATTAAAGGTTAAAATCATACCCTCTGGGGCTTTACGGGCGGGCTTGGCAAAGGCGCGCCAGCAGGTTCCTTTAACCATTTTATGCAGCATAATCTCCACCTTACCGCCCGATGGCCGATAACCAAATAAACGTGTAGGGATGACCCTGGTATTGTTAAATACCACAACATCGCCCTTATTGAGATATTGGGCAAAATGGCACACGATATCATTAGTCAGCTTATCGTCATTCACCACCAGCATTTTAGCTTGGTCGCGCGGCTCCATGGGATATTGGGCAATGCAATCCTCGGGGAGGTTAAACTGAAAAATTTCTGTTTTCATATATTTTTTTCATCTTTATTCAATATGGGTTTTTTGTACCCTTATTTACCCATGAGCGCAAGTGATTTAGGACAAATTCAATAGCTGAATTTTATTGCAATAAATTCTTGACCTTACCATGCTTAAAGCGCATCATTCTCATAGTAAAAATTTTGGAGGATTTATGGGACAGATAGAAGCTGTATTTAGCGATTTAGATGGAACTTTGCTCAATAATGACCATGCCGTGAGTGATTATAATAACCAAATAATGGATGCCTGTTGGGCAGCCAATATTCCCTTTTATATCATCACCGGCCGTGCCCCGCAGTCCATACGCACAATATCCACCCTTAAACCCAAAAATATGGTGGGCTGCTTTAACGGTTGCATTGTCGAAAATTTCGATAATAACCAAATTATGTATGAAATGGGTATTGATTTAGCCGATAACCAAGCGATTATCGATACCGCCCATAAAAATAATTTTACCGCCATTTGGTATAGCGGCAAAAAAGTTTATACCAATAAAGATGATGCGCTTTCTCAGGCTTATTTTCATATTGGCGGGCTTAAGCCCGAAATTTGCCCTTTTGATGAATTTGCCAAAACCCCCCTTATTAAAGTGGTACTTAAATGGCATGATGAAGCCAAATTAGATGAAGCCTATACCGAGCTTACCGGCCAAAGCAATGTGAATTTATGGGGTACATATTCATTAGCCAACTCTTTAGAATTGCTCAATAAAAATGCCAATAAAGGCGAAGCCGTTAAATTTATTGCCAACCATTATGGTTACAACCTTAAAAACTGTATTGCCTTTGGCGATAATGCCAATGACGTGCCGATGCTTGATATTGTCGGGCAGCCGGTGGTTATGGCCAATGGGCGACAATCGGTTGTGAACCAATATAACGAAGTTGCCGAAACGGCCGATAACGATGGTGTAGGCCGATATTTACAAAAGCGGCTCAGGCTTTAATCATCTAAAATTTCATTATAAATATTACGGCCAAAATTCCATGCGCTATCTTCTATGGGCTGGTTGCGATAGAGCGCATAACTTAAATGGCTGCGCTGATACCCCATTAAATTGGCATTATAAATAGCGGCCAGCCAAATATTATGCGCTGTATCGGTATTTTGCAAAAGCATTGTTTTGGTTTGGGTGATATCTTTACCAATATAGCTATCAATAAGATGATATTGATAAGCATGGTAAAGCTCGTGCCATAAAATATCGCCTGTGAGTTTTGTCCATGTAATATTGGGGGCGGCCAAATTAACACTAATGCTATGGGTTTTTTCTTTATACCAAGCGACGGATTTACTTATGGGGTGATAAACCAAATGTACTTTTGGGGCATCTTTCATTTGTAGCAATCGGCTAATTGTTTGCACATCTTCGTTAAGCATTTGCTCAAAGGGGTCGAAGGCGGGGTTAATTTTATAAATTTTTAACTTACCCTCATAGGCATGATCGACTGAATATAACGTATTACGCTTACGGGCGAAGGCAAGCATATTTTTAAAAATATCGTAACTTTGCCAAAACTCAAGAGGTTCTCGGCCGGCAACTTGAGTATAAATATTTTTAAGTGTTGCATCATATTTATCGCTTAGCATAATTTGGCGAATATGGGAAGAGAGCATCTGAATTGTTGGATATTGATGGTCATCGAAAATAGTATCTAAAGCGATAGCTGAATCATCTAAAATATCCATTGTAATTTTTTGAATTTGCGCATATTGCGCATCAGAAAGGCTATCCCTATCATGCAAGCCAATATATACCAAAAAATCAATGCGCTCCTCTGTTGACATAGCCGCAATAATATCCGAATAATCATCACTTTCATCGGTTAACGCATTATAAATTTGCTCATTATGTTGCATATCCGATTGGGTAAAGAGTTTTTGGTGGGCATTTCCTTGTGTTAAAGGGATAATACCTAGCATGATAATCATGAATATATATAACAAACGCTTTATCACATAAAACTCCAAAACTAGGGGTTAATATGTAAATAATGCGCATTTATAAAAAAACGATTTGCAAAATGCAAACCGTTTTTATTCTTTCAACAGACAACATATAAATTGCTGTTTTATATATATTTATGAGAGAATACACATAGATAATCTCTGCTCAAATCATTGTGACTACACTCAATAAAAAGTGCCATAAATCCTATTTAGCCGGCGAAAGCATCATAAGCATTTGGCGACCCTCTAATTTAGGCTGCTGATCCACCTTAATAAAATCTTCGCCTAATTCTTCGATAATCCGCTCAAATACCCGCATACCAATCTCTTGATGTGCCATTTCGCGCCCACGAAAGCGCATGCTCACCTTCACTTTATCGCCATTTTCGATAAATTTACGCGCTGCACGCATTTTGGTCTGAAAATCATGATCCTCAATACCTGGGCGTACTTTAATTTCTTTAACTTCAACAATTTTTTGTTTTTTCTTGGCCTCGGCTTTGCGCTTTTGCTCTTGATATTTAAATTTGCCGTAATCGAGTATTTTACATACCGGGGGTTCGGCATTGGGTGAAACTTCTACCAAATCCAACCCGACTGCAAAAGCCCGCTGAATTGCCTCTGGTGTGGGTACAACACCGGCCATTTCACCATTTTCGTCTACAAGACGCACTTCGCTTACGCGAATATCTTCATTCGTACGTGGCCCATCTTTTTCTGGGCGTTTATTGGGATGACGAGCTATAATTACCTCCTGCTCTAGTTACCATCATATCGGAAAAACCCCACATTTATTTAAATGCCGGATTTTTTGCTTCCTCTACCAGTTTAGCGAATACATCATTAAGTGCAAGTACTTCTTGCGATTTACCGCCAAGACGCCGCATAGCCACCGTCTTTTCTTCTTTCTCTCGGCCGCCAACAACTAAAATAACCGGAACTTTCGCATGGGAATGCTCCCGAATCTTATAGTTAATTTTTTCGTTACGGTCATCAACTTCTACGCGCAAACCTGCTTGTTTAAATTTTTGGGCAACCTCAATGGCATAATCTTTTATATCCGATGTTATGGGGGCAACCACAATTTGTTTGGGGGCTAACCATAAGGGGAAACGCCCCGCATAATGCTCGATTAAAATACCAATAAAACGCTCAAACGTGCCTAAAACCGCCCGGTGTAGCATAACCGGGTGATGTTTGCTGCCGTCTTCGCCAATATATGTTGCACCTAAGCGTTCAGGCAATACAAAATCGGCCTGTAAAGTGCCACATTGCCAATCGCGTCCTAAAGCATCGCGCAATACAAATTCGAGTTTAGGGCCATAAAATGCACCCTCACCCGGGTTCAGTTTAAGTTCAATGCCGGCAGTTTCGGCGGCACTTCTTAAAGATTCTTCGGCCTTATCCCATACAGCATCGCTTCCTGCTCGTTTTTCGGGGCGGTCAGAAAATTTAACAAACATTTCCACATCGCCCATAATATCCTTATAAACCGATGCTAAAAGATCGCAAAAATCTTTGGTTTCCGAGATAATTTGGTCTTCGGTACAAAAAATATGGGCATCATCTTGCACAAAACCCCGTACCCGCATAAGCCCATGTAATGCACCCGATGCCTCGTTACGATGGCAAGAGCCAAACTCGGCCATGCGCAAAGGTAAATCGCGATAAGATTTTAACCCCTGATTAAAAATTTGGATATGTGCCGGGCAGTTCATTGGCTTAATTGCAATGGTATTTTCGCCCTCTAAGTCACCGGTTACAAACATATCTTCGCGAAATTTATCCCAATGCCCCGATGCCACCCAAAGCTCTTTGTTAATCAGCTGTGGTGTTTTCACCTCAATATATCCGTTTTCTTCTAAGCGTTTGCGCATATATTTTTCGAGCGCGCGGTAAAGTGTCCAACCATTGGCATGCCAAAATACCATGCCGGGGGCTTCGGGCTGCAGATGAAACAAATCCATCTCTTTACCCAATTTACGATGGTCGCGGCGCTCGGCCTCGGCCAAACGTTCCAAATAGGCATTCAGCTCTTTTTTATCAAACCATGCGGTTCCGTAAATACGTTGTAATTGCTCGCGGTTACTATCGCCACGCCAGTAAGAGCCCGCAACGCTCATCAGCTTATAATCTTTACCAATTTTACCTGTTGATGGCATATGGGCGCCACGGCATAAATCTGTCCATTCCCCTTGGCTATAAATTGATATTTCTTCATCTTCGGGTAAATCACAGATAAGCTCTACTTTAAAATTTTCGCCCTTGTTTTCAAAATATTTAATCGCTTCCGCGCGGCTCCAAACGGAGCGGGTAAATGGACGATCTGCGTTAATAATCTCGGCCATCTTTTGTTCAATTTTTTCTAAATCTTCGGGTGTAAAAGGTTTATCGCGGGCAAAATCGTAATAAAATCCGTTTTCAATCGAAGGCCCAATAGTCACTTGGGTGCCCGGCCATAATTCTTGTACGGCCTCGGCCATTACATGGGCAGCATCGTGGCGTAATAAGTCTAAAGCCACATCGCCGCTTTTGTTGGTAATAATATTCACATGGGCATCATCACTAATCATCGTCGAAAGATCTTGTAACTTTCCATCTACTTCTATAGCGAGCGCCGCTTTGGCGAGTCCCGTGCCGATAGATGCTGCAATATCATAGCCAGAAACTGGCGCATTAAATGATTTTTGGCTTCCATCGGGTAAAGTAATATTTGGCATTTTTAACCTTTCGTCAGTATGATTCTTTATATCTTAAGTTTTTTAATTTATATGCTCTAATTTGTAAGTCAAGGACTTTGTCTTTAAACAATGAAGTTCTTGTTTTTACCATAAAAATAATGTTATTTTAATAGAATTATAAGGAGTTTTTTAGTGACTTTAGATATATTACTTAACCCCATAACATTTTTAGACCCAACGATTCCGGCCGTTGCCCTTATATGCGCCATATATACACGCAAATTTATTTGGGTATGGCCCATAACTGTTTTGGCGGCATTTATTTTGCCAATTATTTTATTACTTATAAACAAGCAATATATCGAAATTTTTAAAAACCCCAATTTACAAGAAACTTTTAACCAAGTTATTATTATACGTATTGTTATCGCCAGTTTTTGGACTCTGCTTTGTTGGTGGGGCGCAAACCGTATACGAGATTATTTAGCGAAAGAAAATAATGAACCAACTCACTAAAAGACAACAAAATATTGTTGATGTTATTACCAAAGACGGTTTTGCCACTGTGGATATGTTGGCCGAAAAATTTGATGTCACCCCCCAAACAATCCGTAGTGATATCAATTTTTTGTGCGATCATGATATTCTGACCCGCTATCATGGGGGGGCAGCCATAAAAAACCGCAGCCGCCATAATGTGGATTGGCGCACAAGGCAAAATATCAACTTCCCCGAAAAAGAGCGTATTGCCCAATATATCGCCCAAAATATTGCCGATGATAGTAGCCTATTTATGAATTTAGGTACCACAACCGAAATTACCGCCCAAAAGCTTTTACAATATAAAAATAAACTCACCATCATTACCAATAATCTCAATATTGCTATGCAGTTAGCGGGCAAAAACGATTTTGAAATCATTATTGCCGGTGGTTTTATGCGCCATTCCGACCGCGGCGTTGTTGGCCAAGCCACTATAGATTTTGTTTCGCAATTTTATGTAGACCATGCCATTATTGGTATTTCCGGCATTAGTGACGATGGCATATTATCCGACTTCGATTATCAGGAAGTCCAAGTGGCTAAAGCACTCATAAAAAATGCCAAACATGTTATTTTGGCTTGTGATTCATCAAAATTCGGTAAACAACAAACCGTCAAAATGGGGGGCTTCGAAAATATCAATCAGCTCATTACCAATAAAGAACCTCCCAGCAATATCCACAAAGCTGCCCAAAAACACGG
>JBKEAR010000054.1:0-9096 GCA_047972425.1 Alphaproteobacteria bacterium | reverse complement strand
TGGAGTTGTTTTTACACGATCAGCCGGAGAAAACCTCGGTTCTGATCAAAGCGGCATTGGCGCATGTTCAATTTGAAACCATCCACCCATTTCTTGATGGTAACGGACGTCTAGGGCGTTTGATTATCACCTTGCTGCTGTGTTCCGAGAAGGTGCTGAAGGAACCGATGCTCTATCTGAGTTTATATTTCAAGACTCATCGCCCGCGGTACTATGAACTGTTGAATGAGATTCGCCTGACCGGTGACTGGGAGGCATGGCTGCATTTCTTTGCCGATGCGGTCATTCACACGGCAACTCAGGCGGTGGATACCGCGCAGCAGTTGATGAAGCTTTCTGCCGAGGATGGTCAGCGTATCAACGGGCTGAAGCGTATCTCCGGGTCGGCCCACCTGATTCACAAAGCGATGCTGGAACGACCAATGGCCTCTCCCAATTGGATTCAGGAGAAGACTCAGCTCTCACCGGCAACGGTCAACGCCTGTTTGCGTGAACTAGAACAACTCGGAATTGTCAAAGAGGTGACCGGTCAGAAGCGAAACCGCCTTTATTCCTATGTGGAATACATCCGAATTATGAATGAAGGCACCGAGCTGCCGCGCTGATCAGATGTGGCTTTGATGTGTTACGCCGGGCATGGCGGAATGAGTCGAACTCACGTCCGTTCTCTATTTGGGGAAAATCAGAGAATTGGATTTCTCTAAGTCCTCTGAATAAAACAGGTTACCTTCTGTTCGGATCTGTGTTATCTGAAATAACTTACGCGGTTTTATCGGCTTTCAGACGTGGTTGCATTAAGGCTCCGTCTCCTCCACCATATATTCTAAACCTTAATGAAATATATGATTTAATAATTGCCAACCAACTCTGTTCATCATCACCATATCCCTCTTGTTTTTTGCATTTTAATACTTATATGATTATGAGAATAATAATTAAAATCATAACGAAAAAATATATATAAAGTGAATATATATGGCCATAATAAACAAAAAAAAATAATATACACCGTTATTATTAAGCGGTTAAACTTAAAGTGACTTACAGGGGGTCACAATGGTTAGCATGAATATGCATTTATTATATTTTACTATATTTTTTACAATACTTGCCCTTATTGGCGGTATAATAGCCATGCACTCCCCTAATAAATCCGATTTCTTTTTTGCTGGGCGCAATTTATCTATTTTTCGGTTATATGGGGTTTCATTTGCGGCTATGGTTGGCACAGGGTCTTCTATTGGCGCATTAGGTTATGGTTATATTAACGGCTGGGCGGGTGCATTATATGGCCTTGGCGGTGGCATTGGTATTATTTTAACCGGCTATTTATTTGCCCGTATGCGCAAATATCAATTTATGAGCCTACCTGAGGAAATATCTTATTATTATGGCGCTAACCCCATTATTATGCATGTAACAACTATATGGGATGTTTTTATTAGCTTATCTTGGTTAGCGATACATATTATGGGGGGCGGATTATTGCTCTCTACGATTATATTTTATATATCTGGGTTATCAATCGATGTTCATATTACACAAGCTTTTGTTACACTTTCTATTGCGCTTATCCTTATTTTAGGAGGATTTATTGGCCTTGTATGGACTAATATTATTATGGCAATTATTTTATTTGGTGGTTTCTCCTTGATTGCCGTATTTATTGTTGCCAACGAGGGTGGCGTTACCGAAGTGATTGCCAAAGCCGAATTTTTTGAAAGCCAAATATCAAATTATTTAAATTGGGGGCGAACATCATTTTTAGGCATTAAAAAAGTTGGGGTATTCCCCGCAATATCTCTTATGGTTTCCATTACAATTGGGGTAATGGCAACATCTTCTTTTCGGCATTTTATTTATGCTACCGAAAGACCCAAAACAGTTAAACATGCCTATTTAGTTTGTGGTTTAACTTACTTTATATTTTCGTTTATCCCCGCCCTTTTAGGTATTACCGCTTTTGTTATTGCCCAACGCGAAGGTATAGCATTAACAGATTCGGACCAAACTTTTGCTTATTTGGTTTTTAGAATTTTACCCTATAGTTTTGGTATTTTTGCCATTATAGTTGCGCTCAGTGCCACAATAAGCTCGGCAACATCGGCTATTTTTGCTGGCCATATGAGCCTTTTACGCGATGTTATCCCTTTATTAAAAAATCATGCACCTGCAAAAAAATATTTACCCTATATTAGCCGTGTAACCATCATTATTATGATATTTTGTGCTTGGTTAATTGCCGTTATAGTCAATGATGGTATTATGCATTATATTACTGAAAATGCAGCAGTGATTATGAGCGGTATTTTTGTTATAACCATTTTAGGAAAATATTGGGAAAAAGCATCTTGGATAGGTGCATTAGCCGCTTTATCTGCACCCGTTATTTATTGGCTATGGGAAATGTTTTTTCATACTCATAACATAATATTTTTTAAATATCCTATTATTTTTTCCATTATATTTTCATTTGGTTGCGGCATTATATTTTCGTTACTTTTTCCTTGTAAGCGCCTTTCGCCGCGGGCTGCCCGGTGGTTTTTAAAACGCCAACGCACCAAAGTCGATTTAACCGAAACAGCCGATTATAACTCATCGGTTGAATTACCAAAATCAGGAACAAATAATCGTTTATAATAGCGCTCGGCCATTAGGTCAGATTTTTGCGCCACAAAATCACAAATTGCCCTTGCAAATAAGCTTCGTTTGGTTGCATCTAAATGAGCAGACCACTTCTCACCATTTTTTTCTACCAAAGGAATAATATCTTCTAATCCCATATAACGTTCAAAATATTCTCGCCCGATAAGCTGTATGGGGCGTTGCCATAGGGCCTCGAAAATATCACTTACAAATTTTTGCCCTTTAAACTCCAATGTTTGGATTTCGGGGCGAATAATGACTTTTTTCCACCCAATATCGGTTTGGAAAAAGTCTAATAATCCCCGTGCTTCGGGGGTTAATTGTGCTTGTAAGTCCAGATAAGGAGAGGTGAAAATATCTTGTACTTCTATAAAGCTGGACTGAATAAAATATCCAATTAAAGCCGATATTGCATATTTACGATTATAAACATCATCAAATAAATAATCGGCCACCTTTTGTACATCTAAATAAACAAGCGCCTTAATATCTAGCTCGGCACATTTATCTAAAAAACAATCTTTAAAGTCCAAGCGCCTTAATACTTTACGCTCAATCGCATCTTCCACATCGTAAATACCATAAGATATATCATCAGCCAGTTCCATAATCGAGGCATCAAAACTTTTATATAATGTTTTCCCTTTTGCCCCAATTTTACAAAATTCTTGAATATCCGAATCTTCAAAAATAGCCAATGCATTCTGAATAAAAGCGGCATCTTCGCTATAATAACATTTGGGCGGTTTATGCACATATTTCTTTTTATCGAACATATCATAATGCGCTGGATATTTAAGCACACCTAAAATTAAACGCCTTGTTGGCCTTATGCCCTCCCCCCGATAATATTGCTCTAAATGGGCAAGTTGGCGTATTGTTTGGGCATTGCCTTCAAAACCACCATAATCGGCCATTTTACGGTGCAAAGCAGCCTCTCCCCCATGACCAAAGGGCGGGTGGCCGATATCATGGGCATAACAAATTGCCTCGATTAAATATTGGCTCGGAATATATTGGGCAAGCTTGGATTGATTTTGATATTGATTCTCTAAATGGGCACAAATACCGCGCCCTGTTTGCCCAACTTCTAACGAATGTGTGAGCCTTGTGCGATGAAAATCCCCTTCGCTCGCACCCATCACTAGGGTTTTTGTTTGTAGACGGCGAAAGGCTGCCGAATGAATAATCCGCCCTAAATCGCGCTGATAATTGGTACGATAATCCTGATAAGATTGGCTTTTTTCGGGGAAGTCAAAATTTTTGGCCGAATATTCTAATGCTTTTAAAATCGGATCCACAGCCCATTCCTTATTCAATAAAAAAGACCTAAGTAATATAACCTAGGTCTTTATGATTGCAAAATATTATTGCACCTTATTCCGGAATACGGAGTACCTGACCCGGGTAAATTTTATCGGGGTGTGTAAGCATGGGCTTGTTGGCCTCGAAAATTTCAGGATAACGGTTAGCATCGCCATAATATTTTTTGGCAATTTTCGATAAATTATCGCCTTTTTCCACTGTATGGAATTTGGCTTCTTTTCCGTTATCGGTTACGGTTACATTGGTTTCTACCGCAGCAATCCCTTTAGAGTTACCCGTTGCTAATACAACTTTTTCGAGTACTTCTTGGGTGGCTTCGCCCTCTAATACAACTTTATCGCCTTCTACTTTTACTTTTACGCCATCGGCTTCTAGCCCTAAATCTTTAATCTCTTTAGTTAAAGCTTCGGCACTTGGGTTTTCATCGGCATGGGCTTTACCGATATTTTTTAAAAAATTAAATAATCCCATTAACTGTCTCCTAATAGTTTGAAATGTCAACGGATTTACAATAACATTCTCACCACATAAAAACAAGCTAAGCTTTTTTATTTGCAGCTTCGTCTAAAATTTTGCAAGTTAATCGGCTAATTTTGCATAATTGCCTATAGGTATTTTGATCATTATTTTGAATAATATCTAAAAAGCGTGTGGCCTCATAGACCATATCATTTTCAAGAATATTCTCGTTTACCTCTTGGCCATTAATAATCAATTTTTCAATAAGCCCAATATTTTCAATGATAATTTCACCTTGCTCGCCACAAATTTCCGAAAGATTATGGCTATTTGCGATTTTAGAAAACATAATATTACAAATCATATCGGGATATTGTAAAGTTATGACACCTTGACCATCCACACCATTTTCTAAAAGCGTTTTATTATAGGTTAAACTTTGCCAAGGACCAAATAAACCCATAGCCACAGCAATGGGGTAAACAGCTAAATCGTTAAGAGCTCCCCCTTGCATTTTAGGGTTAAAAGCATTGCCGATAATGCCCTTTTTAAACTCGTTATATTTTGATGATATTTTGCTGAAGACCAAATTGGCATAGCGGACTTTGCCGATATTTTGAACCTCTTTTTGTAAAACCTTAAAATTCGGTGCATTAATATGGCGATAAGCCTCAAATAAATACAAGCTTTTTTCATCGGCTAAAGCATATGCCGCATCATACTCGGCCATGGTGGTTACCATAGGTTTTTCGCATATTACATGTTTGCCCGCATTTAAGCAGGCCATAATATGCCCATAATGTAGGCTATTGGGCGAGCCTAAATAAATAACTTCGGCAGTGGATTCCAGCAGGCTATCTAAATTATCGGTTGCATGAGCAAAACCCCATGTGCTCTTTTTTTCCTCCGCCGTTTTTATGCGGCGTGAATAAGTAATCTCGCCCTCAAAGCCCGCCACTTGGTTTACGGCATCTGCAAATTGGTCGCTAAATTGGTTGCTCCCGATAATTCCTATTTTCATGTTATGCTCCTTCGTTGATACCCGCTATCTTCCCATATATCAACGGGCAAGTCTAGGATTATCGGCAAAACAAAACCGCCTTACATAGGCAAGGCGGTTTTAAATGGGATAAAGTTATCTGCTTACTGAGCAGCTTCTACAAGCTTTTTAATTTTTTGAAGCTCTGGCGATAATTTTGTTTTGGCTGTGCCTAAAACAAATGCATCTAAACCACCATTATGCTCTAATGTGCGAATGCCATGAGGCGTTACACGCAACCGAAAAGCTTGGCCTAAGCTGTCACTCCAAACAGAAACCTTTTGTAAGTTTGGTAAAAAGCGGCGTTTTGTATGGTTCATAGCGTGAGAAACATTGTTTCCGACCATTACACCTTTACCAGTTACTGCACAACGACGAGCCATAATCTTATCCTTTTAATCTCTTAATAAATAAATGGCTAGCAAAACTAGCCCTTGAAAGCTTGTTTTTATAAATGATTTGTTACATCAAGTCAAGCCTTAGTTTTGTTTGTTTATTTGTACCATTTTATCGGTTGAATTTTTAATAATAAAAAATAAAAATTCCCCCAAATTTACCATTTATTATAATTGCAGATACAAGAAGGGTAGCGTTTTAACACCCTACCCTTTTTTATGGAATAATTATCCCATAGCTTTTTGTAAATTGGTATCAAGCGCCTCTAAAAATTCCTCGGTTGTTAACCAAGCTTGGTCTTTACCGACAAGCAAGGCCAAGTCTTTAGTCATCTTGCCGGATTCTACAGTATCCACGCAAACTTTCTCTAAAGTTTCGGCAAATTTCACCACATCCGGTGTGCCATCAAATTCTCCACGGAATTTCAAGCCTTGTGTCCATGCAAAAATTGAGGCAATTGGGTTGGTGGATGTCTTTTTACCCGCTTGATGCTGGCGGTAATGGCGGGTTACGGTACCATGGGCGGCTTCGGCCTCCACAGTTTTTCCATCGGGTGTCATCAGTACCGAGGTCATTAGGCCAAGAGAGCCAAAACCTTGCGCTACTGTATCGGACTGCACATCACCGTCATAATTTTTACAAGCCCAAACATAGCCGCCCTTCCAACGAATCGAACAAGCCACCATATCGTCAATCAAGCGATGCTCATAAGTAATGCCTTTGGCATCAAAATCATCTTTGAACTCGGCATCAAAAACTTCTTGGAACAAATCTTTAAAGCGGCCATCATAGGCTTTTAAGATTGTATTTTTGGTGGAAAGAAATACCGGCCAGCCCAATTGCAAACCATAGTTAAAGCAAGAGCGCGCAAACCCACGGATAGATTCGTCTAAGTTATACATGCCCATGGCAATACCGCTATCGGGGAAGTCAAAAACATCCCATTCTTGCGCAGTGCTGCCATCGGCAGGCTCAAAGCGCATAGTCAACTTGCCTTTACCCGGAATAAGCACATCAGTCGCTTTATATTGATCACCAAAAGCATGACGACCAATCACAATAGGCTCTTCCCAACCGGGGATATATTTAGGGATATTTTTACAAATAATCGGCTGGCGGAAAACCGTTCCCCCTAAGATATTACGGATGGTTCCGTTGGGAGACTTCCACATTTTTTTAAGGCCAAATTCTTCTACACGGGCTTCATCGGGGGTGATTGTGGCACATTTTACACCCACACCATATTTTTTGATGGCTTCTGCAGAATCAATTGTAATCTGATCATTGGTTTCATCGCGCTTTTGTACGCTTAAATCGTAATATTTTAAGTCTACATCTAAATAAGGTAAGATAAGGCGGTCTTTAATAAACGACCACATAATGCGGGTCATTTCGTCACCATCAAGCTCCACAATCGGGTTTTTAACCTTAATTTTTGCCATTGAATAAGCCTCCTATGCTTAAAAAAATTTAAAAAAATTATGCCTTGATATTAAGCATCTTGGCATAATTTTTCCAGTTATTTTTTTTAATTCTTAAAGGCGAACTATTTTTTAATTTCTTTGGCTACTTTAATAAGTACCCCATTTTCTATAATCGCGGCAATTTGGCCGGCCATAATATCCTCGGCCTTTTGCTGAATAACCAAAAAAAGTTGAAGATCGCTTTTCGAAAATTCCGATGGCTGTTTTTTATTCTCTTTAAGCTCTAAAAGCTCGGGGCGAAACTTGGCCGTTGTTACATAATCATCATAAACCGCCATATCAAAATCATCAAGGCAGGCTGTAATTAAAGCATCAACAGTTGGCGCATATTCAAATGTTCCATTTGCGTGAGATACAATTTTATCTAAGGGTTGGGCAACCACAAAATTTAATGCTTCTTTATAATCCATTTTTTTTGCCTTTTAAGTTTAATTATTATAAAATGATAGCACTTATATAATCCGATGTTCATAAAAAAGCAAATAGAGGAAAACACCATGAAAATAGTCGCACTCGATGCCTTCCTTTGGGAAAATTTTGATGACGGAACAAAAAAAATCGGGGGCGCGGGCTCTAACTTTATATTTCATTTATCTCATTTGGGTGCCGATGCCACAATTATCTCTGCCATTGGCGATGATGATTTAGGCAAGGATTTAAAAGCGATTTTAGAGCAAAATCATATTGACCATTATTTACAAATTGTCGATTACCCAACCAGCACCGTAAATGCCAATGTGGGCGCTGATGGTGTACCGAATTGGCAAATACATGAAAATATTGCTTGGGATAATATTGAATATGACCAAAATATTAAGGTTTTAGCTCAAAGTGCCGATTTAATCTATTTTGGCACGCTCCCCCAACGCAACCATAAAACTCGCAAAACTATACAGCAAATGGTCAAAGATAAAAAACCCGGAGCCAAAACCTTTGTTGATGTGAATATTCGCCAACATTATTACGATAAAGAAAGTTTAGAATTTTGCTTGAATAATGCCGATTATCTTAAAATTTCCGATGAAGAAATGCCCATTGTTGCCAAAACATTAGATTTGCCTGCAAACCCCGATGATTTTTACAATGCAGTTAAAGATAAGGTAGAAATGTTTATTTATACCCAAGGGGGCAAAGGCTCTACCATTTATCGGGGCAATGAAAAATCGCACCATAACGGCTTTAAAGTCCCACTAAAAGATACCGTTGGGGCGGGCGATAGTTTCTCTGCCACTGCATGTTCTTTAGCATTAAACGGGGCGGATTTAGACGTGATTAATCACTTTGCCAATGCAGTTGCCGCCTATGTATGCTCTAACGAAGGCGCCATGCACCCCGTACCGTTTAAAGTTTTTTAGGCGATATTTATTGAGTGGCTCTGTTGCAAAAAATTAAGAAGGCAAAATTAGGTCGTCTATAATTAAATTTTTCTCTCTTTAAAAAGCCTTCATATTATTTACCATAACCATTATTTCTTTTTCAAGATCTGGGTTTTTAACTATTTCTGCGTTAATTAGGTCAACGGCTTCTGCAATGGCACTTTTACCAATACCAAAAGCTCGTTCAATCATACGTATTTCACCCCAAACACCTTTCTGTATTTGTCCAATTACGGCCTGTCCCTTTTTAATGGCTCTCATAACCTCAAAGCCCTTGATTGTAGCATAAGCTGTTTTTTTGGATTTAAAGCCAAGGGTTGGCTTTATCAAACGCTTTAATCTGGCATGATCACCTTCTATTATATTGTTC